>NZ_JAWIRU010000016.1:79894-107497 GCF_036320025.1 Stenotrophomonas sp. SMYL86
CCGCGCCCCGCCCCCCCGCCCCCCCCCGCGCCCCCCCCCGCCCCACCCCCCCCCCCCCCCCCCCCCCCCCCCCCCCCCCGACTCTACAAAAAGCCATAAGCCGCCGAGCCTGGGCCCGGCTCTACACTTCCGACGGCGCCGCGCGCAGCCCGCTGAACACCGATTCGGCAGCGAACCCCACGCCACCCAGCAGCACGCCGAAATACACCATCGTGGCCACAACAAAGCCGTACCCAGCGGCCACCGCCGCACCATCGCGCTGGATGAAGCCAATCGCAAACGACATCAGCGCCAGCGCCGGCAAGGTATTGCTGAACGGAATCGGCCCGGCCGGCGCCATCAGCAGCAGGGTCGCGAACACCAGCATCAGGTTGTTCAGGCGCATCATCTTCTTCGAGCGCACCATCACCGCCAGCCGCATCGGTCGCGACAGGCGCTCCATGCGGTGCACCCACTTCAGCGCACGGCCCAGGTTGGCCTTCAGCTTGTCGGTGGCGATCTCGCGGCGCGCCAGTTTCTGCGGCACCCACAGCGGGCGGTTGCGCACGCGGCTCAGGCCGATCAGCAGGATCGAGGCACCAAACACCGTACTCAGCCCGGGAATCGACACCGGAATGATGAAGATGGCCGAGAGCAGGATCACGATCAGCAGCAGGCCTTCATCGCCCAGCGCGCTGAGCAGGGTGCCGAGACTGACCTGCTCACCGGGCAATTCGTCGATCATCTGCTCGATCTGCTCGGCCAGGGGCGCGCTGTCATTGGTTTCGGGGGCACGGTAGGTCATGCGTCGCAAGGTTCTCCAGGGAAGGGCGGTCAATGGGCCGTCCTGCGGTGGGGGACGCACAGGCTCCCGAAGTATCCCGGCCAACGTGGGCAAAGAGGTGAACCGGGCATGAGGGGGTAAACTGGGGTGCCCCGCACGAGTTGAACGCAATGGACATGGGCCGCAGGCAATCGACCATCGAACTGGTCGCCATCGACATGGATGGCACCCTGCTGGATCCCACCCACACGCTTACCGCGCGGGCCAAGCAGGCGATCGCGCAGGCGCGCGCGCTGGGCGTGCACATCGTGCTGACCAGTGGCCGCCCGGTTCCGGGCCTGGCGCCGTTCCTGCACGAGCTGGGCATCACCGGCGACGATGATTACTGCATCGCCTGCAACGGCGGCCTGGTGCAGCGCATCGGCACGCGCGAAACCGTGGTCGAGTATCCGCTCAGCTTCGACGACTTCCTGTTCTGCGAGCAGGTAGCCCGCGAAGTGGGCGTGCATTTCCAGGCGCTGGACAGCCAGCGCATGTATACGCCCAACCAGGACATCAGCTACTACACCGTGGCTGACTCGCATCTTTCGCGGATGCCACTGTCCTACCGCCGCGTGGAAGACATGGACCCGTCGATGTCCTTCATCAAGCTGATGATGATCGACGCGCCGGACGTGCTGGATGCCGCCATCGCGCGTCTGCCCAGCGAACTGACCGAGCGCTTCGCGGTACTGAAGAGCGCACCGTTCTTCCTGGAAGTGTTCGACCACCGCGCCGGCAAGGGCCCAAGCCTGCAGAAGCTGGCCGAGCACTTGGGCATCGACCGCGCCAACGTGATGGCCATCGGCGACCAGGAGAACGACCTGACCATGCTGCAGTACGCCGGTACCAGCGTGGCGATGGGCAATGCCATCGACGCGGTGAAGGCGGTGGCGCGGTTCGAGACCACCAGCAATGCAGACGAAGGCGTGGCGCGCGCCATTGAGCGTTTCGTCCTGCAGTAACCGCGCGTCCCTATGCCCTGGTAGGTGCCAACCTTGGTTGGCACACGCAGACGGCAAGCGCCGACCAAGGTCGGCCTCTACCATGTCTCGCGGGCCCTGGTAGGTGCCAACCTTGGTTGGCACACGCGCACCGTATGCGCCGACCCAGGCTATACCCACGTATAACCCACCCATCCCCATCGCCATCCGCGCTGTACCACCGCGCAATGGCGAATGCGGCACTGCGATGCAAGAATTTCGCACGTCGAAATCACCCCACCGAATCCCGCAGCAGATGATCGTCCTCGTCTGCTGACCGGCGCGCACCGCGCCGTCACTCCCTCAACGCAATCGCATCGCCAGCCAGGGCGCCGACACCGGTGCTGCAACGCGCTGGGCGTGCGCCTGCGCCGCTCTCTCCCTGCACCTGGATCTGCCCATGAACACCCCACCCACGACGCGCCTCGCTCTGGCCATCATCACGGCCATCACCGCACCTGCGTACGCCGCAGAAACGCACGATGCCGCGCATGACACCCCCACCACCTTGAACGCGCTGCAGGTCATCGCCACGCCGCGCGGCGCCGCCGTTGCGCCCACCCAGGTGATCGGTCCGAACCGCTACATCATCAAGGCCGAAGACCTCGACGCGATGGTCACCGGCAACAACGGCCTGGCCATGCTCAAGCAGGTGCCGGGCGCCAGCTACACCGCCACCGACGGGCTTGGCTTGGATATCTCGGCCACCAGCCTGTTCGTGCGTGGCTTCCGCATGAATGAAATGGGCATCACCTTCGAAGGCGTGCCACTGAACGACAACGGCTTCCTCTCGCTCACCGGCACCAGCGTGGTGAACGTGGGCGTGCCCGATGGCATCGGCGCGATCACGGTCAGCCCCGGTGGCGCACCGGTCAGCGTGTTCTCCAGCAGCGTCAACGGCGGCAGCCTGGAATACCGCCTGCGCGAGCTGCAGGACACGCCCAGCCTGCGCGTGAAACAGGGCGTGGGCAGCAACAACACGCTGGTCACCACCGTGTCCGGGCAGAGCGGCCAACTCGGTGAGCACGGCCCGAAGGTGCTGGTCGACCTGCAGCGCGTGTCCGCCGAAAAGTACCAGGGCGAGGGCACCCAGAACTTCCTGCGCGGCGACCTGAAGCTGCAGCAGGACGTTGCCTGGGGCGACTTCACCGTGTTCCTGTCCGACAGCAAGGCCAAGGTCTGGGGTTACAACAACATTTCGTTCGACATGATCCGCAAGCTGGGCTGGAAGGCCGACATCTTCTATCCGGACTACGCGTGGGCCTGGTACGTAGCCTCGCCGGAGAATGCGGACAAGTCCTGCGGCGCCTACACCTGCGGTGAGCTGTCCGAACTGATCCCGTACGACACCGGCCAGATCACCCGCGATCGCGTGTCGTCGATCAACCACCGTTTCCAGATCACCCCGGCGCTGAGCGGCAACGTGCAGCTGTACAACGCCAACAGCCACACCCAGGCCACGCTGACCGACCCGACCGTGCCGTCGCCCAACGGCGCACCGTTCTCCGAACAGGTGCAGACGCCGCGCGTGAATCGCCTGGGCGGCATGGTCAACCTGCAGTTCGAGACCGGCGCGCACACCTTCACCGCCGGCTTCTGGCAGGAGAAGAGCAAGGCCGCGGCCAAGACCGAGTGGTACCAGCAGCCGCTGCTGGGCGAGGGCCCGCCGCTGAACGCCACCGGCCCGTTCGATGTGTATGGCCCCGCGTTCAAGACCGACAACGCATCGAGCTGGGCGACCCGCTCGCGCCAGTTCTACCTGCAGGACGACATCGTGTTGAACGACACGATGAAGCTGGGCGTTGGCTTCAAGGCCGTGGACTTCCGCACCAGCGGTGGCGGCCTGGGTGATGCCAAGGACCGGCCGGTGAACGGCACGCTGCGCGCGAAGAGCAACTTCCTGCCGCATGTCTCGCTGTTCTGGAGCCCGACCGAATCCACCGATGCCTTCATCGACCTGGCCAATACCATGAACGGCTATCGCGTGGCGCAGCGCGGCAACATCGGCTACACCGCCTCCGCGTGGACCATCACCGACCAGGAAGAGTTCGACCGCGTGGCCGGCACGCTGCGCCCGGAGAAGAACTGGAATCTGACCGTCGGCGCGTCGCATCGCTTCGACCGGCTGACGATCACCGGTGACGTGTTCTACAACGACATCCGCAACCGCCTGCTGTCGGCGTCCATTGGTACCCAGTTCGCGCAGATCAACACGGTGCGGCTGATGCCGAAGATGCACGTGATCGGCGCCGACCTCGGCATCACCGCCGACCTGACCGACCACCTGCAGTTCTACCAGGGCGTGGCCGTGGCCCGTTCGTACTACGACAGCGATTTCGTGGTGGGCGACACGGTGTACCCGATCAAGGGCAATGCCCAGCCGGGCTACCCGCAGATCTCGCTGGTCAGCGACCTGTCGGCGCATTTCGGTGACTGGCGCTTCGGTGCCACCAGCACCTCCTATCTGCGCCAGCCCTTCACCTACGAGAACGACATCCGCGTGCCGACCTTCTGGCAGGTCAACACCTATGCCGCCTACCGCTTCGGTGCGGACAGCGCCGTGCCGGGGCTCGAGCTGCGGCTGGACGTGAGCAACCTGTTCAACCGCCACAACATCGGTACCGCAACCATCGCCGGCTCGTCGTTCTCGGGGGATTACCAGACCCTGCAGCGCAGCGCGCCCCGGCAGCTGATGTTCAGCACCTCGATGACCTTCTAAGTAGATCCACGCCATGCGTGGATGCACTTGGCGGCCCCAGGCAGGTGCTCGGATCCGCCCACAAACCCGCCTTGCGCAATCAACAGGGATTTTCTGGCGGCGACGCAAGGTTCCCACAATGTTGCTGGGTCATGCTGTCGGCATGGCTCAGTACAACCCGCGATCACCGTTGTTCGACATCCGTAGCCCGGGACGGCCCCGGCAGGCGCTGTCCGCGGCGCCTGTGATCGACCTGCAGGCCGAGTACCAGTTCTGGCACGTGTACGAGCGCGTGGTCCGCCCGCTGCCCGGTGGGGGGCTGCGGCTGGCCTGGCTGGTGTGCCAGAAGGTGTATCGGGACCGGTGGCAGCACCCGGACGACAGCGACGAGGCGGCGTTGTCGCGGGTGTTGTTCGGCGGGAACATGACGGCTGACCGGGCGTCGGAGCTGGCGGAGCTGCACACGCTGGTCAGCCGTCGGGTGGCGTTGCTGGCGAAGCGTGGGCGGGTGGATTCCGCGGCGTGATGCCCGCCCTTGGTAGGGTCGACTGTTAGTCGACCGCTCTTTGCATCTACTTCACAGAAGGCCGCGCTTCGCACGCGAGTCGACCAACGGTCGACTCCACCAAGAGCCAACCCGCCCGGCATTTCTAAGGCTTTCCCCGATCCAACTGCCGGTAACCGATCGCCTCAGCCAGATGCGCCGTCTGGATCGTTTCACAACCCGCCAGATCCGCAATCGTGCGCGCCACCCGCAGAATCCGGTGCATCGCCCGCGCAGAAAGCTGCAGACGCTCAATCGCCTGCTCCAGCAGATCCTGATCGGCCTCACTCAATTTCGTACAGGCACGCAGCGCCGCCGGTGGCAGATGGGCATTCAGCCCGCCACGCACCTGCTGCCGCGCATGCGCGGCTTCCACCCGTGCACGTACCGCGGCACTGGGCTCGCCCAGCGGCGTGCTTTCCCGTAGCTCCACGGCATCCATGCGCGCCACACTGATATGCAGGTCGATGCGGTCCAGCAGCGGGCCGGAGACGCGCGCGCGGTAGCGGTTGATCCGTTCATCGCTGCACAGGCAGCGGTTGCTGCGGTCGCCGGCCCAGCCGCACGGGCAGGGATTCATCGCGGCCACCAGTTGGAACCGCGCGGGGTACTGCACGCTGCGTGCCGCGCGGGCGATGCGGATGTGGCCGGACTCCAGCGGCTCGCGCAGGGTCTCCAGCGCGCTGCGGTTCCACTCTGGAAGCTCATCAAGGAAGAGGACTCCATGGTGGGCCAGTGATATCTCACCGGGGCAGGGCGGGTTGCCCCCACCTACCAGCGCCGCCGCACTCGCACTATGATGCGGCGCTCGAAAGGGCCGCTGCCGCCATCGTCTTGGGTCCAACCCTTCGCCACTCACCGATGCAATCGCGGCCAGCTGCAGCGCCTCAGTCTCTTCGGTATCCGGCAACAGACTGGGCAGGCGCGAGGCCAGTAGTGTCTTGCCGCAGCCAGGGCTACCGATCAGCAATAGATGGTGCCCACCCGCAGCGGCGACCTCCAATGCACGCCGCGCATGCGCCTGCCCGCGCACGTCGGCCAAATCGGGCAGTGGCAGGGGCGTCGTGTCCACGCGCTCCACGGGTGGCAGCAGGCGCGGATTGCCAAGCCCCGCGCAGCATTCCAGCAGGGTACGGGCCACCCGCACATCGGCGTGCTCGGCCAGAGCAGCTTCTGCGGCATTGCCCGGCGGCACCACCAGGATGCGTCCGGCTTCGGCCGCCGCAATCGCCGCCGGCAGCGCGCCGGCCACCGGCCGCAGTTCACCGGTCAGGCCAAGCTCGCCCAGGAATTCGTACTGCAGCAGCGACTGCGGATCGACCTGGCCGCTGGCAGCGAGGATGCCCAAGGCAATCGCCAGGTCATAGCGACCGCCTTCCTTGGGCAGGTCGGCAGGCGCCAGGTTCAGGGTGATGCGCCGCTGTGGAAAGTCGAAGCGCGCGCAGAGCAGGGCAGCCCGCACGCGCTCGCGAGATTCGCGCACGCTGGTCTCGGCCAAGCCCACGATCTGCGTGACAGGCAGGCCGCCAGAGAGATGCACTTCCACCCGCACCAGTGGGGCATCGACCCCGGCGCGGGCACGGCTGTGGACCAGCGCCAGGCTCATGTGTGGTTTCCTGCAGAGGGATGCTCGATGGTGCGGCAGGTGTGCAGTGGGGTGATATCGGGAATTGCTGGTGAAGGAGCTAGGCGGATTCTGGCAGTCAGCTGATCCGTTGAAGTTTGGCTTCTTGCTCCCCGGCGGTTGGTCTCTGCAATTGAGTGACGGAACTCGACCGGCATCACGTGGAGTAGCGCTGGGGCGGCGGCTTGCTACAGCTTGATCGGCCCGGAATTCACATTGTTTAACCGGCGCCCGGGAGATGGCTGAATTCAAGTTGGATTTTTCACAAAGTGTTTTTAGAACAAGCATTTACAACCACCCAAAACTACACACAATTACTTGCAGGCAAGAAGCGGAGCCGCTAAAATGCACGCAACACACCCGCCACGCCTCTGACGCGCTAGTTCGCGACATGCTCAAATTGGCGGGTTTTTTTTGCTCGCAAATGAGTGTCAGGATGACCCATTACCGCAAGCCGCCGCTTTCGATTCAGGCGCAGCTTGATCAGCTACAGCAGCGCGGGCTTGCCATCGGCGACGTCGCCAACGCCAATCGCTACCTGCAGCGTGTCGGCTACTACCGCCTCATGGGCTATCTTTATACCCAGCGTATTCCTGGTAGCGATCACTTCCGCGATCAAGCGACTTTCGAGGACGCGGTCAGCCTCTATGAGTTCGATAGGGTGCTTCGAGACCTGGTGATGGAGGCCGTCGGCCATATCGAGGTAGCAACGCGGACCGTGCTCACCTACCACTTTGCCCACGCCTATGGCTCCTTCGGCCACTTGGAACCGCGCAATCTGACATTCGCTGGGCAGGAGTATGCGGATTGGCTCGGCGGCGTCGAAAGTGAAGTGACCCGCTCCAGGGAGGCGTTCATTCGGCACTACAAGGAAAAGTACGTTTCACCCGCGTTTCCCAGAGTGCCGATCTGGATGGCGACAGAAGTCATGTCGCTGGGTTCGCTTTCTCGTTTCTACAAAGCGCTGCACTCCAGAGAACAGAAGGCTGTTGCGGGTGAGATGCAGCTGGCAGCGCCAGTCTTCGCAAACTGGCTGCATGTCACCAGCGTGGTGCGAAATGTCGTTGCACACCACAGCAGGTTGTGGAACAAGGAGCTAGGTGTTTCGGCGGTTCGCCCTCGGTCGGCGGGATGGTCTGAACGTGAGGCGCCGTATGCGCCGAATCGCTGCTTCTTTCTGCTGCTCCTGCTTCGCAGACTTCTGGAAGCGACGACCGCTGATTCCATGGATTGGCGTGAACGCGTCGATGTCCACCTCTCGGCTGGCCTGACGACCGAAGTCCGAACGAAAAGCATCGGGGCTGCAGCAGGGTGGCAGGACCATCGCCTTTGGCGCGGGTGAGTCTCAGGACTCGCCGCTTCTCCAGATAGTTTCTGGTGGCTTCGTGTTGCGAATGGGCCGGTTAGGGGATGACAGTCAATGGCGGCCCAGCGTCCCAAGCAGACACCGCTGCTCATCAGGCACCAACCCATTGAAGCGCCCAAACCGCGCCTCAACCCACGAAGGCCCCGCACTTTCCACCAGCAACCGCCCCTGGCTCTGATGCAGATCCAGCCAACGCTCGAAGCTGATGCGCAGGCGTTCGATATCCGGCGCCCGCCACCGTGCATCGGCAGGCATGCGGATCAGCACGCGCGAGGGCGCGTTCTCCACGTCCATCACCACAACGCCCTTGCATCGGATCTCGAAGGACGTTGCCCCGGCATGGCGCGCGTGCAGTTCAAAGCCCTCGTATGCCTTCGCGGTAACGAAGCCGAGCGCATCACTGCGCAGCTGGCGGTAATCGGCCGGCCGCAGCTTCTGGTAGGCCCACACTTGATCGCCCGCTGGCTCGGGCCACTCCACCCACATCGCGCCGATCACCGCGATGCACACCGCTGCAGCGGCAAGGCCGTGCATCTTCATTCGTCACCCCGCACACAGACAGAAAACCCCGCGCCATAAACGCGCTCAGTCCTTGGGTCGCATCCGCTCGTGGATGAAGGCGGTCAGCGCGAGATCGGCCATCACCAGCCCCTCCATCACCCGGTCGCCCACGTACTGCTCCGGCTCGCCGTTCTGGCGCGTGCGCTCGGCCGCCAGCAGGATCTCCTGCACGATGCGCTGGCCGGTGAGCGCGCAGTCGGCGTCGGACAACGCCATCTGCCGGCTGCGCAGGTGATGGCGCTCGGGCCAAGGCTGGCCGTCGGCCGCAGCGCCCGCGCCGATGGCGTGCAGGATGGCGATGAGGCTGTTGCGGTCTGGGGCCGAAGCGCGTGACGGCGCTTCCTGGATCGGGCGCGGGGGAGGGGAGGGCGGCGTGGTCATGGCGGGCTCCGTGCAAGCAGGCAGAAGCCGCCACCGATAAAGGTGGCGGGCAGAGCGTGGCTCGAAAACCGGATGTTGGGAACCGGCGGGTACAAAACCCCCACGCCCCGCCCGCCATAGCCGGCAGACGGATTGCCAGCCGGCACCACGCGCGGCGGTGCCGGCTGGCAAGCGCAAACTACTTCCCAACAAAACGGGTTTTCGAGGCCCGGCCACCCGTTTTCGGTGGCGATACCAGAGTTGCCTGATGTAGTTGGGAATGCCAAGGGGATGGGGTCAATGCCGCCAAAACCCGAGACGCTTTTGGCATTGTCGCATAGCGCCGGAAGCCGCGAGAGCCTTGGCGTGCTAGGCGGTGCGGCACTTCTGGAACGGAGTCGTCAGAACCTTCCGTAAGAGACGCAGGGAACGGCAAATGCGACAGTACTTGGTAGGCGAAAGCGTATTGCTGCTACTACCAAGAGCGGCGCCTGGCTAGCCAGGCGAATCTGGCCGCTCGCGGAACCAAGCCCCGAGCTGGCCGTGGTGCGCGAAGTGGCGCAGTTCGAATTGACGAGATTCGTGAATGACGTGCCGCCATCGGGCACAGCCGTACTTCTTGGGGGTTTGTTCCGGGTGGTGCTCTGCTACCCAGCGAACGGCTGTGTCCAGATTCACCCAGCCGTCGATTGCCCGTTCTCGGAAGGCCTGTCTCAGCGCACTGACAATACCTGTGAGCGGCCAGTGGATCTGACCATCAGGCGCGATGCCATTGACCAGAAGGTCATGGAACTGAGGTGACTGAACCAGTTCCGCAAAGGCTTTCGCTCCTTGCGCAACATCTGCCGCAAGTGCACGCAGCCGTTGAAATTGGGGGTCGATCTGAGCATAGGAACGGCTGAGTGCAACCTGTGCCTCCAGGCATCCTTCGACAGTCTGGATATCGTATTGCTCAATGAAGTGGTGAACGAGCACGTTCCTGAGGTTCACCAGATCGTGCAGGTCGGCTTGCAGCGTTGCATGGGATTGCTCTGGAAACTCTAGCCCCATGTGCAGAGCGACGAAGCTTGAATTGCTGTCGTAACCCGATGGGCCGCCAGGGGCTTCGCTGCCCTCTTTGACCACGCATTCGGCAGTCAGGTGACCTACCAGCACCCCCATTGTCTTGCCGCTGATCTCTGCTTTGCGCTTGTCCAAGGCCATTGGGAGTGTTTCCGGCGTACCGAACAACTTCTGAAAGGCGAGCATGGACTTCATCAGTTGCTCGCACTGCTGAAGTCGCAGAATGCAACGGCCAAGAAGCCGTTGCACTTCGTGCTGTGCACCGACAATGTCATTCTGGTCGACGGCGGGCATGGCAAACCTGGGCATGGGACACGTCGACTTTACAGCTAGAAATCGTGGAAGCTCAGGCTGGACCAGAAAGATGAGGTTGTTGACTGCATCACTTGCGGGCATGAGTGACTTTCTGCCTATTGACCCCGCAGGGCGTCACGCAGAATCTGACTACCGCTGTAGTCACCCCGGAACTGTCCTGTCCGCAGCAGGAGGGATCTGCGGCGTTTGAACGGATTCCACCCACTGGCGCAGGCCAAAACAAGGATCACTGCACGTGTTACGCGGCAATCGACTTCTTCTGTCTGCGGGTCTGGTCCCGCTTCCGTGGTTCCTGTTCTGGACCAGCGTTGCCGCCGTGTTCGCGCCGGGCTACAACCCGCTTGCACAACACGCCAGCGAGCTGCTGCAGGCGCCAACGCTCGCAAGCGTCTGCGGCAGGATTGCCGCCATCGGCTCCGGCGTGGGCTTCGTGGCGTTCTCCATCGGGGTATGGCGGGAGTCCGGTCGCCGGATTGCCGTAGGCGCGATCTGCTGGATGATCTTTGGCGTCTCCATGCTGACCAACGGGCTCTGGCCCATGGGCCATCCGATGCACGGCTTCTACACCATCGGTATCGCAAACATCATTGCACCTGCGATGTCGCACATCGAGATGAGCGCGTGGTCTGCCAACCGAAGGGCGTACGCCGTGACCGCTTTGGTGAGCATTGCGAGCATCGTCTACCTCTGGTTGAACCTGGTCGGCACGGATCCGGAGGGCTTCAGAGGGCTGACCCAGCGCCTGTTCTCTTCGATCAACTCGCTGTGGCCATTCCTGGTGGCGTTGTATCTGCTGCGCAGGGATTCCAACGAGCTGAAGACGCACCTCGAGCACTGATGGGCACACATGCGGGTTGATGTGTTCAATTGGTGGCCGGCCCACTACTTCTGACTGAATGAAGGACCTCTCGTGATGAAACTTCCAGCCCGCTTCTGGGTGCATCTTTTCAGCCATCTGGGGTTCGTCGGGATCCTGGCCGGGCTGTTGGCCGGCTGGGTAGGGACGTTCTTCGAGGCCCTTGCCGGTCATTCCGATGCCGCAACCTACGCCGCCCGGGTGAGCGGCGTTGGAACGCTGTTCGGGTTCTGCATGCTTGCCCTGTTGCTGCTGGGAGCGCTGACCGTCCCTGGCGAGCTGTTCGGGCTGATCAGGCCGTACGACCGCAAGGCGCCCTATCGGCATGAGGCGCAGGCGATGCATCGGAAGGTGTTGCTGATTGTCGTGGCGGTACTGTCCTGGGCGGGCCTGACTGCGGCGTTCGTCATTGGGTCGATGATGCGCTCCAGCTAGGTGCTGATGGTGGTGCTGGCATCTTCGGATTCCTCGGCAGAAGGAATCGGCGGGTTCGACACGGGAAGCCGGGCGGAGTGGTGATTCATCCGGAATCGGTTGCCCTGACCAGGGACAGCCTGCGGATTGAGGTGATACCGGTGCGGTCGCCGCGATGAGACGACTGGAGGATGAGATGCCGTGTGGCACGATTCGCGGATAAGGGCCACACGAGCGTGTTGATAGGAAGACGCCGACGTGCCCCGTCGGCGTCTTTCTCCATCAATTGATGATCTCCCCACTCCCCGAAGCAACAAACGCCTTCAACTGTCGAACGAACTCGGCGTCATAAAGCTCCCACTCCAAAATCTCCCCAACCACCCGCAACGGCTGCGCACTCCGATACGACCGCGTCGGGTTCCCGGGAAACTTCTTGTTGGTTACGTTCGGATCGTCCTCGAACGGCCCGGTCGGCTCCACCACATACACGCGCGGTCGCCCTTCACCGCGAGCCATCACCGCAGCCAACCCGGCGCCCTTGGCAATCGTGGTGAAGTAGATGTGGTTCATCACCACACTGTCGCGATAGTTGGAGCGGAAGCCTGCGCTCAGCAGTTCGCCCACCGCGAGGTCCGCGCGGGTGCCGTGATAGAACGGCCCGGCGATCTGGTCGCAGGTGTCATGCGAAACGGGTGTCCATTCGGTGTCCTGCGCCATCGGCACTGCCCCTGGGTGTCCTGCCGGATCGACAGGCCGGCGAGTCTAGGGCGCCCGGTGGGCCTTGCTGCAAGGCCCCATCCGGGAAATACTCTGTAAACGGGAGGCGCAGTGCGCCTCCTTTTTTCATTCTGCGGCGCCGCGCCCTTCCAGCTCGCGCACGGCGGTTTCCAGCGCGTCCAGCTTCTGGCGGGTCTTCAGCAGCACGGCGCGCTGCACTTCGAACTCCTCGCGGGTGACCAGGTCGAGCTTGGCCAGGCCGGCCTGCAGCGCGCTCTTGAAGGTGGCCTGCAGTTCCTCGCGCGATTCGCGCAGGCCCGGCGGCACCAGGTCGCTGAGGCGACGGGCGAGGTCATCGATGTGGTTCAGGTCGATCATGGGGTGCTCCGTGGGGGTGGGCCCGTGCATCCGGCGCGGGCAGGTCATTCGGGCACAAGGATACTGCTGGCACCCATCGCCCGGACAGGCGGCGGCGGCTTCGCACGGGCCGCGTTCAGGCGCTATCCTCCACGCCGGAAGACAGGAGATAGACGATGAAGATGGTCATGGCGGTGATCAAGCCGTTCAAGCTCGACGACGTGCGCGAAGCGCTGGCCGAGCGTGGGGTCACCGGGATCACGGTGACGGAAGTGAAGGGCTTTGGTCGCCAGAAGGGCCATACCGAGCTGTACCGTGGCGCGGAGTATGTGGTTGATTTCCTGCCGAAGGTGAAGCTGGAAGTGGCGGTGACCGATGACCAGGTGGAGGCCGTGGTTGAGGCGATCGTGAAGGCCGCCGGGACCGGGAAGATTGGTGACGGCAAGGTGTTCGTGTACGACCTGGGCAGTGTGGTGCGTATTCGTACCGGGGAACTGGACGCGGACGCGTTGTAACCCGTTCGGCGGGATGTTGTAGAGCCGATGCTCGACTCTACAAAGAGCGGTAAAGCGGTCGAGCAAGCTCGACCCCTACCAAAGCAAAGCGCTTACCGCCGCTTCGCCCACTTGTAGAACCGCTTCCAGCCCTGCCGCACGGCGGCCACCCAACCCGGGTCGGCCACCAGTGCGGCCTGCGCGGCACTCGGCGCCTGGCCGGTCACGCGCTGGCGGATCTTCAGCAGGTTCTTCATGTCGCTGCGGCGCATCTGGCGGCTCAGCGGGTTGCGGCGGAGCCAACGCGGGGCCCGCCAGGCCGAGGTGAAGTCCAGCAGCACCGGTACGCCGCTGCTGACCACCACGTTGGTGCCATGCAGGTCGTTGTGGGTGATGCCGGCGGCGTGCAGGCGGCTGAGCGCGTGCTGCAGCTGCTCGAATACTTCATTGCCAACGGCCTGTGCGGTGCTCAGGGTCTGGCCGGGAATGAACTCCATGCCCAGCGCCAGGCCACCGAGGGTGCCGAGCAGCGCGGGGGCATGCTTCCAGCCGCCGAGGCGCTGCAGCATGCGGGCCTCACGGCGCACCATCAGCCGCGCGATCAGTGAAACGGGAGTTCCGCGGTAGCGGGAATAGTCCTTGATGACCGCCTCGCGCCCGTCCAGGCAGGTACGGTAGACGTCGGGAGCCAGGAAGCGTTCGCCGCGCTTGAGCAGCAGCGGGGTGGCGGCGTCATCGCCGCAGGAGGAGGGGGGGAGAGCAGGAAGATACATGTCGGGGTCTCGGACGACCCGGTGGGTGGCGCAAAGCGTCAAGCGAACCGGTGTTACAGGGAGTTACTAAGTTTTCGTTAATTTTAGTACTCGCCAGTTCGCTATTCCACGATTTGTCGGAGAAATGTCGGGGTCGTGGCTGGAACAGTTCGTCGCGCCCAATCGGACAATTCCGTCTCACTTGGTCGGTGATTCTTTCAGAATCAATAGGTTGCGTTTCGCTCTATTTCGTTCATCCGCGGCCCGCTGAACGTCACGCACGTCCAGCTTGACCCCGACGCACGGCCTGCCGACCATAAGCTGTTAATTCGCGACATCGGCGGCCGCACCTTTCTGGCACGTCCCCGTCCCCTGCCGCGGTCCCCACCGGTGCTGGCCGTCCGGCCGTGCATCGCCCTGATTCCCGTTCCGGCTGCGGCTGGAGGAAAGTGTTTTGATCATCAAAATCGTCATTGCAGCGCTGTTCGTGGCCTGCGTGCTGTACATCCACTTCCGTGGCAAGGTCCGCGCGCGCTGGTCGCGCCAGCTGCTGGACCACTCCAGTTTCATGGCCCCGATCAACGTGGTCATGTACATGTTCTCGAAGGTGCCGACCACACCGTTCCTGGACCCGGCCAAGGAATTCCCGCAGCTGGAGCCGTTGCGCCAGAACTGGCAGATGATCCGCGATGAGGCGCTGGCGCTGCGCGATGCGCAGAAGATCGCCGCGTCCAGCACGTTCAACGATGCCGGCTTCAACTCGTTCTTCCGCCGTGGCTGGAAGCGCTTCTACCTGAAGTGGTATGGCCCGTCGCACCCGTCGGCGAAGGCAATGTGCCCGAAGACCACGGCGCTGCTGGAGTCGCTGCCGGACGTCCGTGCGGCGATGTTCGCGCAGCTGCCGTCGGGCAGCGAGTTGCGCCCGCACCGCGACCCGTTCGCCGGTTCGCTGCGCCTGCATCTGGGCCTGGCCACGCCCAACAATGACGGCTGCTACATCGAAGTGGACGGCATCAAGAAGAGCTGGCGCGACGGCGAGTGGATGATGTTCGACGAGACCTACATCCACCACGCGCACAACGAGACGCCGGATGACCGCGTGATCCTGTTCTGCGACATCGCCCGTCCGCTGCGCTTCGGCCTGCCGGGCCTGTTCAACCGCGCGGTGGCGGCCACGCTGCTGGCCGGTGGTGCCTCGCCGAACCTGCCGGGTGACCCGACCGGTGGCGTCAACAAGGCCTTCGGCAGCGTCTACAAGGTGCGCCTGAAGGCCAAGGCACTGCGCGAGCGCAGCGTGGTGGCCTACCAGCTGATCAAGTGGGGCCTGGTGGTGGCGGTGATCGCCGGTATCTGGGCGCTTTGAATTGTAGAGTCGAGCCATGCTCGACTGCATTTCGGTCAGATCGCGGTAGCCCGGGAGCAGTGGAGTGGCGGCTTGCGGGCATAGTCCCCAAGCACCATCTGCAGAAGAGCAGTCGAGCATGGCTCGACTCTACAGAAAGCAAAAACCCGCGCTGTTGCCAGCGCGGGTTTTTTGTTGGATCAACCCTTCAGTGCGGCCTGCACGAACGGCGGGGTCACCAGCACGCCGGTGTGCAGCGCGGCGGTGTAGTACAGGGTGTTGAAGGTCTTGGCGGCCGAGTCGGCCTGGCGGAAGTCGAAGCTGCTGTCGCCCTTGCGCGCCATGGTCACGCTCCACCAGCCGGTGGGGTAGCACGGCTGCGGGAACGGCAGGGTCTTGAACGAGCCGAAGCCGGCCTTGCCCATCTCGGTGCGCATTTCGTTGATCAGGTCCAGCTGCATCAGCGGCGACTCGGACTGCTGCACCAGGATGCCGTCGTCCTTCAGGGCCTTGAAGCAGCTCTCGTAGAAGGCCTTGTTGAACAGGCCTTCGCCGGGGCCGACCGGGTCGGTCGAATCGACGATCACCACGTCCACGCTGCCGGCCGGGCAGTTGGCCATGTAGGCCACGCCGTCGTCGAACAGCAGCTCGGCGCGGGCGTCGTCGTTGGAATCGCACAGTTCCGGGAAGTGCTTGCGCGCCATCACCGTCACCTGCTCGTCGATGTCGCACTGGGTCACGCTCTCCACGCCGGTGTGCTTGAGCACTTCGCGCAGGGTGCCGCAGTCGCCACCGCCGATGATCACCACGCGCTTGGGCGCGGCGTGGGTGAACAGCACCGGGTGGCTGATCATCTCGTGGTAGAAGAAGTTGTCCTTGCTGGTCAGCATGATGGCCCCGTCGATGGTCATCAGGTTGCCCCAGTCGGTGGTCTGGAAGATCTCGATCTTCTGGAACGGCGACTGCACCTCGTCCAGCTTGCCGGTGATGCGGTAGCCGATGGCCGAGCCGGTGCGCTCGAAGTGTTCGATGTACCAGTTGTTGCTGTCAGTCATTGGAAAACAGTCCTGTTCGGAGGGGTGGAGCCGGGCTGGCGGGCGGGGCCGCGTGGCACAGATGCCACATCCGGACGGATCGGCCCGTTCAGGTTGGAACCTGTCACGGGCGCGGGCGCGCATGATAACGAACCTGTGGGCATATAGGCGTTATCATGCCCCCCCTTTTATTGCCAACAAGGCCGACTGAAATGACCGATTGGTCCCTCGACCAAGCCCGCAAGACCTACTCGATCCCGCATTGGGCGGACGGTTACTTCGACGTGGATCAGGCCGGGCACATGGTGGTGAGACCGACCGGGGCGGACGGCCCGGTGGTGTCGCTGCCCAAGGTGGTCGACGCGGCGCGTGCGGCCGGCGCCAAGCTGCCGTTGCTGGTGCGCTTCCCGGACATCCTCGGCCAGCGCCTGGGCAAGCTGCAGGCGGCCTTCGGCCAGGCCCAGCAGGACTGGGAGTACAGCGGTGGCTACACCGCCGTGTACCCGATCAAGGTCAACCAGACCCGTGGCGTGGCCGGCACCCTGGCCAGCCACCACGGCGAAGGCTTCGGCCTGGAAGCGGGCAGCAAGCCCGAGCTGATGGCCGTGCTGGCGCTGTCGCGCCCGGGTGGCCTGATCGTCTGCAACGGTTACAAGGACCGCGAGTACATCCGCCTGGCCCTGATCGGCCGCAAGCTGGGCCTGCAGACCTTCATCGTCATCGAGAAGCCGTCCGAACTGAAGCTGGTGCTGGAAGAGTCCAAGGCGCTGGACGTGAAGCCGGGCCTGGGCGTGCGCATGCGCCTGGCCTCGCTGGGCGCCGGCAAGTGGCAGAACAGCGGTGGCGACAAGGCCAAGTTCGGCCTGTCGCCGCGCCAGTTGCTGGACCTGTGGAAGTCGCTGCGAGACACCGAGTACGCCGACTGCCTGAACCTGCTGCACTTCCACATGGGCTCGCAGATCTCCAACGTGCGCGACATCGCCAACGGCATGCGCGAAGCCACCCGCTACTTCGTGGAGCTGTCGCGCCTGGGCGCGAAGATCACTCACGTCGATGTGGGCGGTGGCCTGGGCGTGGATTACGAAGGCACCCGTTCGCGCAGCTTCTGCTCGATCAACTACGGCCTGCATTCCTATGCCAGCAACATCGTGCAGCCGCTGGCCAATGCCTGCGAAGAGTTCGGCCTGACTCCGCCGCGCATCGTTACCGAGTGCGGCCGCGCGATGACCGCGCACCACGCGGTGCTGATCGCCAATGTCTCGGAAGTGGAAGAGGCGCAGGAAGGCCGCGTGCCGGACCAGCACGACGACGAGCCGGCGGCGATCCGCCACCTGCGCGAGATCCACGACGAGCTGGACGTGCGCCCGGCGGTGGAACTGTTCCAGGAAGCACAGCACTTCCACGCCGAAGGCCTGGCCAGCTACGCGCTGGGCCAGATCGACCTGCCGCAGCGTGCGCGCATCGACGATCTGTTCTACGCCATCGCCCACGGCGTGCGTGCGCGCCTGAGCTATGACGAGAAGAGCCATCGCCCGGTGCTGGATGAATTGAACGAGCGCCTGGTCGACAAGTACTTCGTCAACTTCAGCGTGTTCGAATCGATCCCGGACGTGTGGGCGATCGACCAGGTGTTCCCGATCGTGCCGATCGAGCGCCTGGACGAAACCCCGGACCGTCGCGGCATCATCGCCGACATGACCTGCGACTCGGACGGCATGGTGGAAACCTATGTCGAGAACGAAAGCCTGGACAGCTCGCTGCCGCTGCACAAGATGAAGCCGGGCGAGAGCTATCGCATCGGCTTCTTCATGGTCGGCGCCTACCAGGAAATTCTGGGCGACATCCACAACCTGTTCGGCGATACCGACGCCGTGGAAGTGCTGGCCGATGCCGATGGCTACGCCATCACCCAGCAGCGCCGTGGCGACACCACCGATGTGATGCTGGATTACGTGGGTTACCGCCTGGACGAACTGCGCGCGACCTATGCGCAGCGCGTGGCCGAGGCGCAGCTGTCGCCGGAACGTGCGCAGGAGCTGTCGGAGGCGCTGGAAGCCGGCCTGACCGGTTACACCTACCTGTCCGACGAACCGCTGGTCTGATGGACGGCGTCGGGTCTGCCTGGCGCCACCGTTACCGATGAGCGCGCGCGCGATCTTCCATCTGTTCCTGCATGCCGCCGTGCCAGCTTTGCTGGCATGGCTGTTCTGGCGCAAGCGCTTCGCCTCGGCGTGGCTGCTGATGCTGCTGGGCTGGATCATCGATCTGGACCACCTGCTGGCCGATCCGATCTACGCGCCCAACCGCTGCAGCATCGGTTTCCACCCGCTGCACACCGCACCGGCCATCGCGGTCTATGCGGGGCTGTGCGTGCCGAAGAAAACGCGGTTGTTCGGCATCGGTTTGATCATCCACATCGTGCTGGACGCGATTGATTGCTGGTGGATGCATCACCGTTGATGCTTGATGCGTGTCGACCAAGGTCGACACCTACCGGGTGCACGATGGCGGACGGAACTGACGGACTGCTCTGGTGGATGCCGACCTTGGTCGGCGCTTTTGATGCGTGTCGACCAAGGTCGACAGCTACCGGGTGCACGGCGACCGGTCGGATTGGCGCTTGGTAGAGCCGGCCGCTGGCCGGCTTCTGCAGGGTGTTCCCGATGACCGCGTGGTTGCCGGCCAGCGGCCGGCACTACCCACCGTCAGGTTGGCCACTTCACCCCACCGGCAACCACAACGTTGCACACAGGCCGGGCTGCGCGTTCTCCAGCGCCACGCGCCCGCCATAGCTGGCGGCGATATCGCCCACGATGGCCAGCCCCAGCCCGCTGCTGCCCTCGCGCTCATCCAGCCGCACGCCACGCTGTGTGACCTGTGACAGCGCATCCGCCGCCAAGCCCGGGCCGTCGTCACGCACATCGATGCGTAGCTGTCCGTCGCTGGCTTCCGCTTTGACAATCACCTGCTGTTGCGCCCAGCGCCCGGCGTTGTCCAGCAGGTTGCCCAGCATCTCTTCCAGATCCGCACTGGCACCAGCGAACTGCAGCACCGGATCGATGCCTGCCGCCGTGAACGTGATGCCACGTTCGCCATGCACGCGTGCCATCAGCTGGCACATCGCCTGTGCGACGGCCGCCACGCCGGTGCGCTGGCGATGGTCGGCGGCCAGTCCTGCAGCCAGGTAACGGTCGACACTGGCCTGCATGCGCGCACTCTGTTCGCGCACAGTGGTACGCCAGTGCGTGCCGTCGCCATCGGCTTCGGTGGCCAGCACGCTCAGCGGGGTTTTCAGCGCATGCGCCAGATCCTGTGCACTGGTGCGCGCGCGCGCGACCATGCGTTGCTGATGCTCCAGCAGCGCGTTGAGCTCCTCGCCCAGCGGTGCGACCTCCGCACCCAGCCCCTGTGTATCGATGCGCTGCGCGTCGCCGCGCCGCACCCGTTCCAGCTGTGCACCGAGGCGATGCAATGGACGCAATCCGAAGTGCACCTGGCTGGCCAGCACCGCCAGCCACGCCGCGACCAGCACACCCAGCGCGATGGCAGTACGCTGGCGGAACGCGGCAACGTCTGCATCCAGCGCGCTGCGATCGGTTGCGACCACGGCCACGAACGGTTCGTTGGCGCGTGGCAGGCGCACCTGCTGCACGCGTGCGCGCAGGGATTGCTGCAGCGGTCCAGCCAGATTGCGGGTGGCCGCTCCCATGGCCGTGGCAGGCAGCGTTTCATCCCACAGCGAGCGCGATTGCAGCAGCACACGGCCATCGGCACCGGCGATCTGCCAGTAAGCACCTGAGAACACGCGCTGGAAGCGTGCGTCATTCGGTTCCTGGCGCAGGCGCAGCTGTCCGTCCGCATCCACTTCGGCCTGCGCCAGCAGGGTCAGCATGTCCTGCTGCAGTTCATGGTCGAAGCGATCGCGCGCGCTGCGCTTGAACAGCTCGCCCAGCAGTGCACTGGCCAGCAGCGAGACCAGCAGCAGGCCGACACCGCCAGCCAGCAGCAGGCGCCGTCGCAGCGAGGGTTGCCGGCTCACGGCGCGGCCAGCCGCCAACCCTGGCCGCGTACGGTCTGGATCAGATCGATGCCGAGCTTGCGGCGCACCCGCCCGAGCAGCACGTCCAGTGCGTTCGAGTCCGGATCGTGGCCGCCATCGAACACCTGTTCGCCCAGGCGGTCGCGGCCGATCACCTGGCCGCTGTGGTGGATGAGGTAGCTGAGCAGGCGGAACTCCTGCGGGCTCAGCGACAGCGCCTGCCCATCCAGTTCAAAGCGGCCGGCGTTGACGTCCAGCTGCAGCGGGCCGCAGTGCAGGCGCGGGCTGGCGTGGCCGTGGCTGCGGCGGATCAGGGCGCGCAGGCGCAGCACCAGCTCATCGGCCTGGAACGGCTTGGTGAGATAGTCATCGGCACCGGCATCGAACCCAGCCAGCTTGTCGTGCCAGCGCCCGCGCGCGGTCAGCACCAGCACCGGAAAGCTGCGGCCGTTGCCGCGCCAGCGCTCGATCACGCTCAGTCCGTCCAGCCCGGGCAGGCCCAGGTCGACGATGGCGGCCTGCAGGTCTTCGATCTGACCGATCTCCTCGGCCTGGCGGCCGTCGGCAACCACGTGCACCACGTAGCCCGCCTGCTCCAGCAGGGGCAGCAGGCGCTGTGCCAGCGCGGCATCGTCTTCGGCCAACAGGATGCGCATCAGTCGTCGAGCTCCGTCTTCAGCAGCTTTCCGCTGCGCGCATCATAGTCCAGCTCCACTACCACGCCGTCGCCGCGCAGAATCTCCACTTCGTAGACGCCGTCGTCCAGCTCCACTTCCAGCAGCTGGCCCGGAAAGCGCTTGAGCGCATCGCGCACCACGCTTTCCAACGGTACGTAGCGGCCCTGCTGCACGGCGCGGCGCGCGACCTGCTGCGCCGGGTCCTGTGCCGGCGCGGCGGTGGTCGGGGCGCTGGCCAGGGCCAGCAGCAGGGGCAGGGTGGAGAGCATCGGGGCGCAGGGCGGGCTGTAGGAACAGGCGTGAGTGTGCCGGGGCTGACTAACAGCTGGCTAACAGTGCCGGCTAAGGAGCTGTTAACCACGGGGTGCATTGTGGCGTTGCCGGGATGGTCCGGCCACGAACACGAACAGGAGAACCCCCATGTTGAAGTCGCTCACCCTCGCCACTGTTGCTCTGCTGGCCATCGCACCGGCCGCACAGGCTGCACCGCTGGGCATGGCCCAGGTCGAACAGACCCTGCGCAAGGCCGGCTACACCCAGATCCACGAGATCGAACGCGATGATGGCCTGTGGGAGGCTGACGTGAGCCGCGCCGATGGCCGCTTCAGCGAGGTCTACGTTGACCCCAAGACCGGCGAGATCTTCGACGAGCACAGCGGTCGCGCGCTGTTGACCACCGAGCAGGTGCTGGCACGGGCACAGGCGCATGGCCTGCGCGAGATCCATTCGCTGGAACGCGATGGTGCGACCTGGTCGCTGGAAGCCCGCAACGCCCGCAACCAGAAGGTGGACGTGCGCCTGAGCGGCTATGACGGCCGCATCCTGCACAGCGAGCGCGATGGCTGGCTGGATTGACCTGCTGGTAGTGCCGGCCGCTGGCCGGCACACGGGGAGAAAGCGTGTCGACCAAGGTCGACACCTGCCAAACGTACGCATCGGTAGCGGCCGACCCTGGTCGGCCCAGGCCGACGCGGCGCTTACCAGCCAAACGGCGGCGGGTAATCCCAGTAGCCCGGGCCGCGGCCGTAGTAGCCGCCGTACGGGCCATAGAAGCCCGGGCCCTTGCCTTCGCTCACGTGGATGTTGACGTTGACCCCGTGGGTCTTGCCTTCATCGGTGGTGTAGTTCTTGCTCAGGTTCAGCGTGGCGGCGTTGTAGTGGCTGTTGCCACCGTTCTTGGAATAGCCGATGCCGGTGGTGAAGCTGCCGGACACTTTGACCTTGTCGTCGGTGACGTCGGCTATCTTCGCGTCGTCGTGCACGCGCGGGCCGCTCTTGTCACCGTAGTACGTGCCCGGCGGGTCCTGCTGCAGGGCCGGGTCGTTGAGGTAGCGCATCGGCGCCTGCGGCAGCGTCAGGTCCAGGCCGGCGGCCTGCGGCGCGGTGGCGCCAGCGGCGGACTGGGCCAGCACGGTTCCCGGCAGGGCCAGGCACAGCAGCAGGGTCAGGGGGCGGATCATGACGGCGCTCCAGCGGACAGGTGGCCACGCAACACGCGGCGGTACAGGCCGACGCTAGCAGGGGTTGCTTGAATGATGCCTGTCGGCGCCGGATTGGGGTAGAGCCAGGCCATGCCTGGCTGCAGGTCACAGCCGCCCGAACCCGAACAGCCCTTCCAGCGCATGCCTGCGCCGCTCGATCCGGGCCCGCAGCAGCTGGGCGCCGATCATCGAATAAGTGATGCCGTTGCCGCCGTAGGCCATGGCGAAATGCACCCGTGGCCCCCACTGATCGTGCGGGCCGAAGAACGGCAGGCCGTCGGCGGTTTCGGCGAAGGTGCCGGCCCAGGAGAACGCCGGCACCGGGTCCAGCCGCGGGAACCAATGCAGCAGCTGCTTCATCAGCTTGTCCGCCTTGCGCTCTACGCGCCTGTCGCGGCGGGCGGGGATGTCGATGGCGTCGTCCAGCCCGCCCACCAGCAGGCGGCGATCGCCGGTGGCGCGCAGGTACAGGTAC
This sequence comes from Stenotrophomonas sp. SMYL86, assembly GCF_036320025.1. NCBI lineage: Bacteria > Pseudomonadati > Pseudomonadota > Gammaproteobacteria > Lysobacterales > Lysobacteraceae > Stenotrophomonas > Stenotrophomonas sp. SMYL86. Next base: position 102,848 of record NZ_JAWIRU010000016.1, read on the forward strand.
GGGCGTGCGCTCTCCCACACCATCGTGTTGCGCAGGCGGCCCAGCACGTCCGCATCGATCGGGTCGGTGATGAAGGCATAGCTGCTGCGGTTGCGTGCGACGCGCTGATGCAGCCACGTCTGGTTGGCGTAGCCCATTGCCAGCACCACATGGCGGGCGTGAATCGTGGCGCCGTCCTCGGTGAGGGCGGTTACCCCGCGCGCGCTGGGCGTGAGCGTGTGCAGCACCGTGCGGTCATGCACCTGGCCGCCGCGCCGGCGCACTCGCTGCAGCAACCCATAGGTCAGGCGATAGGGATCGACCCGCGCCGCCAGGCGCGTGAGCAGGGCACCACCGGCGTCCACGTCGAAGCGTTCCTGCAGTGCCTCCGGGCCCAGCCAGCGGGCATCCAGACCGATGCCGCGCCGCGCCTCACCTTCGGCCATCAGGCGCGGCACGTCGCGATGGCGGCTGGCCAGGTACAGGCTGTCCATGCGCTGGAAATCAACGTCTTTCAGGCCGCGAGCCACGTCGCCCAGGGCCGGAATCGCCTCGGCACACGCCCGATAGGCAAGCGCGGCGGCGTCCTGGCCATAGCGTTGGGCCAGCTCCATCAGATGGGTATCGATCTCGTACTGCAGCAGCGCGGTGCTGGCGGCGGTGCTGCCCCAGCCGATGTCGCGCTGCTCGATCACCGCCACGTCGTGGCCATGCCGGGACAGTTCGTCGGCAATCAGCGCACCGGTGATGCCGCCGCCGACCACCAGCACGTCGCAGCGCAGGTCCTTTTCCAATGGCGGAAACGCCTGGATCAATCCATTGCGTACCGCCCACCAGGGGTAACCGCTCTTCAGGTCCATGGCCGTGTGCTGATCAGGCGGTGGGACGGCCGGTATGCGGGGTCTGGATCAGTTCGGACAGATCGAAGCCCTGCAGGCGGGCGGCCGCCAGATAATGGTCCTGCACGGTAGCGTCCAGCTGCGGTTCGCGGGCCAGCAGCCACAGGTACTTGCGATCGGGGCTGCCGACCAGTGCCACGCTGTAGTCCGGCGCGACCTGGATCACCCAGTAGTCGCCCTTGGCGAACGGCAGCCAGCGCAGGCCCTTGGGCAGGAAGCTCACTTCCAGGCGCGCGCTGTCGTTGTCGACGGCGCAGGCCTCGCCGGTGGCTTCCTCGACCTCGCCGTCCATACGGCAGCGGTTGGTGACGCCGACGTTGCCGTTGTCGAGCAGGGTGTAGTGCGCCGACACGTCGGTGCAGCCTTCCGGCTCGTGGCGCATCGGCAGGCGCGCGATCTCATACCAGGTGCCCAGGTAGCGGGGCAGTTTGAGGTCGGCGACGGTCTTCAGCGGCGGGTGCTCGGTCATCGGTGGTCGTGGCAGGGGTGGGCCTCCACGATGCCGATGGCCTTGCCATGGGCGGGTGAAGCCGGGGCGATGGCCGTGTCCAGAACGTTCCGTCGCCCCGGCGGAGCGCCCGTTGTCACCGGCGTGGCGGTATCCTGCTGCCAGCGCCGTGTTTTCCTGATCCAACCGAGGTGGAGGTGCCGATGTACCAGGTGATCCTGTTGAAGAGTGAATCCGCGTTCGCACGCGAACAGTGGCCGCAGGTCGATGACCTGGTCGACTACGAAGGCGTGGCCTACAGCCTGCGTGCCGGCCCGCGCCAGCCGCTGCCGACCGACCACGACTGGCACCCGGTGGCGGTGTATGCGCCCGATGAGATTACCGAGGAAGAGTTCCAGGACTGGTACGCGCTGCAGCAGCCGACGGTGGAAGAGCTGCGCCTGAAGTACTGATGCTCGACGCTGCCAGGGCCGTCCATCCGCCCTTGACCGGCTCTGCCGTATAGTCGCGCGCAGGCGCGGTGGTCCGCGCGAACCGGTGTGGCTGGCTTGTCTTCTTTCCTGCGATCGATCCGTGCACGGGGCCCTTGGCTGGCCCTGCTGCTGTGCAGCGCCTTCCTGCTGTCCGCGCCGGTGCTGGCGCAGGATGATGCGCCCACGCCGAAGCAGCAGCTGGCAGGTATCGATGCGAAGCTGAAGGAGGTCGACCGCAAGCGTGGCGATGCCGCGGCCATCGAAACACTGGCCATGCTGTCCGAGGATGCTTCGAAGGCCCGGCGTGATGCCGAGGCGCTGGAAAAGGCGCTGCAGCCGCAAAAGGATCGCCTCGACGAACAGCTGGCGCAGTTGGGCACGCCTGCCGAGGGCACCATCGAGCCGCCCGAACTGGCGGCGCAACGGCGCAGCATCACCAAACAGCGCGACGGCCTGGCCGCGTCGGTAGCGCAGGCCAAGGCCAGTGCCGTGCGTGCCCAGCAGCTGGCAGCCGACATCGACCAGCAGCGCACTGCGCAACGCGCCGAAGACATGGGGAAGAAGGTCGCCTCGCCGTTGTCTCCAGCACTGTGGAGCAAGGTGGCCGAACGCCTGCCGATCGATATCGCACGCGTCGCGCCGTTGGCCGAGCAGGGGCGCGATACGTTTGTCGCTGGCATGCGGGCCAATGGCTGGGGCACGCCGTTGCTGGGCCTGGTGGCCGCGCTGGTGATGATGTTCCCGCTGCGGCTGTGGCTGCGCAGGCTGGGGCGGCGCTTTGCGGAGTCCGAGCGCGCGCCGGACGGTCGCCTGCGCCGTTCCGGCCTGGCCATGTGGCTGCTGCTGGTGGGCACGCTGCTGCCCGGCTATGCCGTGGTGGTGCTGATGGCGGCGCTGGATGCCATCAATGCGATTGCGCCGCGCCTGCAGGTGGTGGCCGACGGGCTGGAGACCGCAACGTTCCGCGCTGCGTTCATTGCGGCACTCAGCGCCTGCATGCTGGTTCCCAAGCGGCCGTCGTGGCGGTTGCTGAATCTGGATGACACCGCCGCGCTCAAGCTGCGCAAGTACGCGTGGGGCGCGGCGGCGCTTGCCTGGCTGAGCACGGTGCTGGTGGCCCTCGATCAGGCCACGCGTACCAGCGACGTCACCACGGTGGCGCTGGATGGCCTGATTGCGCTGACTTACCTGGGCCTGATCATGGCCATGCTGGTGACCCTGGCGCGCCTGCATCGCCGGCAGACCGCCGAGGCCGAAGCCAAGCTGGAAGCGCAGGCCGACGGGCAGGGCCCGAGTACGCCGGTGCGCCGCAGCAGCTGGCTGGTGCTGGCGCGCGTGGCGGGCAATGTCGCGGTGGTGGCGGCCATCATCGCCACCCTGCTGGGCTACCTGAACTTCGCCAAATTCGTGAACCAGCAGCTGATCGGCGGCAGCATCGTGGTGCTGGCGGCGACGCTGCTGTTCAAATTCGTCGATGACCTGAGCACGTGGATGCTCAACGCCGACAGCAAAGTGGGCCAGACCATCCTGCTCAGTACCGGCCTGAGCGTGTCGCGGCTGGAGCAGGCCGGCGTGCTGCTGTCGGCGGCGCTGCGTACCGTGGTCGTGCTGCTCACGCTGCTTGCCCTGGTGGCGCCGTTCGGCAACATCGGTGCGGTGGTGGAGCGATTCACTTCGCTGCTCACCACGGGCATTCCGTTGGGCGGAACCACCCTGAAGCCGATGCAGATCGTGCTGGCGGTTGTGGTGCTCCTGGCCGGCCTGGCGATCACCCAGCTGGTGCAGCGCTGGCTGACCGATACCTACCTGCCCAAGACCGAACTGGACCTGGGGGCGCGCAACTCGGTCAGTACCGTCGCCCGCTACGTCGGCATCATCCTCGCCGTGATCTGGGCGTTGACGGCGATGGGGCTGGAGCTGACCAAGCTGGCGCTGCTCGTCAGTGCGTTGTCAGTGGGTATTGGTTTCGGCCTGCAGGTGATCACACAGAACTTCGTCTCCGGCCTGATCCTGCTGGCCGAGCGTCCGGTGAAGATCGGCGACTGGGTGAAGCTGGGCGACCAGGAGGGCGACATCCGCCGCATCAGCCTGCGCTCGACCGAGATCCAGGTGGGCGACAAGTCCACCCTGATCGTGCCCAACTCCGAGCTGGTCACCAAGACCGTGCGCAACATGACGATGGGCAACAACCAGGGCCGCATCCAGATCCAGTTCGCGGTGCCGCCAAGTACCGATGTCGGCAGCCTGCGTCAGGCGCTGCTGGATGCGTACACCGCGCACACCAACGTGCTGAAGCAGCCGGCCCCGACGGTCTACATCGACAGCATTGCCGGTGGTCAGATCACCATCAACAGCTTCGCGTACGTGGCCAGCCCGCGGCAGGTGTATGCGACCCGCAGCGATCTGTACTTCAGCCTGCTGCAGATCCTGGCGGAGCGGAACATTCCGCTGTCGACCCCGACCGACATCCACATCACCCGCGATCCGCAGGAGTAGGGGGTTCTTTGCAGGGCTGCGCCCTGCACCCGCTACAAGCCGGAGCAAAGGCAACAGCAACGGCAACGGCAAAAGCTGGTTTCCTGTGGGATGGCGGGGTGGGTCCGGTTGCGGGGGACGCTGCAAGTCCCCCTTCCGGGGCCCGGCCCAGCCGCTGGCGGCTGTGCGTTCGGGCGCTTGCGAAGCAGTGCTTCGCAAGCAAAGCGCCCTCACCCATGTAAGCTCGGTCGCCGCTTGCTCGTGTGCGCTGTCCTGCGCACACGGCAAGACCGGGGTTGGGCGTCCTGCCCAACCCGCCGGGCGCATGCGCCCGACCCATGCGGCTCACGCCCCCGCAACCGGACCCACCCCGCCT
>NZ_JAWIRU010000017.1:0-107462 GCF_036320025.1 Stenotrophomonas sp. SMYL86
CCGGCCGCTGGCCGGCAACACCAACAGCAGGAGCAGGTTTCTGAGGGATGGCGGGGGGGGGGGGGGGGGGGGGGGGGCGGGGCCGGGGGGGCGGGGGGGGGGGGGCCGCCCCCCCCCCCCCGCCGCCCCCCCCCCCCCCGCCCCCCCCCCCCACCCCGCCTTCGACAGATCATCGCTGCTGTTGGTAGGTGTCGACCTTGGTCGACACAGTAGATCCACGCCATGCGTGGATAGCGTGGAAATGATCGAATTGTTCTTGTAGAGCCGAGCCATGCTCGGCTGAGAGGCTTCGCGTACAGCAGCCGAGCATGGGCTCGGCGCAACAACGAGAGCCTGCCTTTGCTTTTGATCTTTTGATTCTCTTCCGTGGCTGGCACGCGCAGGAAATTGTCAGGGGCCGGGCGGGATGGGCTGCGCAGGACCGTTGGCGCCATGGATGGCGCCATCGAGCCCCCATGGACGGGTTTACGGCGTGTCCTGCGCAGCCCATCCCGCCCGGCCCACTCCGATAAACCCGCTGCCCGCGACCAACCCCCAGCCACGAGGGGCCCCGCCGTTGGCTGGAACCCATCATTCCACGACGGAATTGGCGCCCGGGCCCCGCTGGGCCTACCATCGGCGGTCCCCACCCCCACCGCCCCTTCCATGTCCGCTCCCGCTTCCGCCGCACCGCGTCGCTGGTTCGTCGCCGGCGACTTCAACGGCTTTTTCGGCCTGGTCGTCGACAACCTCTCCATCCTCGGCTTCATCGCCATGGCCCTGGTCGGGATCTTCCAGTTCCCCGCCGACGTGGTGTTCGGCCGCATGTTCCCCGGCACCGCCTTCGGCGTGCTGGTCGGCAACCTGCTGTACACCCTGATGGCCCGCCGGCTGGCCGCGCGTACCGGCCGCGACGATGTCACCGCCATGCCGCTCGGCCTGGATGCACCGACCAGCATCGGCATGGCGTTGCTGGTGCTCGGCCCGGCCTTCATCGCCTTCAAGCAGCAGGGCATGGATCCGCACGAGGCGGGCATCGCCACCTGGCAGCTGGGCATGGCCGCGCTGGTCATCATGGGCGTGCTCAAGTTCGTGCTGTCGTTCTTTGGCGAGGCGGTCACGCGCGCGCTGCCGCGTGCGGCGCTGCTGGGCTCCATCGCCGGCATCGCGCTGGTGCTGATGGGCCTGCTGCCGCTGCTGGAAACGCTGCGCTCGCCGCTGGTTGGCTTCACCACGCTGGGCTTGCTGCTGTATGTGCTGATCGCCAAAGGCAAGCTGCCGGTGCGTGGCCCGGGCGTGCTGCTGGCCTTCGTGTTCGGCACCGTGCTGTATTACGGGCTGGGCCTGGCCGGGCTGGGCGCGCCGGGCTTCCATGTGCCGGAGTGGGTGCCGCCGCAGGTGGTGCTGCCGCTGCCGACGTTGGGCTTCCTCGATGGCCTGCCCACGGCGATGACCTACCTGCCGCTGCTGCTGCCGTTCGGCCTGCTGATGGTGGTCGGTGGCATCAACGTTTCCGAAAGCGCACGCGCGGCCGGTGACGACTACCGCACCCGTGACATCCTGCTGGTGGAAGCGGTGGCCACGCTGGTCGCCGGTGTCTGCGGTGGCGTGGCGCAGACCACGCCGTACATCGGCCAGCCGGCCTACAAGCACATGGGCGCGCGCAGCGGCTACACGCTGCTGACCGGCCTGTTCGTCGGCATCGGCGGCATGCTCGGCATCATCTCGGGGCTGGTGCAGTGGCTACCGCTGGCGGTGCTGGCACCGATCATCGTGTACGTGGCTATCGACATCACCACCCAGGCTTTCCAGGCCACGCCGCGCCACCATACCGGCGCGATGGTGTTTGGTTTCCTGCCGTCGGTAGCGTACCTGCTGGCGATCAAGGCGCCAGGCTGGATCGCACCGGACCAGCTGCCGCAGCTGCTGACCAAGCTCGATGGCCACGGATTGCCTGAGCTGGCGGTGATCTTCACCCTCGGCAATGGCTTCATCATCACCTCGATGCTGTGGATCTCTGCGGTGGCGGCCATGGTTGATGGCCGCCTGCGCCGCGCCTGCGGCTTCCTGCTGGTGGCGGCGGTGCTGACCCTGTTCGGCCTGATCCACTCGGTGGACCCGCGCGGTGGCATCTACCTGCCGTGGGATCTGGACGGCCTGGCGCGCATCATCAGCTGGCAGTTCGCCGGCGCCTATGTGGCATTGGCGCTGCTGCTGGGCCTGCTGTCACTGCAGAAGCAGGCGGTGAAGCCGCTGGGTGAAAACAGCTGACCCCAGAGTAGTGCCGGCCGCCGGCCGGCATCCTCATGGACCTCGGACGTAGCGTGCAGCTGCCGGCCAGCGGCCGGTACTACCGCTCTCCATCCAGTTCCGGGTAGTGGCGGAAGATGCCGTTGGTGTTGAACGGCAATCGCCGTTCCGAGTCCAGATAGGAGGCAATGTTGGGTCGTTTCGCCACCCGCTCCTGCAGCGCGCGCAGCAGGGGCAGGGTCGGTTCCAGTGCCTGCATGCGGCGTGGGAACATGTAGTTCAGCCCGCTCAGCAGCTGGAACAGCGACAGATCCACATACGAGTGCTCGCGCAGTGCATGGCGGCCACCATTGGCCGCCAGCACCTGCTCGAAGTAGCTGAGGAACTTCGGTAGCCGTTCGCTGCGCAGCGACGCGGCACGTGCCTTGGCCTCGGTCTTCTGCTCTTCGTAGTACTTCGATGCAGCGATCGGATGGTGGGTGTCATGCACCTCGGCCACCAGGTCGGCGATGGTCAGCTGCAACTGCAGCGCCTGCATCCGCCGCGAGGCTGCCTGTGGCACCAGGTCCAGCGTCGGGCCCAGGAAATCCAGGATTGCCGCGACTTGCGCGATGACCTGGCGGCCCGCCTTCAGGAACGGCGGCGCGAAGGGCTGCGCACCTTCACTGCTGCCATCGAGAAACGGCTGCATCACTGCATCGCCGTGCACCCGCGCCATGTCGATGTAGTCGGCACCGGCATCTTCCAGCGCCAGCCGCACGAACTCGCCACGGCCCTGGATGCCGGTCCAGTAATACAGCGCGTACTGCATGGCTGTGTCTCCACGGGACAGGATGCATAGCGTCGCGCTGCTCGCGCAAAGCGGGCGTGAGTGCAATGCCTACCTGGCGTTGGATGTCGGAGTGTTCAGGCCGATGGCGCGACGGTGATGATGTCGTGCTCATTGACGCTGCCAGCCAGCGTGTAGCGATATCCCTTGGCCAGGACCTCAACGTAGCTGTCATGTGCGGCAAGGATGAAAAGCTGCAGGTCGTGGACATTGCGGGGATCGTAGTGCGCGAGCAGTGCCGCCAGGCCAGGATCGTGGATGACCCGGTAGAAGCCGGGGAAAGGGCAGAGACCGGTTTGCCGCCAGTGCGCGGTTTCATCGGCTGGTCCGGTTTCCTCGAAGATCTCGCCGTGGCGCATCTCGTGAAAATTTCCGCCCCGGCAACGCGCTTCATGGACAAGTTCGAAATCCACCTGCAGTGAGCGGTAACGCATGCCCGGCTGCGCTGCATAGTCCTCCAGCGTCTGTGCCTCCACGTTCACCTGTGCGCTCGCGTTCTGCTCTCGATACACCAGTGTCAGGTCGAGCGTGCTGATGCGGAAAGGCACCGGTTCCGGGCGAAGCTCCATGGGTCGTTCGTCGAAGGGGCTGGACTGCTCATTGGGCCGCCCGTCGCACTGCGCTGTCAACGCGTTTCCCGAACCTTACCGGAACGGGTGGGGAACCCACGGAAATCAGCCGGGTCACACCTTCTCCATGCGTGTGAAAACGAGGTGCTGCATCATGCAGAGTGGAAAAGCAGTTTGGCCCTGGGTGTTGGGCGTGGTGGTGATCGGTGGCGCGGGCGGTTGGCTGTTCCGCGACCAGCTGAAGAGCCTGGCGGACGGAGTTTCGGTGCCGGTGCAATCAACCCCGGCCAGTACCGGCGCACCACCACAACCGAAGGCGGCCGCAGAACCCGCCCCAACACCACCCCCGATCAAGCATCCGTTGGATACCGAGGCCGCCGCCGACCCGGCACTGCCGAAGCTGGCTGACAGCGATGCCGCTGCCTGGGGCGCGCTGAGCCAGCTGTTCCAGGGCGAGGGTCCGCTGACCCTGCTGCTGCGCGATCATCTGATCCAGCGCCTGGTCACCCAGGTCGACAACCTGGACAAGCCCAGCGTGCCGCCGACCGTGCTGGCCGCGCGCCAGCTGCCGGGCAACCTGCAGGTCGAGCCGGGCGAAGGCGGTGAACGCATCGCCGCCAGCAACGCGGCGCGCTATGCGCCCTACGTACAGGCCTTCACCGCGCTGGACCCGGCGGCAACGGCCACGTCCTACAAGCGCTTCTATCCGCTGATCCAGCAGGCTTACGTGGACCTTGGCCGGCCCGAGGGCTATTTCAACGACCGTCTGGTCACGGTGATCGACCACCTGCTGGACACCCCGGAACTGGCCCAGCCGCCGCTGGTGCAGCGCGACGAACGGGGCCGCTATCGCTTCGTCGATCCCACCCTGCAGTCACGCTCGATCGGGCAGAAGGCCCTGCTGCGTATAGATCCGGCGCAGGCGCGGGCGGTCAAGCAGCAGCTGCGGGCGATCCGCAGCGCGATCACCCGTTGAACCCTTCCACCGCGCGGAACTGATCGGGATCAACGCGCCGACCACACCCGTTCCGGCATGCTGGCCGCAGGCTGACTGGCCTCGGGGTGCAGTCGCAGTCACCCTTGAAACGGGGTGGGGCAACCGCATCTTTCCAGCATCGCCGGCGCGGGCCGGCCCTGATGACCGATGAGGTTTCGCAATGCGGATGGACAAGCTCACCTCGCGTTTCCAGCAGGCGCTGGCAGACGCACAGTCGCTGGCCGTAGGCCGCGACAACAGCATCATCGAACCGGTTCACCTGTTCAGCGCGTTGCTGGACCAGCAGGGCGGCAGCACGCGCCCGCTGCTGGCCCAGGCCGGGGTGAACGTGCCGGTGTTGCGCGAGCGCCTGACCGAGGCGCTGGATGCGCTGCCCAAGGTGTCCGGCCAGGCCGGCAACGTTTCGATGGGCAATGACCTGGGGCGTCTGCTCAACCAGACCGACAAGCTGGCCCAGCAGAACGGCGATGCCTTCATCGCCAGCGAGTGGTTCGTGCTGGCGGCGCTGGAAGACAGTGGCACGCTGGGCATGGCGCTGCGCGCCGCCGGCGCCGACAAGACCCGCCTGCAGGCCGCCATCGACAAGCTGCGTGGCGGCGAGAACGTGCAGTCGGAGAATGCCGAGGAACAGCGGCAGGCGCTGGAGAAGTACACCATCGACCTGACCGCGCGCGCCGAGAGCGGCAAGCTCGATCCGGTGATCGGCCGTGACGAGGAAATCCGCCGCACGATCCAGGTGCTGCAGCGCCGGACCAAGAACAACCCGGTGCTGATCGGCGAACCCGGCGTGGGCAAGACTGCCATCGTGGAAGGCCTGGCCCAGCGCATCATCAACGACGAAGTGCCCGAGGGCCTGCGCGGCAAGCGTGTGCTGTCGCTGGACATGGGCGCGCTGATTGCCGGTGCCAAGTTCCGCGGTGAGTTCGAAGAGCGGTTGAAGGGCGTGCTCAACGACCTGGCCAAGAGCGAAGGGCAGATCATCCTGTTCATCGATGAGCTGCACACCATGGTCGGTGCGGGTAAGGCCGACGGCGCGATGGATGCCGGCAACATGCTCAAGCCGGCGCTGGCACGCGGCGAGCTGCACTGCGTCGGTGCCACCACGCTGGATGAGTACCGCAAGTACATCGAAAAGGATGCCGCGCTGGAGCGCCGCTTCCAGAAGGTCTTCGTGGGTGAGCCGTCGGTGGAAGACACCATTGCCATCCTGCGCGGGCTGAAGGAAAAGTACGCGGTGCACCACGGCGTGGAGATCACCGACCCGGCCATCGTCGCCGCTGCGACGCTGTCCAACCGCTACATCACCGACCGCCAGCTGCCGGACAAGGCCATCGATCTGATGGACGAGGCGGCCTCGCGCCTGCGCATGGAAATCGACTCCAAGCCGGAGGAGCTGGACCGCCTGGAACGCCGGGTGATCCAGCTGAAGATCCAGCGCGAGATGCTGAAGAAGGAAAAGGACGAGGCCTCGCGGCAGCGCCTGGCCGATCTGGAGAACGACATCGAGGCGCTGGAGCGCGAGTTCTCCGACCTCAATGAAATCTGGAAGTCGGAGAAGGCCGCGCTGCAGGGTGCGACCAAGATCAAGGAGCAGGTCGAGCAGGCCAAGCTGGAGCTGGAAGCCGCGCAGCGCCGCCAGGATTTCGCCAAGATGAGCGAGATCCAGTACGGCCTGCTGCCGCAGCTGGAAAAGCAGCTGGCCGCCGCCCAGGAGGCCGAGCACAAGGACTTCAAGCTGGTGCAGGACCGGGTCACCGACGAGGAGATCGCCGAGGTCGTGTCGCGCTGGACCGGCATCCCGGTCAACAAGATGCTCGAGGGTGAGCGCGACAAGCTGCTGCGGATGGAAGAGGTGCTGCACAACCGCGTGGTCGGCCAGGAGGAAGCGATCAGGGTCGTCTCCGATGCCGTGCGCCGTTCGCGTGCGGGCCTGTCCGATCCGAATCGCCCGGCCGGTTCGTTCCTGTTCCTCGGCCCGACCGGCGTCGGCAAGACCGAGCTGTGCAAGTCGCTGGCCGAGTTCCTGTTCGACAGTGCCGACGCGATGATCCGCATCGACATGAGCGAGTTCATGGAGAAGCACAGCGTCGCCCGCCTGATCGGTGCGCCCCCGGGCTACGTTGGTTACGAGGAGGGTGGCTACCTGACCGAGGCCGTGCGTCGCCGCCCGTATTCGTTGATCCTGCTGGACGAAGTGGAGAAGGCGCATCCGGATGTGTTCAACATCCTGCTGCAGGTGCTGGACGATGGCCGCCTGACCGATGGCCAGGGCCGCACCGTGGACTTCCGCAACACCGTCATCGTGATGACCTCGAACCTGGGCTCGCACCAGATCCAGGACATGAGCGCTGATGACAGCCCGGAGGCCTACACGCAGATGAAGGCGGCGGTAATGGGCGTGGTGCAGGCGCACTTCCGCCCGGAGTTCATCAACCGCCTGGACGACATCGTGGTGTTCCACCCGCTGGACAAGCAGCAGATCAAGCAGATCGCGCGCATCCAGATGCGTGGGCTGGAAAAGCGCCTGGCCGAACGTGGTTTGAAGCTGCTGGTGTCCGATGCAGCGTTCGACCTGCTCGGCAACGTTGGTTTCGATCCGGTGTATGGCGCACGTCCGTTGAAGCGCGCGATCCAGGCGCAGCTGGAGAACCCGCTGGCGCAGAAGATCCTGTCCGGCGCCTTCGTCAACGGCGACATCATCGAAGTCGGCAACGACGGCGGACATCTGGTATTCGCAAAGGCGTGATTCACACGGGGCGCTGCCTGATCGCGGCGCCCCGTTTCCTGCGAAGTACGCCGGGCCATGCCCGGCGCTCACTCAGAAGCGGTGCGTATAGCCGCTCATCAAGCCGAACTGGTTCGCCTTCTGCACGATCGGGCTGTCGGCCGCATCGCCGAGCAGGCGCGTGCCTTCGGCCGAGATGTACCAGTTGCCATTGCGGCCCACGCGGTGGCTCCATTTCAGGCCAAGACCGGCGCTGACCAGCCCAGCCTTCGGCGTGTGCTGGGCAAAGCCGGTGCGCGCCGCCTGGTCCGGGCTGACGCCGTACCAGGTCTGCATGTAGCCACGATTGCCGTAGTCGGTGGAAACACTGCCGCTGACTACGCCACCGGCCAGGTCGAACAGCGGCATGCTCAGATTCAGATGGATCTGCTGGGTAGCCAGGCCGTTGTCGGCCTTGTCCTCGTCCTTGCGGGTGAACTGCCAGGCGCCGCTCAGCACGGCTTCGCCCAGCGTATAACCAGCCGAGACACCGACCAGGGGACGGGTATCGATATCACCCATGCCGCGCAGGAAGTCCGAACCGCCGAGCAGGGAGTCCTTGTCGCGGCGGATGCCGCTGGCGCCGACGTAGGCACGCACACGGGTGTGCTCGCCAATGGACGTGCCCCAACCGATGCCACTGGTGCCCAGAAACCAGCCCCCCGGCGAGGTGACATCGAACGACAGCGACGGCGTCGCGCGGTATTCCTCGCTGCCGCTGTAGCGCGGCGTCACGCCACCACCAGCGGCGAGCTCGAAGGTCCAGTGGTCATCCTTGGCGTGGGCGATCGGCGCGGCGAACAGCGGCAGCAGGGCCAGGCAGAGCAGGGTGGGGGAACGGCGAAGCTGGGACATGGAATCTCTCGACAATGGGAGGAAAGCAGCGCGCGCATCCGGCGAGTGCTGCAGGGTCGCCAGCGTGGCGATATGCCGGCGACCGATCCCTCCGCAGTTGTGCGGGAGTTGTAATCAACTGTAATGGCGCCCGTGGGCGTTCAGCTGGCAGCCAGCGGCCAGTGCATTTCCAGACGCGCGCCACCCAGCGTGGCGCGGCTGATGCGCAGCTCGCCACCGTGGCGGGCTGCAATGCGGTTGACGATGGCCAGGCCCAGCCCGAAGCCGCCGGTATCGCGGCTGCGGCTGTCATCCAGGCGGGTGAACGGGCGCATCACTTTTTCGTGGTCGGCCTCGGCGATGCCCGGGCCGTCGTCATCCACGCGCAGGCACGCGCGGCCGCCGACACCGACCAGCGACACTTCCACCTGCGAACGCGCGTGGCGCAGCGCATTGCCTACCAGATTGCTCAGCGCCAGCTGCAGCAGCCGCGGTTCGGCATCCACCCGCGGCAACGCACTGGGCTGCACGCGCAGGACCACGCCGGCTCGTTCGGCATCACGGCGTGCATCGGCCAGGCAGGCCTGCAGCCAGTCGTTGGCTTCGATGCGCTGCAGGGGCTCGGCTTCGTTGGGATGTTCCAGGCGCTCGTAGGCCAGCAGTTCGCTGACCAGTCCGTTGAGCTCGGCCAGGTCACCGTGAAGCCCCTGCGCCAAGCGGGCGCGTCGTGCCGGATCGTCGCTGTCCCGCATCAGGTCCAGGCCGAAGGCTACGCGTGCGATCGGCGTGCGCAGTTCATGCGAGATGGCATGCGTGAGGTCACGCTGGCGCTGCACAAGCTCAGCCACGCGCGCAGCCATGCGGTTGGAATGGTCGACGATGACCCGGATCTGCGAGCGTGGCGAAACCTGCGCGCGCGCCTGCAGATCGCCGGCACCGATGCGATCGGCGTGCACGCGCAGCGCGTCCAGATCGCGCCAGAGCAGGCGCACCCAGGCGTACAGGCACAGCCCGAACAGGGCCAGCATCACCGAATAGGCGATCAGGGTGAGATAGAGGGTCATCGACGGCTCGCCTGGCAGATGCAGGCGCAGCCAGGGGCCATCGGGATGCAGTGGATCAAGCGGCGCCAGTACGATCTCGAACTTCTGCCGGGAAATGAGCCCGTTGCGCTGCAGCTGTTCCTGTTCGCCGGCCGCGAGGGCCGGTGCTGACGGCAGCAGAGCCAATGCGATGCCATAGTGGGGTTGCCATTGCGCCAGCTGATCCTGCTGGGCGGCGGAGTCCTTTCCGTCCAACCCCTGCCGCAATGCATACAACTGGCCGCGCACCTGCTCTGCGAACACACGCTGCTGGAACGGCAGGTAGATGCGATCGAAGATCACGTTGATCAGCAGCAGGGTGATCAGGAAGCTCGCGCCGACCACCAGCCACAGGCGCAGAAACAGCCGCTTCATGCCGACCAGGACGAGGGATTGAACTGGTAGCCGCGGCCCCACACCGTCTTGATCCGCCGCGGTTCGCGCGCGTCATCGCCCAGCTTGCGGCGAAGCTTGCCGATGCTGACATCGACACTGCGGTCCAGCCCGTCGAAGCCGATGCCGCGCACCGCCTGCAGGATCTGGTCACGCGAGAGAATCTGCCCCGGCTGGCTGGCCAGCAGCCACAGGATCTCGAATTCGGTGGTGCCCATGTCCACCGGCTGGCCGTGCAGATGCACCTCGCGCTGCATGCGGTCGATCAGCAGCTCGCCGTGCATCAGGCGGCAGGGGCTGCCGGTGTTGCTGCTGCCATGGCGGCGGCGCAGCAGGGCGCGCAGGCGGGCGAGCAGCAGGCGCGGCTCGATCGGCTTGTGCACATAGTCGTCGGCGCCTGATTCCAGGCCGAGCACCTGTTCGATGTCGTCCTCGCAGGCCGTCAGCATCAGGATCGGCACATCGGAGAAGCTGCGGATCTGCCGGCACACGTCGATGCCGCCAAGGCCGGGCAGCATCAGGTCCAGCACCACCAGTTCCGGCGCGTGCTGGCGGCAGGCTGCACCGGCGAGGTCGCCACGGGCCACATGCTGCACGGCGAAGCCGTGTTCGTGAAGGTAGTCACTGACCAGCTCGGCCAGGCGGCGGTCGTCCTCCACCAGCAGCACCGGGGTCGGCGTGCCGCTGGCGGTGGGTGTCCAGGGGGATGGCTGCATGCGCGTTGGGCCTCCGTGCCCGGGCAGGAGCGCCCGGCGGCGAAGCCTAGCAACGGCCCATGACGGCTGCCTGAATCGCGGCCAACCTGATAACCGGTGGTACTGGCGTCATCGCCAGCAGCTTTCAGCGCGTGGTTCTGGCTGGCCTATGGTGGCGGTTTCCCCGGATGGAGCCTGGCGCAATGAGCGACCCGCAGTGGCAACTGGAAACCCTGGCCGTGCATGGCGGCTACCGTCCCGACCCGACCACCCGCGCGGTGGCGGTGCCGATCTACCAGACGGTGGCGTATGCCTTCGATGACACCCAGCACGGCGCCGATCTGTTCGACCTGAAGGTGCCCGGCAACATCTACACCCGCATCATGAACCCCACCACCGACGTGCTGGAACAGCGCCTGGCCGCACTGGAGGGTGGCATCGGCGCGCTGGCACTGGCCTCGGGGCAGGCGGCGATCACCTATGCCATCCAGACCATTGCCGAGGCCGGTGACAACATCGTTGCCTCCAGTGCGCTGTATGGCGGCAGCCTCAACCTGCTGGCGCACACGCTGCCGCAGTACGGCATCCAGGCGCGCTTCGCCGACCCGGCCGATCCGTCCGCCTTCGCCGCGCTGATCGACGAACGCACCAAGGCGGTGTTCGTCGAATCGATCGGCAACCCGCGTGGCAACGTCACCGACATCGCGGCGATTGCCGAGGTCGCGCATGCCGCCGGCGTGCCGCTGATTGTCGACAACACCGTGGCCACGCCGTTCCTGCTGCGCCCGTTCGAGCACGGCGCCGACATCGTGGTGCATTCGCTGACCAAGTACCTCGGCGGCCACGGCAACAGCCTCGGCGGCGCGATCGTCGATTCCGGCCGCTTCGACTGGGCTGCACAACCCCAGCGCTTCGCACGGCTCAACCAGCCCGACCCCAGCTATCACGGCGTGGTCTATACCGAAGCGCTGGGGCCGGCGGCCTACATCGGCCGCGCGCGGGTGGTGCCGCTGCGCAATACCGGCGCGGCGCTGTCGCCGTTCAATGCGTTCCTGATCCTGCAGGGCATTGAAACCCTGGCGCTGCGCATGGAGCGCATCAACGCCAACGCGCTGGCTGTCGCGCAGTTTCTGAAGTCACACGCAAAGGTGGCCTGGGTGCGCTACGCCGGGTTGGCCGACGACCCCGAGCACGCCGCCGCGCAGCGCTACCTGGGCGGGCACGGCTCGGGCGTACTGACCTTCGGCCTGCCGGGCGGCCGTGAAGCCGGCGCACGTTTCCTCGATGCGCTGAAGCTGTTCACCCGCCTGGTCAACCTGGGCGACGCGAAGTCACTGGCCACCCATCCCGCCTCGACTACCCATCGCCAGCTGGACGCCGCCGAACTGGCCAAGGCCGGTGTCAGCGAAGACACCGTGCGGCTGTCGATCGGCATCGAGCATATCGGCGACCTGCGTGCCGACCTGGAGCAGGCCCTGGCTGGCGCCTGATAGCCGCACGCTTGGTCGTCATCGCCACAGGCGATCACCACCGGCACCGCGATGCGCTACGGTGGAACTGCCTCTCCAAGGCATGGCAACGTGGCGATCCAGATCCCCGGTCGATGCGGGTCGACCGGGGATTTTTTTGTTTCCGGGGTCAGATGCACCGCCGTGTCGACCAAGGTCGACACCTACCAACAGCCGCAGGAAATTGTCGAAGGCAGGGTGGGCCCGGTTGCAGGGGCGTGAGCGCCATGGATGGCGCGACCGAGCCTCCATGGACGGATTCACGGCGTCCCCTGCAACCGGACCCACCCCGCCATTCCACGGAGAGTCAGCTTTTGCTTTTGCCGTTGCAGTTGAAGTTGATTCAGCAGGTGCAGGGCTGCAAGCCCTGCCGCACCCACACTCCTCACACCACCGGAATGCTGTGCTGCCCGATATTCCGGTAGGGCGGCGTGGCCATCACCATCTCGGCCAGCGAATAGGCCAGCTCGCGCTCGGCCATCACCGTGCCATCGGCACCATGCTCCAGCAGGTGCTTCACCTCCGCATCGCTGTGCGCACGCGCCAGCAGGGTCAGATCCGGATTGATCGCACGCAGCTTGGCCAGCGCCTCACCGGCTTCCAGCGGCTGAGGAATCGCCAGCACCGCAATCTTCGCGCGTTCCGGATGCGCTTCGGCCAGCACGCGGTCGGCAGCAGCACTACCACGGATCGCCGCCAGGCCCTTGGCGTGCGCCTGTTCGACGTGCTCCTTGTTGTCATCGATCACCAGCACCGGCACGCCACGATCGCGCAGCACCTGCGCCAGCTCGCTGCCGACCCGGCCGTAACCAATGACGATGGCATGGTCATGCAGGTCACGCGAGGGACCGGTGGCCTCTTCCGGCTCGGCGGCCTGGGGCGACTGCTCCTGCTTGGCCTGCCAACGGTCAAGCAGCCCGAACACCAGCGGGTTGAGCATGATCGACACCAGCGCACCGGCCAGCACCAGCGACTGGCCCTCCTTCGGCAGGATCTGCAGGGCGACGCCGAGGCCGGCGATGATGAAGGCGAATTCGCCGATCTGCGCCAGGCTGGCCGAGATGGTCAGCGCGGTACTGGTCGGGTGGCCGAACGCACGCACGATGAAGAACGCGGCGGCCGACTTGCCGAACATGATGATCAGCACCGTGGCCAGCACCTGCCACGGGTGCTGGACGAGGATGTTGGGGTCGAACAGCATGCCGACCGAGACGAAGAACAGCACTGCGAACGCATCGCGCAGCGGCAGCGAATCATGCGCGGCCTTGTGGCTCAGTTCCGATTCGTTGAGCAGCATGCCGGCGAAGAACGCGCCCAGTGCGAACGAGACGCCGAACAACATGGCCGAGCCGAACGCCACGCCCAGCGCGATCGCCAGCACCGACAGGGTGAACAGTTCGCGCGAACCGGTGCCGGCGATACGCTCGAGGATCCACGGGATGACCCGGCGCCCGACCACCAGCATCACCGCCACGAACAGGCCCAGCTGCACGAAGGTCCAGCCGATGTCGGCCAGCACGCTGCCCAGCGAGTGCGATTCCTTGGCCGCATCGGGGCCGAACACACCGGCCATCACCGGCATCATCACCAGCGCCAGCACACAGGCCAGGTCTTCCACGATCAGCCAGCCGACCGCGATCTTGCCGCGCATGGTCTCCAGCAGGCGGCGCTCCTCCATCGCCCGCAGCAGTACCACGGTACTGGCGGTGGCCAGCGAGAAACCGAAGATGACGCCATGCAGGGCTGGCCAGCCCATCAGCGAGGCCACGCCCCAGCCGAGCAGGGTAGCGACCGCGATCTGGCCGATGGCACCGGGGATGGCGATGGCCTTGACCGCCATCAGGTCCTTCAGCGAGAAGTGCAGGCCGACGCCGAACATCAGCAGCATCACGCCCAGCTCGGCCAGCTGGTTGGCCAGCGCCTGGTCGGCGACGAAGCCGGGGGTGAACGGGCCTACGCAGATGCCAGCAACCAGGTAACCGACCAAGGGAGACAAGCGGAGCTTGTTGGCCAGCGCGCCGAAGATGAAGGCGAGCCCGAGGCCAACGGCAACGATGTTGATCAGGTCGGTGTCATGGTGCATCGGCACTCGCAGAAAAACGGGGGTATCCCGATTTTCACCGATGACGCCAGATACGGCAAACCTTAAATGCGAATGGGGTCAGATCCCTCTCCCGCAGGAAAAGGGATCTGACCCCACCGGGGAGTTGCCGGCCAGCGGCCGGCACTACCGCTTACCAGGTGTACTTGACCCGGCCGTACACGTACGCGCCGTTGAAGCCGAACGGCGAGTAGTTGCTGTACGGCAGCATGCCGAAGGTGGAGTTCTGCAGGTCTTCGGTGCGGTCCGGGTACTTGTCCAGCAGGTTGTCGGCGCCCACGGTCAGGGTCCAGTTGCTGCTCGGCTTGTAGCTGGCCGAGGCATCCACCACCCAGGCGTCGCCATAGGTCTGGTCGCGCAGTGCGGTGGCCGAGTTGCGCACGGTGAATTTGCCGTAGCGGGTCGCGGCCAGACCCAGTTCCCAGTGGTCCGAACGCCAGGTGCCGCTCAGGATCGCCTTGTCGCGCGGATAGCTGTCCTCGATGCGGCCGATCTCATCGCGGCCGATCAGCGACTGGGTCAGGCCCAGCGTGCCGAACACCGCCGGGGTGCCGCCGACGCGGCGCACTTCGGTGTCGTTGTAGCTGTACGCGGCGGTCAGTTCCAGGCTGCTGGCGCTGAAGGGCACCGTGTAGCTGGACACGAAATCGACACCGCGGGTGCGCGTATCCAGGCCGTTGGTGAAGTACGAGAACGCGGTCACCTGCGGCAGGCCCAGCGTGCCCAGCAGCGCGCTGGTGGCGGTGTTGGTGGTGATGCTGGACGACAATGCGATGCGGTCATCGATGTCGATCTGGTAGGCGTCGACGGTGATGTACAGGCGGTCGACCGGCTGCAGCACCAGGCCCAGGCTGTAGGAGGTGGAGGTCTCGGCCTTCAGCGGCGAGGCGCCCAGCGCCTGCGCAGCCGGGCTGGTGGTGGGGAAGGTACCGCGCTCGACGAACACGCCGTTGAGGAACTGGCTGGTGACCGCCTGGTAGCCCTGCTGCGCCAGCGACGGTGCACGGAAGCCGCTGGACGCGGTGGCCCGCAGCGCAACCTTGTCGGTGAACGCGTAGCGCGCCGACAGCTTGCCGGAGAAGCGGTCGCCGAAGTCCGAGTAATCCTCGTAGCGGCCGGTGATGCCGGCCGAGAACTTCTCGGTCAGGTCCGCTTCCAGGCCGGCATAGACCGCGTAGTTGTGGCGGTCGGCATGCACTTCATTGGTCGGGGTGAAGCCACCGAAGCCCTGCGCGCCACTGCCGGTGTACGAGTTCAGCTCGCCCGGCTTCTGGTCCCACTTTTCCTTGCGGTACTCACCGCCGAAGGACAGCGTGACCGGGTAGGCCAGGCCCCAGTCCAGCGACTTGGTCAGGTCGGCGTTGAAGATGTCCTGCTGGTACTTCAGCGTGCCGTCGTAGAACGAGCGCGGGCTGGTTGCGCCGAGGCTGTAGTTGATGCTGTTGCGGGTGTGGAAGTCGAGGGTGTTCTCGCCGTGGTTCAGGCTCAGGTCCCAGGTCCAGCCGTTGTCGGTGTTGCCCTTGACCCCGGCCACCAGCGAGCGGTCCTTGGAGTACTGGTTGATCTCCGGCACGAAGCCGTCCGGGTAGGTCTGCGCCAGCAGCGCGCTCTGCCCACTGTGGTTGCGCGAGCGGTAGAACGCGAACGAGGTGATGTCGCGGTTGCTGAGCAGCGCGCTGGCGTAGCCGGTCACGCGGTCGCTGAAATCGAAACTGGCGTTGACCGAAGCCGCAGTCGCATCCACGCGCGGGTCGCCGACGATGAAGGTCTTCTGGCCGATGCTCGGGAAGTTGCCGGTGTTCGGGGTGGTGCCGCGGTACGGGCCGGCGCGGTTGCTTTCGTCCTGCTGGCTGATCTGGCCGGCCACGTGCACGCGGCCACGGCCGTTGCCGAACTCGACGCCGGTATCGCCGGAGAGCTGGTACTTGTTGCCGTCACCGGCCGAGTACTGGCCGTAGTCCACCGCCAGGCTGCCGCCACTGCCGCTGCCCTTGAGCACGATGTTGATGACGCCGGCGATGGCGTCCGAGCCGTACTGCGCCGACGCACCGTCGCGCAGCACTTCCACGCGTTCGATGGCGGCGATCGGGATCGCATTGATGTCCACTGCCGACGAACCACGGCCGATGCTGCCGTTGACGTTGATCATCGCCGAGGTGTGGCGGCGCTTGCCGTCGACCAGCACCAGCACCTGGTCCGGTGACAGGCCGCGCAGCTGCGCCGGGCGCACGCCGCTGGTGCCATCGGTCAGGGCAGGGCGCGGGAAGTTCAGCGAGGGCAGGGCGCGCGACAGCGCGGTGGCCAGCTCGCTGGTGCCGGTGGACTGCAGGGCTTCGGGGGTGATGATGTCGATCGGCGACTGCGATTCGGCCACCGTGCGGTCGGCCACGCGGGTGCCGGTGACGATCACCGTGTCCAGGGTGTTGGCGGCGGTGCCGGCCTGCTGGGCAGCGGCAACGAACGGAGAGCCACCGAGTGCGACAGCGACGGCGGCGGCGATCAGGCTGGTCTTGCGGGTCATCGGGACGGAGCTCCGGTTGGCGGGGGCGGCACCGGAATCGACATCACGGGGGTGAGGCGGACGGCGGTTGTTGCGGTGCGCAAAGCAGGAATTAACGGGATATTCAGTGGCTGTCAAATGCCGGTCATCGGGAAAAACGTTGCAGCAGCAACCATTTAGCCCGGATCGGCACTTGCGGGGAGGGGGCCCGGGAGGCGCGTGGCGAGGACGTGGGAGAGAGGAACGCCGGCCGCCGCGCATCCCGGGGCGCGTCAAGTATTCGTTAACGCTAGAATTGCGTCGCAGGAACAGTGCTCACCAGCACATTCCATTCGGTTATATGGACGCCTTCCCCCATGATTTCGCTTCGTAATTTCGCCTTGCGCCGCGGCGAGCGGCTGCTGTTGTCCAATGTCGACCTGACCCTGCATGCCGGTTACCGGGTGGGTGTGGTCGGCCGCAACGGTGCTGGCAAGTCCAGCCTGTTCGCGGCGGTGAAGGGCGAGCTGGAGGCGGACAAGGGCGATGTCGATCTGCCCGGCAAGGTGCGCATCGCCAGCGTTGCCCAGGAAACCCCGTCGCTGCCCGACCCGGCGCTGAGCTTCGTGCTCGGCGGTGACATCGAGGTGGCCGCGGTGCTGGCCGCCGAGGCCGACGCGACCGCCCGCGAAGACTGGGAAGCGGTGGCCGAAGCGCATACGAAGATGGCCGAGCTCAATGCCTACGACGCCGAAGCGCGCGCCGGCAAGCTGCTGCACGGCCTCGGTTTCCCGGCCGAGACCCACCACCGCGCGGTGTCCTCGTTCTCCGGCGGCTGGCGCGTGCGCCTGAACCTGGCCCGCGCGCTGATGATGCCCAGCGACCTGCTGCTGCTCGACGAACCGACCAACCACCTGGATCTGGACGCGGTGTACTGGCTGGAGCAGTGGCTGCTGAAGTATCCCGGCACCCTGCTGCTGATCTCGCATGACCGCGAGTTCCTCGACAACGTGGCCACCCACACCCTGCACCTGCACGGTGGCGGCGCCAAGCTCTATCCGGGCGGCTACACCGACTTCGAGCGCCAGCGCGCCGAACAGCTGCGCCAGCAGC
Organism: Stenotrophomonas sp. SMYL86; assembly: GCF_036320025.1. Classification (NCBI taxonomy): domain Bacteria; kingdom Pseudomonadati; phylum Pseudomonadota; class Gammaproteobacteria; order Lysobacterales; family Lysobacteraceae; genus Stenotrophomonas; species Stenotrophomonas sp. SMYL86. The sequence continues at coordinate 17,594 of NZ_JAWIRU010000017.1, forward strand.
AGATCGCGCACGAGAAGGAACAGGCCGAGCGTGCCCACCTGCAGAGCTTCATCGACCGCTTCAAGGCGCAGGCCAGCAAGGCCGCGCAGGCGCAGAGCCGCATGAAGCGCCTGGCCAAGCTGGCCGGCACCGAAGCGGTGCGTGCCGAGCGCGAGTTCCGCATCGAGTTCGCGCCGCCGGCCAAGCTGCCGTTCTCGCTGATCCGCCTGAACCACGTCGAGGCTGGCTATGGCAAGGACGCGGTGATCCTGCACAACGTCGGCTTCGGCCTGGAAGCGGGCCAGCGCATCGGCCTGCTCGGCCCCAACGGTGCCGGTAAGACCACCCTGGTGAAGACCCTGGTAGGCGAGCTGGCGCCGATCGTCGGCGAACGCATGGCGCACCCGGACCTGAAGATCGGCTACTTCGCCCAGCACACGGTGGAGTCGCTGCACGAAGGCCAGTCGCCGATGGAGCATTTCCGCGAGATCGCGCCGGACGCACCGAACCAGTCGTTCCGCGATTTCCTCGGCAAGTGGAACTTCCCGGGCGACCGTGCATTCGAGCCGGTCGATGGTTTCTCCGGTGGCGAGCGCGCGCGCCTGGCGCTGGCGCTGATCGCCTGGCAGCAGCCGAATGTGCTGCTGCTGGACGAACCGACCAACCACCTTGACCTGGAAATGCGCGAAGCGCTGGCTGAGGCACTGGCCACCTTCGAAGGCGCGATCGTGATGGTCTCGCATGACCGCCATCTGATCGGCCTGGTCTGCGATACCTACTGGCGCGTGGCCGATGGCGTGGTCGAGCCGTTCGACGGCGACCTCGACGCCTACGCGGCCTGGCTGCGCACCCGTCCGCAGGCGCAGGGCACCAAGGCGCGCATGGAACAGGTGGAAGAGCCGGTGGTGGTCAAGACCGCGCCGGTGGCTCAGGTGGTGCAGAAGAAGCCGGTGAACCCGCACAAGCTGGCTGCCGCCGAGGCCAAGGTGGCCGAGCTGGAAGGCGCAGTGGCCGAGCTGGACCGCCAGCTGGCCGATCCGGCCAACTACGCCGACGCCACCCGCATGGCGGTGATCGGCCGTGACCGCGAAACCGCTGCCGCCCAGCTGGAAAAAGCCGAAGCCGCGTGGATGGAACTGCTGGAGTCCTGATCACGCAAAAAAGGGGACGGAGGGGATTAAGTCGTTTGTGGCACAAACGACTTAATCCCCTCCGTCCCCTTTTTCATCCCTGCGCCTGCAGCCATTCGCGGAACCGCTTCGCCGGCTCACGCTCGGCACGCGAGCGCAGTCGCGTGAGCCAGTAGCGCCCCAGCTCCAGCGTGGTGCTGAATGGCTGCAGCAGGCGACCCTCGGCCAGTTCCTGCTCGAACATGCGCAGCGGCAGCAGCGCCACGCCGGCACCACCCACCGCGGCCATCGCCACCGTCAACGACGAATCAAACACCGGCCCGCGGGCTTCCACGCCACTCACTCCTGCCGCCTGCAGCCAGCGCGGCCATTCGTCGCTGCGGTAGGAGCGCAGCAGGGGCAGGGTGCCCAGGTCGCGTGGCTGTTTGAGCCGCCGCGCCAATGCTGGTGCGCACAGCGGTGCGAACGGCGCGTCGAGGATCGCTGTGCAGGCCTGGCCCTGCCAGTCGCCATCACCGAAGCGGATCGCCAGGTCCAGGCCCTCGCCGGCCAGATCAATGCGATTGTTGTGGGTCTGCAGTCGCAGCTCGATGTCCGGGTGCGCGGCCTCGAACGCAGCCAGCCGTGGCAGCAGCCAACCGGTGGCGAAGGTGCCGACCACGCCCAGCGTCAGTACTTCACGGGCCGGGCCACCGGTGTAGCGCGCGATGCTGGCCGAGATGCGCTCGAACGATTCGTTGAGCACTGGATACAGCGCCGCGCCCTCCTCGGTGAGCGCCACGCCGCGCGGCAGGCGATGGAACAGACGGATGCCGAGCCGGTCCTCCAGCCCGCGGATCTGGTGGCTCAGCGCGGCCTGGCTGACGCACAGCTCCAGCGCGGCACGGGTGAAGTTCTGGTGGCGTGCGGCCGCCTCGAAGGCACGCAGGGCGTTCAGCGGCAGGGTAGGGTGCAGCATCAGAGTAGTCGTGAGTCAATGTGATGGCTGATCCTACCTTCCCAGTAGCCAGTTCAGAAGAATTAAAGGGTTGATTGCGACAGGCATTAATTCAGCTAATGCCTTCCGCTGATTTTTCGCGCTGGTCGCCTGCGTGCGAGGCTTCAATAATCGGGCGGTCCCCAGGAGAACCCCGCATGCTCGCCCGTCGCCGATTCCTGCAGTTCAGTGGTGCTGCCGTTGCTTCCTCGCTTGCCCTGCCGTTGCTGGCCCGTGCGGCGGGCAAGACCGCCGCCAGTGCACCGACCGATGCCGCCCTCACCGCCGCCACCGACTTCGCCGCACTGGAAAAGGCCTGTGCCGGCCGCCTCGGCGTGACCCTGCTTGATACCGCCAGCGGCCGCCGCATCGGTCATCGCCAGGACGAGCGTTTCCCGATGTGCAGCACGTTCAAGAGCGTGCTGGCCGCCACCGTGCTCAGCCAGGCCGAGCGCAGGCCCGCGTTGCTGGACACGCGCGTACCGGTGCGCGATGCCGATCTGCTCTCGCACGCGCCGGTCACCCGCCGCCACGCCGGCAAGGACATGACCGTGCGCGATCTGTGCCGTGCCACGATCATCACCAGCGACAACACTGCAGCCAACCTGCTGTTCGGCGTGGTCGGTGGCCCGCCCGCGGTGACTGCGTTCCTGCGCGCGAGCGGTGATGCGGTGAGCCGCAGTGATCGCCTGGAGCCGGAGCTGAACAGCTTTGCCAAGGGCGATCCGCGCGACACCACCACGCCGGCGGCGATGGCTGCGACCCTGCAGCGCGTGGTGCTGGGCGAGGTGCTGCAGCCGGCGTCGCGGCAGCAGCTGGCCGATTGGCTGATCGACAACGAAACCGGCGACGCCTGCCTGCGCGCGGGCCTGGGCAAGCGCCGGCGCGTCGGTGACAAGACCGGCAGCAACGGCGAGGACGCGCGCAACGATATCGCCGTGTTGTGGCCGCTGGCCGGCGGCACGCCCTGGGTGCTGACCGCCTACCTGCAGGCGGGTGCGATCAGCAACGAACAGCGTGCCACGGTGCTGGCGCAGGTAGGCCGCATCGCCGATCGGCTGATCGGTTGAGGTAACCGGGGTCATTCAGAAGTGGCTTGCCGGATCGGTTCGGCGCGCGCATCCTGCGCGCGTTCGAATCACACGGAAGTCCCCCATGAGCCATGAACTGATCTACCTGCTGCTGATCTTTGCGCTGCTGGTGATCCCGCGCGCGCTGCAGCGTTTCAGCCTGCCTGCGCCGCTGACCTGCCTGCTGTTCGGCATCATCGGCATGCTCTGGCTGGGCGACCAGGCGCACGACGCAGTGATCGGTCTGTTGGCCACACTGGGCATTTCCTCGCTGTTCCTGTTCGCCGGCCTGGAAGTGGATCTGCAGGCGCTGCGCCGTGGCATGTGGCCGCTGCTGGCGCATCTGGTGATCCGTACCGGCACGCTGTTCGGTGTGGGCTGGCTGGCCTGGCGCTACGCGGGGCTGCCGTGGCAGGCCGCGGGCCTGCTGGCGCTGGCGCTGCTGACTCCCTCCACCGGTTTCATCATGGATTCGCTGTCGCGGCTTGGCCTGAGCGAGGACGAGCGATTCTGGGTGACCAGCAAGGCCATTGCCGGTGAACTGCTGGCGCTGGCGGCGTTGTTCATCGTGCTGCAGGCGGGCGATCCGGGGCACATGGCGCTGTCCAGCCTGGCGCTGCTGGCGATGATGGTCGGCCTGCCGCTGCTGTTCATCGCGCTGGGCCGCTGGGTGGCGCCGCACGCGCCGGGTTCGGAGTTCTCGCTGCTGGTGATGGTCGGCATGGTCGCGGCGTACATCACCTATCTGCTGGGTGTGTATTACCTGGTCGGTGCCTTCATCGCCGGCCTGGTCGCGCGCCTGCTGCACCAGCGCATGCCGCTGCTGGCCTCGCACGAGAACCTGCATGCGCTGCGCCTGTTCGCCTCGTTCTTCGTGCCGTTCTACTTCTTCAACGCCGGCACCAAGGTGCCCAGCGAAGCACTCAGTTTCGAGGCGCTGGGGCTGGGCATCGTGATCACCCTGGTGGTGCTGCCGCTGCGCATCGGCGTGGTCTGGCTGCAGCGCCGGGTGATGTTCGGCGAGAGCTTCCGCAGCAGCCTGAGGGTCTCGCTGGCGCTGGCGCCGACGCTGATCTTCACCCTGGTGCTGGCCGCGATCATGCGCGAGCGTTTCCAGATTCCGGCGGTGCTGTTCGGAGCGCTGCTGCTGTATGCGGCGCTGACCACGCTGCTGCCGTCGCTGGTGTTCCGCACGCCGTTCGATGTCGATCCGGTTGAACAGGAACCTGCGGGTGAAGGCGAAGCCGCGCCGGTGGCGGCCACCGAAACGCTGCCAGCGGCATCTGCAGTCGATCGCTGAGCAGATGCTGCGCGTGCGGTTTGCGCACTTCGGCCATGGCCGTTAGGGTTGGGGCATGAAACTGCCTGCCGTTGTCACCGCTTCCGCCCTCCTGCTCAGCCTTGCTGCGTGTTCGCAGCGCTCCGATACGGTCGCCCATGATCTGGCGACCGCACCGGCCGATGCCTTCATGGCCGCCATCGCCGCGCATTGCGGCCAGGCTTACGCCGGCAAGGTAGTGGAGGACACGCCGGCACCGACCGGCAAGGATCCGTTCGCCGGGCAGCGCCTGGTCATGCATGTGCGCGGCTGTGCCGATCCGGCGCACGAGCTGCGCATCCCGTTCCATGTCGGCGATGACCACTCGCGGACCTGGGTGCTGACCCGTACGGAAACCGGCCTGCGCCTGAAGCACGACCATCGCCACGAAGACGGCAGCCCCGACGCGATCACCCTCTACGGTGGCGACAGCACGCCGCCGGGCACCGCCGAGCGCCAGCAGTTCCCCGCCGACGCCGATTCGGTGGCGATGTTCCGCCGCGCCGACATGCTGGCCTCCACGCACAACACCTGGGCGATGGAGATTGATCCCGACCAGACCTTCGTCTACGAGCTGACCCGCCCGGAGGGCCGCCGCTTCCGCGTGCAGTTCGACCTGAGCAAGCCGGTTGCCCTGCCGCCTGCACCGTGGGGCGACGATAAAGCGTCCGCCCCGTGATCCCAGGGTCGGATCCCTCCTGCGGAGGGCCTCGACCCCAGAAAGGCCCTCAGTAGATCCACGCCATGCGTGGATGCGGGATACCGGACCGGGGTCAGAGCCCTGGCCGTCGGCCAGGGATCCGGCCGTGTACTTACCGCGTACCGAAACGCGCGCGGCAGCCGTTGCTCACCCACACCTGGCCACGTGAGTAGCCCCAGCTGCGTCCTTCCTGGCAGGCACTGCCGGACAGCTGCTGCTGCAGCACCGGGCGGCCCTGACGCTCATCCCAGTCGCAGGTCTGCGAGCGGTTGTTGTTGCTGCTGCAGGTAACTGAGTAATTGCTGTTGCCGCCCCCCCAGCCACCGCCGCCCCAGCCGCGGGCTTCGGCGAATTCGGCACGGCAGCCGCCACTGACCCAGACCGCGCCGTTGCGCACGCCCCAGGTACGCCCTTCGTTGCAGGGGCTGCCGGACAGCTGGCGGACCAGGCGGGCATTGCGCCAGCCGACCGGGCAGCTGCGCTCACGGTTGTTCTGGCTCTCGCAGCGGATGGTCTCGCCAGGCCGGCCGTTGTTGCCGCCCCAGCCACCGCCATTGCCGCCGCCCCAGCCACCGCGGGCCTCGACGAATTCGGCGCGGCAACCACTGGTGACCCAGATGCTGCCGTTACGGCTGCCCCAGGTGCGTCCTTCATCGCAGTCCGAGCCGGACAGCTGACGCACCAGCTGCGCATTGCGCCAGCCGGTGTTGCAGACCCGTTCGCGGTTGTTCTGGCTTTCGCAGCGGACCACGCCGCTCTGCGCATGCGCGGAAGGGGCGGGCAGGGCAAGGGTGCCCGCGGCACCCAGGCTGAGGGTTACGGCCAGGCTGGCCAGGGACAGCGGTTTCATGGCGGCATCCCATACGGTGGCAGGTGCCCGACTATAGGGAGGGGGGCGATCAAGCCGGTGTGACTGGCCGGATTTGCCCCGGCCGGGGCCTCGGCCGCAGAATACGAGGCTTTCCGGCCCCCATCCGGTGCCGGCGTTCTCCAGCGGAGCTTCCCCCCATGCGTACCCACTTCTGCGGCCTGGTCGATGAGACCCTGATTGGCCAGACTGTCACCCTCGCCGGCTGGACCGACGTGGCCCGTAACCAGGGCGGCGTCTGCTTCATCGATCTTCGAGATCATGAAGGCATCGTGCAGGTGACCGTGGAAGTCGACAACGCCGACGTGTTCGCCGTGGCCGCGTCGCTGGGCTACGAGGACGTGCTGCAGGTGGAAGGCGTCGTGCGTGCCCGCCACGCGGTGAACGACAAGATGCGCACCGGCAAGGTTGAAGTGATCGCCACCGCCATCACCGTGCTGAACAAGGCCGCGCCGCTGCCGTTCCACGCCCACGAGAATCCGGGCGAGGAAACCCGCCTGAAGTACCGCTACCTGGACCTGCGCCGCCCGGAAATGCAGCGCATGCAGCGCACCCGCATCAAGCTGGTGCAGGCCCTGCGCCGCCATCTGGACGAAAAGGGCTTCCAGGACATCGAGACCCCGATCCTGACCAAGGCCACCCCGGAAGGCGCGCGCGACTTCCTGGTGCCGGCGCGCATGCACCCGGGCGAGTTCTACGCCCTGCCGCAGAGCCCGCAGCTGTTCAAGCAGATCCTGATGGTGGCCGGCTTCGACCGCTACTACCAGATCGCGCGCTGCTTCCGCGACGAGGCCCTGCGTGCCGACCGCCAGCTGGAATTCACCCAGCTGGACATGGAATTCGCCTTCGTCCGCGAGCGCGACGTGCAGGATTTCGTCGAGGACATGATCCGCGCCATCTTCAAGGAAGTGGTCGACGTCCAGCTGGATGCCAGCTTCCCGCGCATGACCTGGGCCGAGGCAATGCGTCGCTACGGCTCGGACAAGCCGGACCTGCGCATCGCGCTGGAGCTGGTCGACGTGGCCGAGCTGGTCAAGGACAGCGAGTTCGCCGTGTTCACCGGCCCGGCCAATGACGCCGAAGGCCGCGTCGCCGCGCTGCGCATCCCGGGCGGTGCAGCGCTCAGCCGCAAGCAGATCGACGAATACGCCGCGCATGCCGCCAAGTACGGCGCCAAGGGCCTGGCCTACATCAAGATCGCCGACAACGGCGAAGTCAGCTCGCCGATCCAGAAGTTCTTCAGCGAGGAATCCTTCGCTGCGCTGGTCGCCCACGTCGGCGCCGGTAACGGCGACATCGTGTTCTTCGGCGCCGGTGGCTACAACAAGGTCTCCGACTTCATGGGCGCGCTGCGCCTGAAGGCCGGCAAGGACTTCGGCCTGGTCGCCGACGGCTGGGCACCGCTGTGGGTCACCGACTTCCCGATGTTCGAGTGGGACGAGGAAGAACAGCGCTACGTCGCCCTGCATCACCCCTTCACCGCACCGGCCGTGGACGACATCGCCGACCTGCGCGCCAATGCCCGTACCGCCGTTTCGCGCGGCTACGACATGGTGCTCAATGGCAATGAAATCGGCGGCGGTTCGATCCGTATCCATCGTCCGGACATGCAGAGCGCGGTGTTCGAACTGCTCGGCATCGGCGCCGAGGAAGCCCGCGCCAAGTTCGGCTTCCTGCTCGACGCGCTGAACTACGGCGCGCCGCCGCACGGTGGCATCGCCTTCGGCATCGACCGCATCGCCGCGCTGATGGCCGGCACCGAGTCGATCCGCGACGTCATCCCGTTCCCGAAGACCACCGGTGCACAGGATCTGATGACCGACGCGCCGTCGCCGATCGTCGACGCGCAGCTGGCCGAAGTGCACATCCAGGTTCGCCCCAAGACCAACTGATCAGGAGATCCAGGCAATGACCGAGTTTGCGTTTTCGCTGGAGTGGGAAAAGCTGGGCAATGAAGGCTCCGAGGCCACCCTGGTCACCGAGCGTGCGCGCGTGTTCGGTGGTTGGCTGGTTCGCGTCGGAACCAACCCGGCGGCGATGGCCCTGACCTTCGTCGCCGACGGCGAGGGCCGTTGGGACGGTGAAGACTTCGGCGTCGAGGATTACGAGGACGACGAAGAGGAAGAGTACGACGAGGACGAGGAAGGCGAAGAAGAGGACGAGGACGAAGAGGAATACGAGGAAGAGGACGAGGAAGAAGAAGCGGAATCGGAATCGCCTGAAAAGGCTTGACCCGCGCTTCGCCCTGACGTCAACTTCCTGCATGTATTCGATCCGCCGCGCCACCGTGGACGACGCGCCGACCCTGTCGGCGCTGGCTGCCCGCACGTTCACCGAAACCTTCGGCCATCTGTATCCGCCGCAGGACCTGCAGGCCTTCCTCGAGGAGGCCTACACGGTCGAGCGCCAGCGCGTGATCCTGGCCCACCCCGATTACGCGGTGTGGCTGCTGGAGCTGGACGGGGAGGCGGTCGGCCATGCCGCCGCCGGCCCCTGTGGCCTGCCGCACCCGGACGTGAAGCCCGGTGACGGCGAACTCAAGCGCCTGTACCTGATCAAGACGCAGCAGAGCTGCGGCTGGGGCAGCCGCCTGCTGGAAACCGCGCTGGCCTGGCTGGAACACGAAGGCCCGCGCACGCTGTGGCTGGGCGTGTGGTCGGAGAACTTCGGCGCACAGCGCTTCTACGCCCGCTATGGATTCGAGAAGGCGGGCGAGTACCTGTTCCCGGTCGGCGACACCCACGATCTTGAATTCATCCTGCGCCGCGCACCGCGCGCAGCCTGACGTTCACCGCCGCTTGCTGCGCGCGCGTGTTCAATCACCGTACGTTCCTGCCCCGCTGACCGCCAGGCTGTTTGCATGACTCCCCCCGTATTGCTGCTGCATGGCATCTGGAATGCCCGTGCCTGGGTCGGGCCGCTGGCCTGGCGCCTGCGCGCGCGCGGTTTCCAGGTGCACGCATTCGGTTACTCCTCGGTCTTCGGTGGCCCCGACGTGGCGGTGCCGCAGCTGCTGGAGCGGCTGGCCGATGCCGGGCCGTTGTCGCTGGTTGGCCACAGCCTGGGAGGCTTGCTGGCGCTGGAAGCGCTGCGCCGCAATCCGCAGCTGCCGGTGCAGCGCGTGGTCTGTCTGGGCTCGCCGCTGCGCGGCAGTGGCACTGCGCGTTCGCTGTCCGAGCACGGCTGGGGCCTGGCGTTGGGGCGCAGCAGCGATCTGCTGCTCGATGGCCTGCCGGACTGGCAGGGCAGGGCCGAGGTTGGCCTGATCGCCGGTTCGGTGCCGCACGGGCTGGGCAGCCTGCTGGGCGCCATCGACGATGCCTCCGACGGTACCGTGGCCCTGGCCGAGACACGCCTGCCGGGCCTGGCCGACCATTGCGTGGTGCGTACCAGCCACAGTGGCCTGGTGGTATCGCCCGATGCCGCGCGGCAGACCGCGCATTTCCTGCGCCACGGCCAGTTCGATCACAGCCGCGACGCCGCCGCTGCATGATTGAGTAGGTGCGACCGGCCTGCCTCGGTGGGTGCGAACCGTTGGTTCGCACGCTCTCCGCCGGGCATGACCTGGCGGCATCCCTCCGCCCTAGACACGGTTGCCGCCCCCGATCAGGTAGAATCCGCGCCTTGATCCTGAAGCAGCCAGACGGTAGCACCCATGGGTAGAGGCCCCTCCATCGAAGCCCGCAAGAACGCGTCCGACGCGAAGCGCGGCAAGATTTTCACCAAGATCATCCGCGAGATCGGCGTTGCCGCGCGCGGCGGTGGAGGCGACCCCAACAACAATCCGCGCCTGCGCGTGGCCGTGGACAAGGGCCTGGCCGTGAACATGTCCAAGGACGTGATCGAGCGCGCCATCAAGAAGGCTACCGGTGAACTGGAAGGCGTCGATTACGAGGAAATCCGCTACGAGGGCTACGCCCCGGGTGGCGTGGCCGTGATCGTCGACTGCCTGACCGACAACCGCGTGCGCACGGTGGCCGATGTCCGCCATGCGTTCAGCAAGTGCGGCGGCAACATGGGCACCGAAGGCTCGGTCGCCTTCATGTTCAAGCGCCTGGGCGTGCTCAGCTTCGCCCCGGGTGCTGACGAGGAAGCCATCACCGAAGCGGCCATCGAGGCCGGCGCCGATGACATCGTGGTCTACCCGGACGACGGCTCGATCGACGTGGTCACCAGCCCTGACGCGTTCAACGCGGTCAAGGATGCGATGGCCGCCGCTGGCCATGTCGCCGACCACGCCGAAATCACCTTCCGCGCGGACAACGACATCAAGGTCGAGGGCGAGGTTGCCCTGCAGGTCAAGAAGCTGCTGGACATGCTTGAAGACCTGGACGACGTGCAGGACGTGTACTCCAACGCCGAACTCGGCGCCGACGCCTACGCCTGAGCCGTCCTTGACGGCCTGGGCGCGGGCCGTTGAACGGTCACCGCGGACAGTCATGAGCCCATACGCCTGCCAGCGCCTCCCGTTCCGCCCCGCCAGGAGTGCAGCATGACCCGCATCCTCGGCATCGACCCCGGTTCGCAGCGGACCGGGGTCGGCATCATCGATGTCGACGCCACCGGCCGTGTCAGCCACGTGCACCACCAGCCGCTGGTGCTGCTCGGCGCCGACGATTTCCCGCAGCGCATGAAGCTGCTGGTGCTGGGCCTGGCTGACCTGTGCCGCGAGTACCAGCCGCAGGAAGTGGCCATCGAACGCGTGTTCATGGCCCGCAACCCCGATTCGGCGCTGAAGCTGGGCCAGGCCCGTGGCGCGGCGATTTCCGCCGTGGTGCTGCGTGACCTGCCGGTGCACGAATACGCCGCCAGCGAGATCAAGTTGGCGGTGGTCGGGCGCGGTGGCGCCGAAAAGCAACAGGTTCAACACATGGTCGGGCTCATGCTCAACCTGAAAACCAAGCTGCAGGCCGACGCGGCCGACGCGTTGGCAGTGGCGATCACCCATGCCCACGTAAGGGCAACGGCCAACCGCCTGGGGCTCAGTGCCCGCCAGGCGTGGGGCCGCAAATGAGGAGCTGCACGCAATGATCGGTCGACTGCGCGGCATCGTCGCCTACAAGGCGCCGCCGTGGCTGGTGGTGGACGTGAACGGAGTGGGCTACGAGCTGGAGGCGCCGATGAGCACCTTCTACGACCTGCCCGAGCTCGGCCGCGAGGTCACCCTGTACACCCATTACTCGCAGAAGGAAGACAGCGTCTCGCTGTACGGCTTCCTGCGCGAAGGTGAGCGGCGCCTGTTCCGCGACGTGCAGAAGGTCAGTGGCATCGGCGCGAAGATCGCGCTGGCCGTGCTGTCCGGCGTCACCGTCGAGGAATTCGCGCGCATGGTCCAGGCCGGTGACATCACCGCGCTGACCCGCATTCCGGGCATCGGCAAGAAGACCGCCGAGCGCATGGTGCTGGAGCTGCGTGACCGCGCGGCGCAGTTCGGTGCCGGCGGCGCGCTGCCCACCGGCAGCGGCCCGGCCCCGGCCGATCCGCTGTCCGATGCCACCGTGGCCCTGCAGCAGCTGGGCTACAAGCCGGCCGAAGCGGCGCGCATGGCCCGCGATGCCTTCAACGAAGGTGACGAAGTGGCCACCGTGATCCGCAAGGCGCTGCAGTCGGCGCTGCGCTGAGCCGCGTCCCTTTCCCCCAACCTACCGCCTGAGCTTCGCCAGGAGTCCCATGTCCAGCAGTCAAACCCCGCACGCGGCCGCCCCAGGCGGTCATGGTCACGCCCCTCCAGCCGGAGGCCTGGCGCTGATCATCGGTGCGATCGGCGTGGTCTTCGGCGATATCGGTACCAGCCCGCTGTACACCCTGAAGGAGGCGTTCTCGCCGCACTACGGGCTCAACAGTGACCACGACACCGTGCTGGGCGTGCTGTCGCTGGCGTTCTGGGCGCTGAACATCGTGGTCACGCTGAAGTACGTGACCATCATCATGCGCGCCGACAACGACGGCGAGGGCGGCATCATGGCGCTGATGGCGCTGACCCAGCGCACGCTGCGCAATGGGTCGCGCTCGGCCTATGTGGTCGGCATCCTCGGCATCTTCGGTGCCTCGCTGTTCTTCGGCGATGGCGTGATCACCCCAGCGATATCGGTGCTGGGTGCGGTGGAAGGCCTGGAAGTTGCCGCGCCAGGACTGCACGCCTTCATCGTTCCGATCACCGTGGTGGTACTGCTGGCGGTGTTCGCGGTACAGCGCTTCGGCACCGCGAAGATCGGCAAGCTGTTCGGGCCGATCACCTCGATCTGGTTCATTTCGCTGGCGGCGATCGGCATCTACAACATCGTCGATGCACCGGAAGTGCTGAAGGCGTTCAACCCGTGGTGGGCAATCCGCTTCTTCATGGAGCATGGCTGGCACAGCATCTTCATTCTCGGCGCGGTGGTGCTGGCAGTGACCGGCGGTGAGGCGCTGTACGCCGACATGGGCCACTTCGGTGCCAAGCCGATCCGCCACGCCTGGTACTTCTTCGTGCTGCCGTGCCTGGTGCTGAACTACCTGGGGCAGGGTGCGCTGGTGCTCAACCACCCCGAGGCGGTGAAAAATCCGTTCTTCGAAGCGGTGCCGTCGTGGGCGCTGTATCCGATGATCATCCTGGCCACCATGGCCGCGGTGATTGCCTCGCAGTCGGTCATCACCGGCGCGTTCTCGGTCTCGCGCCAGGCCATGCAGCTGGGCTACATCCCGCGCATGCGCATCAAGCACACCTCGCACGACACCATCGGCCAGATCTACATCCCGGGAATCAACTGGGGTATCGCGGTGATGGTGATCGGCCTGGTGCTGGCCTTCCGCAGCTCGTCCAACCTGGCCGTGGCCTACGGCATCTCGGTGTCGGCCACCATGCTGATCGACACCCTGCTGCTGGCCCTGGTGGCGCGCTCGCTGTGGCCGAAGGCGCGCAAGTGGATCCTGCCGCTGTGTGTGGTGTTCTTCGTCATCGACCTCGGCTTCGTCATCGCCAACGGCGCCAAGCTGCTGCAGGGCGCCTGGTTCCCGGTGGTGCTGGGCATCTTCCTGTTCACCATGATGCGCACCTGGCGCCGTGGCCGCGAGCTGCTGCGCGATGAGATCCGCAAGGACGGCATCCGCCTGGATACCTTCCTGCCGGGCCTGATGCTGGCGCCGCCGGTACGCGTGCCGGGCACCGCGGTGTTCCTTACCGCCGACCCGACCGTGGCCCCGCACGCGCTGATGCACAACCTCAAGCACAACAAGGTGCTGCACGAGCGCAACGTGTTCCTGCACGTGGAAACCCTGCCCATTCCCTATGCGATGGAAGGGCAGCGGCTGAAGATCGAATCGGTGGGCGACGAGTTCTACCGCGTCTACGTGCGCTTCGGTTTCATGGAGACCCCGGACGTGCCGCTGGCGCTGATGCGCTCGTGCGACCACGGCGGCATCTACTTCGACCCGATGGACACCACCTTCTTCGCCAGCCGCGAAACCATCGTCGCCACCGCCAACCGCGGCATGCCGATCTGGCGCGACAAGCTGTTCGCCCTGATGCATCGAAACGCCGCGCCGGCGACGGGCTTCTTCCGGATCCCGGGCAACAGATTGGTGGAACTGGGCGCGCAGGTGGAGATCTGACCGCGCGGGGTCGGATCCTTTTTCCGCAGGAAAAAGGCTCTGACCCCATGTTTCGCGCGTCCGGGAGTGGGGTCAGAGCCGTTTTCCGTTGGAAAACGGATCCGACCCCGTGCCGACCAACGGTCGGCACCCACCCTCAACAGCAGGTCCCAACAGCTCGCAGGAAACTGTCGAAGGCGGGGTGGGTCCGGTTGCGGGGGCGTGAGCCGCATGGATGCGGCGACCGAGCTTACATGGACGTACTTGCAGCGTCCCCCGCAAGCGGACCCACCCCGCCATTCCCCAGGAACTCAGCTTTGGCTGTTGCTCCGGCCGTTGCAGTTGCTTCTGCGGGTGCCGGGCGCAGCCCGGCCGAAACCCGCGCCTTTGCCGCATAATCAGCACATGACCGACGACCGCATCATCGGCGCCGGCGCCACCCGCGAGGATGACGCCGCCGACGCCAGCATCCGCCCCAAGCGCCTTGCCGACTACCTCGGCCAGGTGCCGGTGCGCGAGCAGATGGAGATCTACATCCAGGCGGCCAAGGGGCGCGGCGACGCGCTCGACCATGTGCTGATCTTCGGGCCGCCCGGCCTGGGCAAGACCACCCTCAGCCATGTCATCGCCAACGAACTGGGCGTGGCCCTGCGGGTCACCTCCGGCCCGGTGATCGAGAAGGCCGGCGACCTCGCCGCGCTGCTGACCAACCTGCAGCCGCACGATGTGCTGTTCATCGACGAGATCCATCGCCTGTCGCCGGTGGTGGAGGAAGTGCTGTACCCGGCGATGGAAGATTTCCAGATCGACATCATGATCGGCGAGGGCCCCGCCGCCCGCTCGATCAAGATCGACCTGCCGCCGTTCACCCTGATCGGTGCCACCACCCGTGCTGGCCTTCTGACCGCGCCGTTGCGCGACCGCTTCGGCATCGTCCAGCGCCTGGAGTTCTACAGCGTCGAGGAGCTGACCCGGATCGTGCGCCGCTCGGCAGCCATCCTGGCCATCGACTGCACGGCCGATGGGGCAGGGGAGATCGCGCGCCGCGCGCGTGGCACCCCGCGTATCGCCAACCGCCTGCTGCGCCGCGTGCGCGACTATGCGCAGGTGAAGGCCGGCGGCCACATCGACGAGGCCGTGGCCCAGGCCGCGATGAAGATGCTGAAGGTCGACCCGGAGGGCTTCGACGAGCTTGACCGGCGCCTGCTCAAGACCATGGTCGACTACTTCGACGGCGGTCCGGTCGGCATCGAATCGCTGGCGGCGGCGCTGTCTGAAGAGCGCGGCACGCTGGAAGACGTGGTCGAGCCGTACCTGATCCAGCAGGGCTTCCTGGTGCGCACCGCGCGTGGCCGCATGGCCACCCACAAGGCCTACCGGCACATGGGCCTGAAGCCGAAGAACCCGCCGCAGGACCTGTTCGCGGAGGTTCCCGATGTCGGTTGAGCCCCGATTCAGTTGGCCGACACGCATTTACTGGGAAGATACCGACGCAGGTGGCGTGGTCTACCACGCCCGCTACGTGGCCTTCATGGAACGGGCCCGGACCGAATGGATGCGTGCGCTGGGCTACGGCCAGGAGCGCATGCGCGCCGAGCACGGGATGGTCTTCGCGGTGCGCTCGATGCAGATGGATTTCATCAAGCCGGCACGGCTGGATGACACCCTGCAGGTGAGTGCCCGCCTGGTCCAGCTGAAGAAGGCCAGCATGGTCTTCGACCAGCAGATCCTGCGCGACGGCGAGCTGCTGCTGTCGGCGCAGGTCCGCATCGCCGCACTGGAAGCGGCCAGTTTCCGCCCGCGTGGCATGGACGAGGCCGTCCTTGCCGTGCTGCAACCCCACCTCCACCCCGAATCCGAACACTGAGGAACAACGGATGATCGCAACGCTCCTGGCCCTGCAGGCCACGGTCACCGAGGCACTGCCGGCCGACGTCAGCAATGCCGCGACACAGACCCTTGCCCAGGCCACCACTGGCGGCGGCATCAACTACCTCGAACTGATGGCCAAGGCCAGCCTGCCGGTGAAGATCATCGTGCTGCTGCTGCTGGTCGGCTCGTTCGTCAGCTGGGTGATCATTTTCCGCAAGGCCCGCGTGTTCAAGCAGGCCACCCGCGAAGCCGACGAGTTCGAGAACCGCTTCTGGTCCGGTGCGGACCTGGGCAAGCTGTACAGCTCGGCCACCGACCGCAGCCGCAATGTCGGCGGCCTGGAAGCCATCTTCGAAGCCGGCTTCCGCGAGTACACCCGCCTGCGCGACAAGCGCCGCCTGGACGGTCGCGCCCAGCTGGAAGGCGCACAGCGTGCCATGCGCACCACCTACACCCGCGAAGTGGACCAGCTTGAGCGCAACCTGGAACTGCTGGCCAACATCGGCTCGACCGCGCCTTACGTGGGCCTGGTCGGTACCGTGTTCGGCATCATGGTGACCATGCACGACATGATCAGCAGCGGTGCGCAGGCCGGCATCGCCGCCGTCGCGCCGGGCATCTCCGAGGCACTGTTCGCCACCGCCATCGGCCTGTTCGTGGCGATCCCGGCGGTGTGGGCCTACAACCGCTTCACCACGCGCGTGGAGCGCATGTCGGTGCGGTTCGAGACCTTCGCCGAAGAGTTCAGCTCCATCCTGCAGCGCCAGAGCGCTGGCGACGAGTAAGCGCCTGACCCGGGAGTCCAAGCCATGTCCGCTGCCATCGGTCGCCGCAAGCGCCGCAAGCTGAAATCGGAAATCAACGTCGTTCCTTATATCGACGTCATGCTGGTGCTGCTGATCATCTTCATGGTCACCGCACCGCTGCTCACCCTGAGCTTCGACGTCGACCTGCCGCAGTCCAACGCCAAGGCGCTGGAGAGCAAGCAGGATCCGGTGATCGTCTCGGTGCGCCAGGACGGCCAGCTCAGCCTGAAGCTGCCCGACGCCAAGGACCCGACCGCCGTGTCGGCCGAGGAACTGGAAGGCCGTCTGGCCGGCATCGCCGCCCAGGACAAGGGCGTGCGCGTGATCGTCGCCGCCGACCGCGCCGTGGCCTATGAAAAGGTCATTGCTGCAATGGATGTGATCAAGCGCGCCAAGGTAGACAAGGTAGGCCTGGCCACCGATGCACGCTGACGCCCTGCCACCCCCGCATCAGCGCGAACCCGGCTGGGGCCTGCCCCTGGCGCTGGCGTTGCTGGTGCACCTGCTGGTCGCGCTGGTGTTCATCGTGGCCTGGTTCTGGTCGCCCGAGCGCAACACCGATGCCGCCGCCGGCGACCCCTCGGTCGAGGCCAGCCTGGCGCTGTCCGCGTCCGAGGCCTCCGCCGCGCGCCAGGCCCTGCGCCAGTCGGAGAAGCTGGAGGACCTGCCGCCGCCGGTGGCCGAGCCGATCCCGGTGCCGGAAGACACCATCCCGCCGCCGCAGCCGATTCCCGAGCCGCGCCCGCAGGACGCCCCCACGCCGCAGCAGCAACAGGCGCAGGAGCGTGTCGCGCAGCCGGACACCAAGGACCAGGAAGCGGTGAGCGCGCTGGCCATCTCGCAGGAGAAGGCCAAGCAGGAACAGGAGGCCAAGCGTCGGCAGGAGCAGATCGACCTGACCGAACGCAAGCGCCAGGAAGAAGCGGAGCAGAAGCTGCGCCTGGCCAAGCAGCAGGAAGCGGACGAAAAGAAGAAGCAGGCCGAGCAGGAGCGCGTGGCGGCTGACAAGGCCGAGGCCGAGAAGCAGAAGAAGATCGCCGAGATCCGCGCCCGCCGCGAGCAGGCCGAGAAGGAAGCCAAGCTGGCCGAGCAGAAGCTGCGCCAGGTGGCAGCCGCGCGTAATGCTGCCGGCAGTGCCGCTGCCGGTTCCAGCGGTGCCTCCCAGCCGGCCGCCGGTGGCGGTGGCAACAGCGATGATCTTTCGGCCAAGTACGCGGCCGCGATCCAGGCCAAGGTGCTGTCGCAGTGGGTGCGCCCGGATACGGTGCCGCTCGGCCAGCGTTGCCAGATCACCATCACCCAGATTCCGGGGGGCACGGTGATGCAGGCCAAGGTCAGCCCGAACTGCCCGTACGACGAGGCCGGCAAGCGTTCGATCGAGGCCGCCGTGCTCAACGCGCAGCCGCTGCCGTACCGCGGCTTCGAGTCTGTGTTCGCACGCACGCTCAACTTCACCTTTACCGCCCAGGATCGCTGAGGCGGGCAGGGCTGGGTGGCCATCGGGCCACCTGCGCCCACGGATGTCGCGCCTGCCTCTGGCGGGCCCGGTTTCAGCCGGGCAAGCTGGGGGCTGCTGTGGAATACCACCCTGCGGGGCGGTGTGGCCGGGGCAGGCGGTGCGATGTTAGCCACGACGTTAACGGTGCGTGAGAGGACGGGCTGGAACTGACCCGGAATTCACGTACCCTTGGTTCATGATTGCGAAGCGGTTCACTCCCGCTTTGTTATCCCTCGTTCCGGTTTCCCCCTATTGAGCGCTCCATGAAAAAGATGCCTCGCTGGCTTGCCGTGTTTGCGGCCCTGTTGCTGCCCTTTGCTGCCGTCGCGCAGCAGAAGGGGCTGGATATCGACATCATCGGCGGCAATGCCTCCGCGCTGCCGATCACCATCGTGCCGATGCCCTACCAGGGTTCGGCGGCTGCACCGCAGACCGACGTCGCCGGGGTGGTCCGCGCCGACCTCGAGCGTTCGGGCCAGTTCCGCACGCTGCCGGAAGCACAGATCGTCGAAAAGCCCGTGCGGGGCGGCGACATCCAGTTCGCCACCTGGCGCGCGCTGAAGCAGAACTACATCGTGGTCGGCCGCGTGCTCGACGCCGGTGCCGGCGCCTACCGTGTCGAGTACGAACTGTTCGACGTACCGAAGGGCGAGCGCCTGCTGGGCCTGGCGATGACCGCCCGTGGCAACGCCATGCGTGACGTCGCCCACCAGATGGCCGATGCCATCTACGAGAAGATCACCGGTGTCCGTGGCGCCTTCTGGACCCGCATCGCCTACGTGACCGCCAGCGGCAAGGGCGACGCCATGCGCTACGCGCTGATGGTGGCCGACTCCGATGGCTACAACCCGCAGACCATCGTGCGTTCGGCCGAGCCGCTGCTGTCGCCGTCGTGGAGCCCGGATGGCAGCAAGCTGGCCTACGTCAGCTTCGAGCGTGGCAATTCGGCCATCTACATCCAGAACATCGGCACCGGTGCGCGTGAGCTGGTCACCAGCTTCCGCGGCATCAACAGCGCCCCGGCGTTCTCGCCGGACGGCCGCAAGCTGGCCCTGACCCTGTCGCGTTCGGGTAACCCGGAAATCTACGTGATGGACCTGGGCAGCAAGCAGCTGACCCAGCTGACCAACCACTTCGCCATCGATACCGAGCCGACCTGGGCACCGGACGGCAGCGCGGTGTACTTCACCTCCGACCGCGGCGGCCGTCCGCAGGTGTACAAGGTCGGTGCGGGCGGCGGCAGCGCCGAGCGCGTGACCTTCCAGGGCAACTACAATGCCAAGCCCTCGGTGTCCTACGATGGCAAGAAGATCGCCGTCGCCCAGGGCTCGGGCAACAGCTACAAGATCGCGATGATGGACAGCTCGCTGGGTTCGCCCCGCTGGAGCACGCTGTCCCCGGGTTCGCTGGATGAATCTCCGAGCTTTGCGCCCAACGCAAGCATGGTGTTGTACGCCGCCCGCGAGGGTGGCCGTGGTGTGCTGTACGCCGTTTCTGCCGATGCGCGCGTGCGCCAGCGGTTGGTTCTGGCTGACGGAGATGTGCGCGAACCGGCATGGTCCCCATACCGTACCCAGCGCTAAAAGAGTGTTAATATTTTCGCTGTCTTGAACCCCTCATCGGCCTAGGAGCCACAAAGGTATCGCCATGAACAAGTCCACCCGCGTTCTGCTTGTTTCCCTGCTGTCTGTGGCCGTCCTGGCCGGTTGCTCGAAGAAGGTGAAGGAAGAGCCGGCAGCCCCGGTTGACACCGGCACCTCGACCACCACCCCGACCGCTCCGTCGACCTCCGGCCTGTACGGCCCGGGCGACCTGGACACCGACGCTTGCCTGCGCCAGCGCGTTGTCTACTTCGACCTGGACAAGGAAGACGTAAAGCCGGAGTTCCAGGCCATCATGGCGTGCCACGCCAAGTACCTGCGTGACCGTCCGTCCTCGCGCATCACCCTGCAGGGCCACACCGACGAGCGCGGTTCGCGCGCGTACAACCAGGCCCTGGGCGAGCGTCGTGGCAACGGCGTCAACTCGGCCCTGCAGGCCAACGGTGGCTCGGCTTCGCAGCTGACCGTCGTGTCCTACGGTGAAGAGCGTCCGGTCTGCACCGAGTCGAACGAGTCCTGCTGGTCGCAGAACCGTCGCGTCGAAATCGTCTACACCGCGCAGTAATCCATGCGTATTGGCATCAAACTGATGCTGGTCGTTGCGGCAGCCCTCGTGGCTGCCGCACCGGCGCATGCACAGCGACAGAGCCTGGCCGACCGCGTTGGCGCGATCGAGCAGCAGATGTACAACAACAGTGCCAACCAGGACCTGTTGAACCAGATCAATCAGCTGCGGCAGCAGGTCACCAGCCTGCAGGCCTCGATCGAGCAGTTGCAGCACGACAACGCCCAGCTCAAGCAGTCCGCCCAGGACCAGTACCTGGATCTGGACAGCCGCCTGAACCGGTTGGAAGGGGGCAATGCCGCCCCGGCCCTGCCGCCCGTTCCGGCGAGCGCGCCGAAGGCCGCCCCGGCCCCGGCAAAACCCGCAGCGGCGGCCACTTCCGAGCGGCCGCCTTCCGTCCATGGTGATGCCGGCAGCCTTGCCGCCACCGGCGACGAGCGCACCTCCTACAACGTCGCCTTCGATTCGCTGAAGGCCGGCAAGTACGATGATTCGGCGCAGCTATTTCTGAGCTTCCTGCAGCTGTACCCGAACGGCGTCTACGCGCCGAACGCGCTGTACTGGCTGGGCGAGAGCTACTACGCCACCCGCAATTTCCCGATGGCGGAGACCCAGTTCCGTGAACTGCTCTCGCGCTATCCGACCCACGACAAGGCCGCTGGCGGCCTGCTCAAGGTCGGCCTCTCGCAGTATGGCGAGGGCAAGGTCGACCAGGCCCAGCAGACGCTGGAGACCGTCGTGGCGCAGTACCCTGGCTCGGACGCCGCGCGCACCGCGCAGGACCGCCTGCAGTCGATCCGCCTCGGCAAGCAGATTCGCTGATCCGCTGACCGGGCGTACAATACGTGTCCTGTAGAGCCGAGCCCACGCTCGGCTGCTTTCGTTTCCGGACCGGCAAACCCGCCCGGATCCGGTAGAGCCGGGCCATGCCCGGCGGCTTGCATTACCGGCTGGGCCACACCCGACCGGCTGCAGTTGTAGAGCCGAGCCATGCTCGGCTGCTTTCGTTACCGGCCACGGTAGCCCACCCGCCACGTGTCCCACCAAGAAGTCCCCGCCATGACCGCCGTTACCCCGTCCAGCGCCGCCGCCACGCCCAGCGAGATCGTGCAGTCGCCGCTGCCACGCCTGAAGATCACCGAGATCTTCACCTCGCTGCAGGGCGAAGCCGATACCGCCGGCTGGCCGACCGTGTTCGTGCGCCTGACCGGCTGCCCGCTGCGTTGCCAGTACTGCGACACCGCCTATGCCTTCCATGGCGGCACCTGGTGGGACATCGACGACATCGTGGCCGAGGTGCTGGCCCAGGGTGTGCGCCACGTCTGCGTGACCGGTGGCGAGCCGCTGGCACAGAAGCGCTGCCTGGTACTGCTGCAGAAGCTGTGCGACGCCGGCATGGATGTCTCGCTGGAAACCTCCGGTGCGCTGGACGTCAGCGCCGTGGACTCCCGGGTATCGCGTGTGGTCGACATCAAGACCCCGGGTTCGGCCGAAGTGGCGCGCAACCGCTGGGACAACCTGCCGTTGCTGACCGCCCGCGACCAGATCAAGTTCGTCATCTGCAGTCGCGAGGATTACGACTGGGCCAAGTCCCTGTTGGCCGAGCACGATCTGGTGAAGCGTTGCACCGTGTTCTTCTCGCCGAGCAAGGGTGAGATCACCGCGCGCCAGCTGGCCGACTGGATCGTCGAGGACCGGCTGCCGGTGCGCTTCCAGATGCAGTTGCATAAAATCCTGTGGAACGACGAGCCGGGCCGATGAGCCCAGGCAGCGTTCCCTGATGTAGCTCCGGCGCGGGACAGCGTGCTGGCTTTCCCCTCCCAACCGGATGTTTTACCCATGAAGAAGGCAGTCGTGCTTCTCTCCGGCGGCATGGATTCAGCCGCCGTCATCGCCATGGCCCAGGAACAGGGCTTCGCCGTGCATGCCCTGAGCGTGCGCTACGGCCAGCGCCATACTTCCGAACTGGATGCCGCCGCCCGCGTGGCCAAGGCCCAGGGCGTTATCGCGCACAAGACCGTGGACGTGGACCTGCGCAGCATCGGCGGCTCGGCGTTGACCGACGACATCGACGTGCCCGAGGCCGGCGGTGCCGGCATTCCGGTCACCTACGTGCCGGCGCGCAACACCATCATGCTGTCGCTGGCGTTGGGCTGGGCCGAAGTGCTCGGTGCCAACGACATCTTCTGCGGCGTCAACGCCGTGGACTACTCCGGCTACCCGGACTGCCGTCCCGAGTTCGTGGCCGCGTTCCAGGCGCTGGCCAACCTGGCCACCAAGTCGGGCGTGGAAGGCGCGGGCATCAAGGTGCACGCACCGCTGCAGTTCCTCAGCAAGGGCCAGATCGTCAGCGAAGGCGTGCGCCTGGGCGTGGACTTCGGCCTGACCGTGTCCTGCTACAACGCCGACGCCAACGGCGCCGCCTGCGGCCACTGCGATGCCTGCCGCCTGCGCGCGCAGGGCTTCACCGAGGCCGGCGTAGCCGACCCGACGCTGTACGCCTGAAATACGGGTGCCGGGCATGGCCCGGCGCCGCCGGGGTCTGGAATCTGGTAGTGCCGGCCGCTGGCCGGCATTCCCGTGGGTGCCAACCTTGGTTGGCACTGTCCGCAGGGCATGGCCCGGCGCTACCGCTGCCGCAACCACCCAGATGCTTCAATAAACGCCCGCACCGCCTTCGGATCGGCATAGTCCAGCTCGATCATCCGCGCGATGCCCGCCTTCTCATCGGCCTGCTGCCGCATGTACCCCTGCGCGATGCGATACCCGGCGTAGTACCCCACATCACTCACCCCGAACGGATTGCGGGCGCTGTTGTAGAGCCAGTTGTCGAGATTTTCCCCGTTCATCTCAGCAATGAAGCGTGTGCGGATTTCCGCTTCGTGTGTTGCGCCGTAGTCGTAGAAGGATAATGCCGGCCGGCGCCCACTCAGTCGCTCCGCCACATACTCGGCCACACCCTCGCGCACCGCGTACTGGGCCAGGCTGCCGGTGGTCTCGCGCTGCTGCGTATGCACGTACTCGTGCAGGTTGTTCTGCGCGTTGTTCGCCCCCGGACGGCTGTCGTAGAAGATCCGCAGGCGGCTGCGCATCGGCTCCGGCAGCTCGCTCACGTCCACGCGCTCATCGCCCAGCGCCATCTCCGCTCCGATCAGCACCTTGTCACCCAGCGTCGTGCCGCCGGTACGCAGAACACCGACCGCATAGGTGATGGTGGCAGGGCGCAGGGCGGGGTAGAGCGTACGGAAGGCAGTCAGGTCCCGTTCCAGTGTGGCGCTGGCCTGCTGCGCGTTGGCGGTCAATGGCCGTACCGACGTCCAGAAGCGCGGCCACGTACGCATGGCCGTGGCGTATTCGCGGGCGGTGTAGTTGCGGACCTGCATCAGCGCATGCAGGCCGGGGCTGCCTGGATCGATGTAGCGCTCCTGCACCAGTGCGACCTGGCGTTCAACGTCGGGCTCGGTGCGCACGGCGTCATAGGTAGCCCAGAAGCGGCCGATATCATCAGTGACGACCTGGGGCGGGGCGGCCAGTGCTGCGCAGGGCACAAGCAGGGCGGCAATGAGGCAGAAGGGCAGGCGCATCCGTGGCTCCGGGGAAGGATCACAGATGGGATGCGACGGAGGCCCGGAAGGTTTAAGCCGGCGGCCCAGATCGGGGTAGTGCCGGCCGCTGGCCGGCAACCTCGACGCACCAGGGTTTCACCCGGCCCGGCAAAGTAGGGTAGAATGCCCACCCCGCCGAAAGGCTGGGGCAGTGCAATGGGCCGTTAGCTCAGTCGGTAGAGCAGAAGACTTTTAATCTTTTGGTCGATGGTTCGAATCCATCACGGCCCACCAATGCAATCAATGACTTAAAGCGCCCGAGTGGCGCTTTTTTCATCGCCTCCGTAATTCCCTCCGTAAAACTCCGCAAACGAAGTGCTTGCCCCTTGCCCTATGCACGGGAAATGGTGTCGCGCCCTTGCTACTCAGTGCGCCCCCATTTAGCGAAGAAAGCATCGTTGGCGACGCGTCCTGCCGCGACAAGGCCGAGAGTTTCCTCGTCGGCGACGTGGTCGGCAACCTGGCCTGCAGCTAGGGGGATGAGACAGACAAAGCAAGCAACGTGCCCTATGAAGTTGATGAGCCCGGCAACTGGGGGGCGTTGCTGCATGGGCGCAGCACCAACTTGGCCGTTCTCATCTGGGCCGCCGCGGTACATGGCAACAACAAGCCGTCCGCCGTGGACAATTCCATGCCAATCGTCCCAATCGCTCTGCACGGCTAGTCGCAATCGTTCGCCGAGTTCCGCGCCGAACGAATCCGCAACAATTTCCACTAGCTCCTTTGCGCCGAGCTGCTTTTTCCGGTTATCAGGGGTTGGTCGAACCGGGAAGCGCTTCTTCAGCTCGTCATTCTTACGGAAGTACAGGACTTCATCGTCCTGCGCTGGGCCTGCGAGGAATGCGCCCCTCAGGAAAGTCTCAACCATAGGGCGAAAGAGTGTGGCAGCTCCTTGATAACCTCTCGGACTCGCAGCCAGTTCGTAGAACGCCCAAGCGCGGTCCAATGCGCATAGTAAAAGTGGTAGCGAGGTATAACTGCGAATAGTTTGTTGGTAGTTGAGCTTGGTGAGCAGCCTCCAGGTAATTTCAACCAGCTGCTTCGCTTCCTCCGTACAGGCCCTGAGGGCTTCCAATTCGTTGGGGCTCGGGTCTTCCTGATCCCTTATCTGCGCGAACATCAGCTCAGCTCCTTCCTTTCTGTCGATGGGGGGATTATATGTGCCGCGTATCCGTTCTTTCCTGGGCGAAGATCCTCGCAAAAGCTACTCAGTACCAGCCGGCTTCACTTTCGGCACGCTCTTGTCGTAGACCTTCATCATCGCGTCAGTGACGCCCAGGGCATCCTGTCTCTCTGCGCGGTTGCCGGCAGTATCCGTGCCGCCTTTCCGCTTGAGGTCGTGCAGGCTGAAGCGTTCCTCTACCACGATGACCCCAGAGCTGATTGCGAGCTGGATGAAGCGCTGCCAGGCGCTATCCAAGCTGGTCTTTTGGAGGGGCTCGCCGTGCTCTGCAAGGAACAGGTGGCGCTGATCGGTCCGTAGTTGCACTGGCAACCTGTGGCGCTCGATGATGGCTTCACGGCGCGCGATCGCAGCATCCCATGCGCTCCGCAGCCGCGGGGTCCACTCCACCACGTTGTCACGGCTGCGCTTCCGGCGATTCGTGTGCAACCCCTCGGTCGTGCCTTGCGCCTCGGTCAGCGTGAGCGTCTCAATGCCTCGCAGTCTGCATAGGTAGCCCAGCTCCATGATCATCCACAGATAGGCCGGCACCGAACCCTCGGTCCTCGCCGTTCGCATGGAGCGCTCATGTGCGAATGCCAGCAACTTCGCATAGGCTGCATCGGCAGGAAGACGCTGGCGCTTGCGCTCCTTCGCCTGTTCAAGCCCCTGTGCGGGATTGTGGTCAACGATTCCACGATTGAGCGCCCAGCGGAACACTAGGCGCGAATAGCGCAGGACTTTGTTCGCCTTGGTGGGCGTTCCTGCCGATTCGATCTTGTCGACCAAGCGCTGGAAGTTGTGGTTGCGCAGCTTTGCCACCTGGAGCTTGCCGAACGGCACGCCAAGGTTGGTGGGATAGTTGATCAGCACGTTCCGCGCCGACTCATAGTCGTCACGGGTGCCTGCGGCCAGGCCCTTGAACTTGGCGCTGTCGTGATACTGAGCGCATACCCATTCCACGGTCCCCGTGTTCTCGCCCGTCTCCATGATGCTGTGCAGCTCGGACAGCTTCGCATCTGGGCCGGCGACTGTGCGGCGTGTTTTCCTAGGCCCGTCGATGCCCGTCGACGTCTCCAGCACGTACCATCGCCCACGGCCGGTCGCATCCCAGTACATTCCCTTGGGGATCTTCGCCTGGTCTATGTGCGGCGGGATTGATGGATTGTGCTTTCTCGGTCGAGGTGCCATCAGATGACGTCGTTTCCATAAGTGTCGTTGGAGGCCTGCAGCAGGCCGAGTGCCGCATTCATCGCGGCAGCGGTGGTCCAGATGCCGCCCTTGCCGTCGTACCTGTAGCGAATCCCTTCTTTGCGAGCCCACGCCTCCACAGTGGACAGGCGCGGTCGTTCGCCAGGACGGCAGAGTTCCTGTAGATCCTGAAACTGGAGAACTTCTCCGATCATCGAGCCCCCTGGCCTGAGCGTGGAGGTGGATCTATCCCATAGGCAGCCGCAAGGGCATTGGTCCACCGATAGGCGGTTGATCGGTGCACGTTGAACCTGGTGCATACGGCGTCGATGGTCGGGAAGCGTGACTGCTCATGCGCCCATTTGGAGAACTCCAGCACCGTGCGCAGGTGGCCGTAACTTGCGAGATCGTGCTTCACCTTGCGGATCTTGAGCACTGGCGGCATGGCGGCGTCTGCGGAGAATGCCGCCGCACCAGCTCCCAGGGAAGATGAAAGATTCATGCGAACAGATCCAGCTGGGCCGGCAGCGCCCGAGGAGGGGCCGCGACGGTCAAGGCGGTGGGTAGTACGCGGATCAGGCACTCTCCCTCGCCACGCATCTGCCACGGCCTGCCGGCGATGGGCACAAGGTCGTGGAAGCCCCCGCCACCGCCCACGCGGTCTTTAATCTTCACCTGGTAGTAGTCCCTGCCGCCGAACTGTGTGTGGTGTCCCGGACGTGGCCGCACGGCGACGACCGTGAAAACGGGACTCAAAAGGTTCCACCCGCTGGCCCGCACTTCATCCTCGTAGTGCCACGAACCACACAGATGGCGGTCCATCGAGAGAACCTGGTCACCCACCGCGAAAGGCACCAGGCTCTCGACATCGCCGTGCGCAGACTTGTGGACCGGCGGATACAACTCACGGATCGAGAAGCACAGGCCGCGCCCGTTCACGTCAGTAAAGTCCGTGATGGGGAAGTAGGCGAGGGCAATTCCGCCATCCCGCAACAGATAGAAGGCGGTTCCGCACGGGGTCGGCCCGGCCGCCTCGTGCTTCCGTAGCGACTGCCGCGACCAGCCGCCTTTCAGCAGGTCGAGGACGATACGCTCTGCGAGGTCCATCCCGATCTCCCGGTGCATCACGAGCTCGCGCTGTGCCTCAGCCATGAGCGCACCTCCGCCAGCACCAGGCTGCGGCCCTTCTAGCCTGCCACCCCAGCCACAGTGCGGTGATGCCGAACAGGAACACGCCCAGCACGATGGCGAACCGCACGGCCATGGTTGCGAGGTGGTCAGCCATTGGCGGAGTCCTCTCGGTCTTCCAGTGGCATATGCGCGCCGCAACGGCCGCACGCTTCCATCTCGGGCCAATCTCGGCCGTGCCCAAGCCAGCGGCAGATCAGGGCCAGCATCGTTTGAACCCCGCATCGCAGACGTAAGCCTTGGTCGTGGCGTCGTAGCGCATCTGCTCGCTGCCAGCGATTTCCTGGTAGTGCCTCAGATCGAGAGACGCCTGCGGCATGCTGATGCCGAAGTAGTCCATAAGGGCGCTGCGATTGACGTGGCCATATCGCGCCAACAGGAAGTCGATTAAGCGCAGGCGCTGCTCGACGGCGTAGGTGAGCTTTGGGTCAGCCATTGGTGATTTCCTTTTTTCGGGTATCGGCCACCACTGCCTTCATGTCGCGCCGGACTGTTTCAGCCAGATAGGCAAGGTTGTGTGCGCGCACGAACGCATCAGCAAGTACTCCACAGGCCTGGTTCTTCAGCTGCCACACGATGTGGCGCTCGGGATCGTCGGTGCCTATGTCGTGGTCCATGGCAGCCACTGCGGCG
Source organism: Stenotrophomonas sp. SMYL86 (assembly GCF_036320025.1). Lineage (NCBI taxonomy): Bacteria > Pseudomonadati > Pseudomonadota > Gammaproteobacteria > Lysobacterales > Lysobacteraceae > Stenotrophomonas > Stenotrophomonas sp. SMYL86. The sequence continues at coordinate 45,325 of NZ_JAWIRU010000017.1, forward strand.
AGAGCGGCCACGGCGCGGTCGTTGAGGCTCGGATGGTCAGCCATTGCGCGCCACCTTTGCTTCCACTGCACCATTAAGCGATACGGCTTTATCGCCCTTTGCTCGCAGCGCACGGAATCCCAGCTCCATCGCAAGCTCATCCCAGTTCACGGTCACGGCCACTGAGGCCTCCTTCCCGGTGCTGCGGTCCTTGAATCGATAGACGCGTGTCTCGTTGTCAGCCATTGCCCACCGCCTTAAGACTCAACTGCACGTCGGCTGCAACTTGCTGCAGCTTCTTTGCAGCATCAGTTACATGTTTGATAGCAGAATGCAGTTCCGATACGCGGGATGCTTCCTCCGGCTGGCCCACCGCCTTGCTGTCGATCAGGGCCAGCAGGCGGTCACGCTGCGCATCCGCTGCCGCCTTGGTTTCAGGATCGCCACACCACGAACTCATAAGGGCAGCGTGCTGGGCTTCCACTGCCTCCCGGAACTGCCCCAGGTCCACGGCCTGCGCGGGCTTGTATCCCTCGGCGGCTTCGATAGCGTTCTGCCAGGGGCAGTTTGCGCTGCTGTGCTCGCCAATATCCGTGCCAGTGATGGCTGCGATGTGGGCGGCCAGCTCGTCGGCCACTTCGTGGTAGCGGTCGCGCTGGTCGATGGTCTCGCCGTGCGCGCGCTCTTCTGAGAGCAGTGCGGCCTCGGGGGCTACGGCCTGCGCGGGCGGGGCGGCGTTCAACAGCGTGGCAATGTCATCTGCCTTGACCACCAGGAGCGTTTCGGAACACTCGTTGCAGCCCAGCACGAACACCGCCGACATGTCGTGCGCGATCAGCCGTCCATGCTGCACGTCGCTGTGATTCCGCACATGGGCGAACCACTCCAAATCGGTGCCGCCGCAGTTCTTGCAGCTGGCGGGCGCGCCCGGCACAACAACCGTCACCGGCTCCTGCCCCACCGGCTGGCGGGCGGCGAGGGCGGATTGCAGCGCCGCATAGGTCGCTTCCGAAATCTCGCCGTGGTAGTCGTCGCTATCAATGTCGCTGACTACGCGGCGTGCGGCTTCGGCCAGGGCATCCCCCTGACCGGCCGTGGAGGGCGATGTCGGAATTCCGGTATCGGACAGCACCGGAGCGCCATCCCCACGCAGCTCGCGCAACCGGTTGGCCACGTCCATCTTGCTCATGCCCGGCTGCCCGAACAGGGCATCGGCGATCTGTGCGTCCAGGCGCTCGCTGGCGCGCTCTGCCATATTGTTGTTCATGCAGTTTCCTTGTGCTGGTGCCATTGGAAGGAGTGGATCCGGCGCTCGGCCTTGTGGCTGAACCTCCGGGGCTGGGCTGCTGATCGCAGCCACGGGAATCTGTTGTGGACGCGCCGCATGAGCCGGTGGCTGCTGGCGTGCTGGAGGTGGCCGGCGAAGCTGGCGATGCGGCAGGCCAAGTCACGGAAGTCCGGCGGAGTGGCGCGCAGCTGGTCGCCCTGGACGTGCTTCCCCTCCCACTCGGCCAGCGCCGTGTGCAGGTGCCCAACCACGCGGCGGCGCGCAAGGGTATGGGTCGGGTAGATCACGTAACCGAGGAAGTCCAGGCCGTCCGTGAGGCGGCAGAGCTTCTGCTCGGCTTTCAGGCTCAGGCCGAGCCGATCCCGCAGGAAGTCCTCGATCTGGTCACGCCAAGCCGCCAGCTGCTCGCGGTCGTGATGGAACAGCACGAAGTCATCGACATAGCGCAGGTAGCGCTTGGCCTTGAGCACGTGCTTGGCGAACTGGTCCAGCGCGTCCAGGTAGACATTGGCGAAGAACTGGCTGGACAGGTTGCCGATGGGCAGGCCACGGCCGGCCGGTGCATTCGCCAGTCGCTTGTGGGGCGGCACCTGGGCCTGCTCGGCGGCCGTTGCCCGGTACTGGACGCCGGCATGCAGCGGCGAGCGGCGTAGCAGCGCGTGCGTGGCCTGCTGGACCACCTGCGGCGCGCCCTGGCGCTGTAGCTTCGTGCGCAGCATCCGCCACAGGGTTGGCCTGTGGATGCTGTTGAAGAAGTTCGCCACGTCCAGCTGCAGATACCAGCCGCCACCCTGGCCGCTCTGCACCTGGCGCACGAACTGCTGGGCCCGGCGCACGGCCGCGTGGCTGCCGCGGCCCTTGCGGTTGGCGTAGCTGTCGTGGATGAACGTCGGCTCCCACATCGCCTCCAGCTGCGGCACCAGCCAGTGGTGCACCACGCGGTCGGCGAAGTCCGGCGCGTGGATCTCGCGCGCCTTGGGGCGCGTGGCCACAAAGCACGTCGACGGGCGTGGTGCCCAGGTGCCGGCCAGCAGCTCGCGCTGCAGCTGCAGCAGACCGTCTGCCCAGCGGTGGTCGAATCGCAGCTGGTTGAAGCTCGGAACCTTCTGGCGGCGGGCGCGCCGCCATGCCTGATACAACTCCTGCAGGCTTACCTCTCCCTGAAACTCACCGGCACGACGCACGGCCAACGCGAACCCGTTGTTGTTGCGGTGGTTGTTGTTGACGTTGCCGTTGTTGAAATTGACGTTCCACGCGGACGCCGAGGACCAGGCGGCCGCCTCCCCGTACACTTGCGACCAGGCCGCGCAGCCCGGATGCGGATAGCGCGGCTTCGTCATGAGTTCGCCCCCGCGAGGGCGGTACGGGTACTCAGTTTCTTGCCACGCTGCGCGGCGCCATCGGCTTGCGCATTCTGGACATGGGAGGAGCTAGCCAGGTGGCGGCGCCAGCCGCCAGCCTGTGAGCCCAGCTGTTCTGCCAGGCGGATAAGCATTTCGAACTGGCGGAAGCTGGCGAAGGCGCCAACCCCCTTGCCAATCTGCAGGAGCTGCTTGAGGGCATCGATATCCCGTACCAGCACCGCCACCCATCGCGCCTGCTCAGCGCGCTCACGCCAGGCGTTGTTGGCGTTGATGAACACCTGCTGGGCACGCGCGCGCAGATCGCTACCGATCTGGTAGCGGTGGTAGCGGGCGAACCGGCGAACGGCGTTCTCAATCTCGACCGCCATGCGTTCGGCGGCCTTGATGATGGGTGGGGGCTGGAATCGGGAGGTCATCGGGAAAGCCTCAGCAGAAAATCAAATCACTGACCGGCACGACGCACGGCCAACGCGAACCCGCCGCTGTTGCGGCGGTAGCTGCCGACGCCGCCGTAGTGGAAATCGACGCCCCACGCGGACGCCGAGGACCAGGCGGCCGGGGTCTTCGACCAGTACCAGTCGTTCTGGATGCCCTTGAAGAATTCCGTGTTGATGGCCGGCGAGTAGCGGCTTCGGTCGATCAGCAGCTGCAGCTCCTCGATGGTCGGCAGATCCCAGTCCGTGTGGCCGAGCAGGTCCAGGGCCTTGGCGGCGGCCTCGCAGTCGGCGTGCGGAACGTCGCTGTCCACGATGCTGGTGGCGGTGAAGGTCAGGCCGTAGTCCGGCAGGAACACGGCGACGTGGTCGGTGGAGTCGTCCGGCAGTTGGTTGCGGTCGGCGCCGATCTTCTTGAGGGTGATGGGGTTCATGGTTGCTCCAGGGAAAGGATCAAAAGGGCCAATTACTGACCGGCACGACGCACGGCCAACGCGAACCCGAAGTTGAGGCGGGGGCTGTCGCCGACGTCGCCGGAGTCGAAACCGACGAGCCACGCGGACGCCGAGGACCAGGCGGCCGCCGTGCTGGACCAGTGCCAGCGCGGCAGCACGCCGGGGAACAGAGCGGTATCGATGGCCGGCTCGTGCCGGGTTTCATCGACCAGGGCCGACAGCTCGGCACGGGTGGGCAGGCGCCAGTCGTCGTGGCCGAGCAGACGCAGCTCGCTGCAGGCTTTGTCGCAGTCGGCCTGGCTCATCGGGTCGCCGTCGCTGTCGCCGATGGACTTGACCGCCCACATGAGGCCCGTGACGTGGTCGATCACCGCGACGTGGTCGGTGCGCGGGTCGTTGCCGGCGGCACTGGTGCCATCGGCAAACAGCTTCGTGTGGCCGAGGGCCACCACGCCCTGAGCGGCCACCTGCTCGGCGGCAAGCTCGATGAAGCCGTTGATGGAGGTGGGAGGGAGGGAGAGCTGGATTTCAGCATCGCCCTTGGTACGGATGGTGATGGCGTTCAATGGTCGTTCCTTGATTGACGGGGTGGTGGTTGCGGTTGTGGCGCTGCTAAAAATCGGTGGGTGGATAGACGAATGCGCCAGCCAAAGGGTCTTTAGGCGCGACGGGCGTGGCGCTAGCCGGAAGTGCGGGCAGAGGCCCGGTGTGGCGGTAGCGGCGATGGGGGTCACTGGCATACCGGCCGTCGTTGAGCCGGGTGGCCTGGTACGTCGGAAAGCCATCTGCTGGCAGAGAGGCCCTGGCCTCAGCGATCAGGCTCACGAAACGTTCCTGCCATTCGGCCGGCATCGACTGAAGCGTCCGCCTCGGGATGACGAAGTAAGCCGCACGCGACTGGCCGAACGCCTGGTGCGCCGGGCCGGTGGCATAGAGAATTTTCCGGGCCGTGGCGGTGTCTTCAGGAGTGATGGATGAGTTGCTCACGCTGGGTCACTCCGCGCTCTGGCCGGGCAGGCGATCCATGTAGCCGCCGTGGTTCGCCGCATGCCGGCTCAGCGTGGGGCGCAGCGGCGTGGTGCCCAGCTGCTCGATACGCCCACCCTTGGCGCGGAACGCGGCGAGATCCTCGGCCAGCTGGTCGCGCTCGTAGTCCTTGTGCCGCACGGTGGTCGACGCATCACTCGTGCGGCCGTTCTCGGGCAGCGCCGTGACCAGGGCGCGGTACGTCCTGCGCTCACGGGGCTCGGCCGCGCGCAGCGGGGCAATGGCGTGCTGTACGTGGCCTGCGAGGCGCCAGATGCCGGTGCGCCCGGAGCGCGCGCAGGTTGCGTGGCCGCTGCGCGCCAGCCCGGTCAGCGTGTGGCTGATCGCATGGGTCGACGCGTTGATGCGACCGATGGTCCTGAGCTGTTCGATGGTTGCGCCCTGCGGGAACTGCGCAAGGGCCTTGCGTACCAGGTCGGCGCGGCCGGTGTGCTGGGGGCGAGTACTCATGCGCGCGCTCCTGCAACCATCTGGCGCATGGCGCTGCCCAGGTGCATCACGCGAGACGACTGGTGAGCCACGGCATCAGCGTTGTTTGTCAGCACCAGCGTGTCTTCCAACGGATAGGCCGTGTGGCCGTCCCAGTCGTCCAGCACGTCCTTCATGCCGAAGTGATCGCGCAGCTCCTGCGCGCTGGCGGTTTTGCCGCAGCGTTGCGGCCCATAGATCACGACAGAGCGGCTCATGCGTGGATTCCTTTCGTGCTGCGCGTAGCGCGGTGGTTGGGGGAGATCGACCGGACGCGCACGCCCTGCCGGTCAAGCCAGCGGTGTGCGGCTTGAGCGGCCAGACGGTTGAGGGGGAAGGTCGTGCCGCCCAAGCGCAGCGAGTTGTGCGATACCCCCACGCTCCGGCTGGCGCTGGCGGCGAGCTGCAGGAGCGATTCGCGCGGCGCGGCGGTGTACAGCCCGGCCCAGATCCAGCCCTGACACACCATCAGCACCAGCGACTCGCCCTGGTGGCCGGTGGCGAACTGCTGCTCGACCGGGAGGGTTGCTGCAGTGCTCATGCGGACAGTGCCAGGTCGCGGGCCTTGGCGATCTCTGCCTCGGCAGCGGCAAGGCCGGCGGCGGTCAAGGTCGCCGTACGCGGAAGCTCTGGGTCGTCGAAGCGCACCAGGACGCGCTCATCCAGCCAGTTCATGACGCGGCGGGTGAAGACCTTCTCCGGCCGGTTGTTGGGCGCAAAACCCGCGCGGGTGCGGTGCAGTGCGTGGTCGGATGCGGCATGCGCTGCCAGCAGCGCGGCGCGTTCTTTCGGCTTGAGTGCGGCGGCCATGGCGTGTCTCCTGGTCAGGCTGCGATGGAGGTGGAAGGGGCGGCTGAGGCGAGTTCGGCCAGCACTTCGCCGCGGTGGCGGGCGAGGTGGGAGATCGGAATGCGGTAGTGCGCCAAGGTGCTGTCGGTCCAGCGCAGCTCGGCCAGCGCGGCACGGTTGTACGGCACGGGCCGGGTAGCGATGCCGCAGCGGTGGCACTCGATGTGGACCAGGTCGGGGCAAGCCGTTCCCAGGCGATGCCCGGTCGGTGCGCCGCTGGTGGTGACGATCTGAGGGTGGTGGCCGTGGCCACAGGAGGGAACCGATGCAGGCAGCGGGCGCGAGGTCTGGCGCATGGTCAGCCCCTCACCGAACTGCTGGTTGCCCAGCGGGCCTTCGCGGCAGCTCGCTCGGTATGGGCGCCGTGGATCTCGGCGATGCGCAGCGGCACGACGACGGCGGCCAGAAGTACAACGGCCAGCCAAGTGATGCGGAGGCGGCGGTTCATGCCCGCACCTCAGCCGACAGATCCCGAGAACAGGCTTCCAGACGGAGGCTTGCTACGCCCATGCGGCGCGAGCGGCGCAGCTGGTTGCGGCTGTGCTCGCCCTTGCTGCGGGTCCACAGGGTCCGGGCGGTGCTGTGATCGCGGGCTGCCAGCGCCAGCATGGCCTTGACGGCCAGCAGCGGCAGCAGGGTTGGGCTCGGATCGGCGTGGCGATGAGACATGGCGCGCTCCTGGTCAAGGGAGGGCGCCGGCGGGTCATCTGCCTGGGGCGGCTGCTGCCGCGAGAGGGGGAGCGGCAGGGTGACGACCCGCCGGTCGCCCGTCAGCAACACTGCTGACGAGCGAAGTAAACCACAGCTTTATTTCGTATGTAAAGCGTAGATTTATGAACTGGTGCCTAGCTCAGCGCCATCCACAGTACAGGCGCCCCTGTTCCTTGAACTTTCCCTGCAGGTAGCTGCTGTCCTCTATCAAAGGGCCAGGTGTGGACGCAGGCGAGGCGTGTCCAACTACGACGAAGCGCTTCCAGCCAACATAGGCGCCGAGCAAGTTCTTCGCGTTCACCTCACCGCAGAGCGCGAGCTGATTCTTCTCAGTGCTTGACCAGACGATCCGTTCTTTGCGGAAACGAGCGCTTTCTGCATCCGATAGAACATCGTCGAACGACGCTCGCGCAGCAGACCTGAACTGGTACTCCTGCACCTGCGAGCACGCAGTGAGCGCGCACGCAGTAGCAGCCAGTGCCAGAATTTTGAATTTGAGGGCAGAGTTCCGTCGCATGAGCCTTGGCCGCTCCGGCTAGTTCAACCGGTCGATTCGGTTTCGCAGGTACACCTTCCCGCCGATAAGTGCCCCTGTCGGTAGGGGAAACGCCGGGTACAGGCCCGCGTTTGCACTCACCACATAGACGGCTTCTCCGCGGTCCTGCAGTGCTTTGATTTGTTGGCCGTTACCAGTGTTGATCAGGTAGATGCCGTCGCCATCGAAGGACGTGATCCCGGTGTCGACAATCAACGACTCGCCAGGCTGAACTACCGGAATCATAGAGTCGCCTCGACCGGTCACCAGAACGAGTCGTCCGGGCGCCGGCACAAAGCCGACAACCGATCGAATGTATGCAGGTGTGAAGTCCATCGATTTGATGATCTCCGGGTAGTCATCATTGATCCGTCCGTCCCCCATGTCGGCTTCCCCATCCAGTTGCATGACACGCACATGCTCACCTGCATGTCTCTCACCCGGTGAGATTGCTTCGCGCACGTCGTCGCTCTGGCTCTCTTTGTCGTCCACGCCACCATCGAGGAAGTACTCCACGCGGCGGCCGGTATAGCGAGCGAGCGCAGGGATGTAGGCTTTGTCGATCGCGCCCTTCCGCTCCCAGCCTGTAATGGCTTGTGGATTGATCCCGCACTCTTTGGCTACCCGCGCTTTCGTGCCGCGCGGGGAGTGTTCGAATGCGAAGCGAATGCGCCGGGCTAGTTCGTTATTGTCAAGCATTGCTTGATGATCGGCTGATGCCGACAACTTTCCAATAAACCGGGGCTTTACAAAAAAGATAAAGCTGTGCTTTACTGCTGGCATGAGCGCAATTCTGACCGCGGTTGAGAAGACAAAGGGGGGCCAAGTGGCGCTGGCCCGAATCCTTGGCGTATCGCCCCAGCAACTGAATCAATGGGTCAAGGCATCGCGGCCGGTGCCGGCGAAGCATGCGCTGGCTATTGAGAGGGTCACTGGAGTGTCGAGGCACCTGCTTCGCCCAGACGTTTTTGGTTTGCCCGATCAAACCGGAGTGCCCAACTGATGGCCGCGACGGGGGCAACCTGCGCCCGAAGTCGTGGTGCTGAGCGACTCGACTATGCGCAGGGCGGGGCTCAACGGGGCCGCGTCGAATCCAAAGAAGATTGCGGCAATGTCCGTCACTCCATGATTGACATCGAAATGGCGCATTGCGATGAAGCGCACGTGCCGTTGGGGTTCAGCGGTCTTCGTCATGCGGATCATGTTGCTTCAGTCCGGGTGCCGTCTCCCACGATGAAATGCGCTAGAAATCAGGGGGAAGCATGACTTGCCGCCGGTCTGACCTGTACTGGCGGGATGCGCTGCATAACGCAGTGGCCCGCGCCCCGGGGGGTCTGCAGGATGCGGCGGGGCACATCAGCAAGCGCAGGCGTAAGTCGATCTCGGCCGAGACGCTGCGCAAGAAGCTGCGAGGCATCGATGGTGAGTCTATCTCCATGGAGATGGCCGAGATCCTGACCGACTATCTGCAGCAGTTCGTGGTCACGCAGGAGAGTGCAACCGACTGGGTGTGCTCCCTCGCAGGCCAGTACGGCCTGATGGTCGACTACGTCCCGCCGCCGCCCGAGGGTGGCTGGCCCGATGAGCTGGCCGCGATCCAAGCCAAGCTGCTGGAGCTGCACAAGCTGACAGGCGCCCTGGCCGGTGCAGGTATCGACGCGCTGGCAGACAAGCGCCTCACCGTCCCCGAGGCGGATCGAATCCAAGACCTGTCGCGCGAGGTGCGCACGCTCTGCTATCGCCTCGAGCGCAATGCCTGCCGCGCTGCTGGTCAGCATGGGATGGAGGACTGACGTGACCACCCACCACGCCCATCGATCCCGGTATCGACGGCGTGGCATAGCCACCGCGTCTGCACGGCAGGCGATGGAACTGGCGGCCCTGGCGCTGACTGATGCGGTGCCCGGGTTGATTGGTGAAGAAGCATTGGCAGAGCGCGAGCGCATCCGCCAGCGGCAAGAGCAGCAAGACAACCGGCAGCGCAGCCTGCCTTTGGGGAACCCTGATGTACCACGCAAGCATTGATTCAGCCCCATCCCCCCGGGTGGCTCGTGAAAGACCGCGTCTCGTCCGCGCTACTGAATCGGCCTTGGCATTGAGAGCGATTCTCGATTCCAGTGATGGGTCCTCCCTGGGCATCCCCGTCGCGGGTAATTCGGACCCCGTTCTTTGGGTAGATAGCAGGGCTGGAAACTACTGAATGTCTGAGAATTATGGGGATGTGCTGCAGCAGCTGCAGTCAGCCGGCCTGCTGGTCACCGAACTGGACACCACCGGACGCATGATCCGTTGCCGGGTCGAGGGCTCGCGCGAGCGCCGCGGCTGGTACGCGCTTCACGAACTGAACACCTCGGGCGGCGAAGTGCTGGTTGTCGGAACCTACGGCGTTTGGCACGGCAACGAAAACGGCGCAACGAAGGTCGATCTGCGCAAGCGCGATAAGACCTTCAGCGATGAGCAGCGCGAAGCGCTGCGCAATCGGCTGGCCGAGGATCGCCGCCGTGCGGAATCCGCGCGCCAGACCCAAGCGAAGCGAGCGGCAGAGCGGGCGTCGTCTGCCTGGGCCAAAGCAAATGCAGTTGGCGAGGCCGACTACCTGGTCAGCAAGGGCGTGCAGGGTTTCGGCCTGCGCTATGGCACCACGGGCGCCGCTCTCGTCCCGCTCCTTGACGTCAACGGCCAGGTGCACGGCCTGCAGGTCTTGCGTAGCGCAAAGCTGGCTGCCGCAGGGCGCAAGCCCGCGAAGGAGTACTGGCCGGCCGGTATGGTCAAGAAGGGCCACTTCCACCTGATCGGCGGAAGCCCGCAGTGGATCCTACTGGTGGCCGAGGGCTATGCCACGGCGGCCACACTGCACATGGCGACGGGCTACCCGGTGGCCGTGGCGTTCGATGCTGGCAACATGCTGGCCGTCGCCTCGGCCCTGGCGAAGCGCTATCGCGGCATCAAGATGCTGCTGTGCGCCGACGACGACGTGTTGCAGAAGTGCCGGCACTGCAAGAGCCGCCTGGTGCTGGCCGACCATCCGCAGTTCTGCCCATCGTGCGCGCAGCCGCATGGCGCGTCGAATGCCGGCCTGCTCGGTGCAGAGGCCGCAGCGCTAGACGTGGGTGGCGCGGTTCTGCACCCGGTCTTCGCCGATGAGCCGTCCAGGCGCGAGCGCTTCATCGACAACGGCCGTAAGGTCAGCGACTTCAACGATCTGCATGCACAAGAGGGCCTGCATGTCGTGCGGGCGCAGGTCGAAGCCCGTCTCACGGAGCTCTCATGGCGGGTGCCTGCAGAAAAACGCGCGCCTTCCATCACCAACGACGGGGGCGAGGGGAATGATCGACTGTCCCCCATCCATTCGTTGACCGAGCTGCTGGAGCGCTTCGCACTGGTCTACGGGCAGGGCGGCACGGTGTTCGACCACAAGGAACACATGCTGGTTGCGCTGGGCGACATGCGGGATGCCTGCGTGCGCAAGGAACTGCACCGTGCATGGATGGAGCACTCGGATCGGTCCATCGTGCGTGTCCGCGAGGTCGACTTCGACCCCTCGGGCGAGAAGCCGGGCGTTATATGCAATCTGTTTGCAGGCTGGCCGACCGTGCCGCAGGAGGGGAACTGCGACCGGCTGCTGCAGCTGCTCTGGCACATGTGCGGGAACGAGGCCAACCAGAAGGCGCTGTACGACTGGGTGGTCAAGTGGCTTGCCTACCCGCTGCAGCATCCCGGCGCCAAGATGAAATCGACCATCGTCATCCATGGTCCGCAGGGCACCGGCAAGAACATGTTCTTCGATGAATACATGAAGCTCTACGGTGAGTATGGGCGCGTGCTTGACCAGGCCGCCCTTGAAGACAAGTTCAACGACTGGGCAAGCCGCAAGCTGTTTCTGCTGGCCGACGAAGTGGTCGCGCGCACCGAGGTCTACCACCTCAAGAACAAGCTCAAAGCTTTGATCACGGGTGACCGCATCCGCATCAACCCAAAGAACATCCAGGCGTACGAGGAAGACAACCACGCCAACCTGGTGTTCCTCTCAAACGAGGCGATGCCGGTCGTGCTGGAAGAGGATGACCGCCGCCATGCGGTGATCTGGACCCCGGACAAGCTGAGCCTGGAGTTCTACACCGAGGTGCTGGCAGATATTCGCAACGGCGCGACGGCGGCGCTGCACCACTACCTGCTGCAGGTTGACCTTACCGGCTTCACCAACGGCACCAACCCGCCGATGACGCAGGCCAAGGAAGAACTGATCGGCCTGAGCCAGGACAGCCCGCAGCGGTTCCTGGACGAGCTCTACGGCGATGACATTCCCGGGCTGAAACCCATGCCGGCGCTGTCGAAGGAGTGGTACGAGGTCTACAAGGCCTGGTGCGCACGCGAGGGCATGCCACGCCCGGCGCCGTCACCAAAGTTCATCAACGCGCTGGTGCGCAAGCGCCAGATCCTCCACCCCGATCGGGCGCGGAAGCGCTACCAGATCGAGCAGACCGTCAACGGGCCTCATGGGTTCCTGATGCTTGGCGATTGCACGGTTCCTGACGGCAAGACAGAGGCCGCATGGCTGGGCGACCAGGTCGTGTCATTCCGCCGCATGTACTCCGACTACAAGGGGCGTGCGTGATCACTATGCCCATCAATGTGCGGCGTGTGCGGGATGTGCGGGCAGATGTGCGGGCTTTGAATTGCCGCGAACCGCTTGCGGCAGTAGGCGTGTGCGGGACGTGCGGGCATCGGCCTACATGGGCGGGCGCGGGCGCGAACGGGTATCGCTATGCAACGCCGCAATTTGCCTCTCGTGCGTATATGGGTGACCGCACATCCCGCACACGCCGCACACGCCTTGTGCCGCATCGATTCAGCGGCTATCGCGTCCCGCACATGCAGCCGCACAGCCCGCACATGCTCGCGCGCGCGCGTTTTTCCGCTTTAACGATCTTCGAAGGAAATGGAGTAGGGGGAATCAATGGCTGAGGAAGACGTGACGATCACTGGCAAAGAGCTGGCCTCGCTGATCGGCTGCAAGCCGTCCTACGTGGTAGAGCTGAGGAAGAAGGGCAGGGTGGTGGTGGGTGAGGGCGGCAAGGGATTCCTGAAGGCCGCCTCCCTGGAGCTCTACGCTCGCACCGCAGACCCGGTCTATGCCGGTGTCGCCCAGCGCCATGCGGATGAACGTGGCAGCTCGCTGGTGGGGAGCGGGGAGGGTACTGGTACCGTCGAAGCCGACATCGATGATGAGGAGGAGGACGGCGACGACGACGATGCCAGGCCTGTACGGCCGGGCCGCCCCCAGACGCCGGATTCCGCGCGCAAGGCCAAGGCGCTGGCCGACAAGGCCGAGACCGACGCGCACATGGCGCACATCGCGCTGCAGAAGGAGCTGGGGCTGCTGCTGCCGCGAGCGGACGTGGAGGCATTCCTCGCTGAGCATGCAACGACGTTCCGGGGTGCGATGGAGCGCCTCGCCGACACGCTGGCGCCGCAGCTCGCCGCAACGCTGGACGAGGCCGGCTGCCGGCGGCTGGTCTGGGATGAGGTGAGCCACGCCCTGGAAGAACTCAGCCAAGGCTTCCGCACGTTGGCGGCCAAGGCAGCGGAGGCTGCGGAATGATGGAGGCACAGAGCTGCCTGGCGTCGGTTCTGGCGCGCTCGCTGCAGCCGCGGCGGCCCATGAGCGTTTCGCAGTGGTGCGACGAACACATGCGTCTGTCCACCAAGAGCGGCAGTAAGCCCGGGCGCTGGGTGACGGACCGCAACCCGCCACTGCGTGAGCCGATGGACAACATGTCCGCCCGTAGCCCGGTGCATGACCAGGTCTGCATGTTCCCGATCCAGTTCGGCAAGAGCCAGCTGGCGACCAATGCCATGGCCTACTGGATGGACTATGCGCCGGGCCCGATGATGTATGCGCTGCCGGGTGAGGTGTCCATGAACAAGTGGATCGCCCAGAAGCTCAACCCGATGATCGAGGTGTGCGCAGCGGTCAAGAAGGCGCTGACCAGCACCGCCAGCCGCGACAGCGCGAACCAGCGCACGTTCAAGGACTTCGCCGGAGGCCAGCTGTTCGTGGAGCACATGGGCAGCCCGCAGCGCCTGAAGTCCTCGACGGTGAAGTACCTGCAGGTGGATGAGATCGATGAGGCGCCGCAGCAGCTCTCCACCGGCGACGACCCGGTGAAGATGCTGGACGGCCGCACTTCGTCCTTCCCGACCACCTACAAACGCCAATACATCAGCACGCCTGGCATCGCCGGACTCAGCCGGATCGCGAAGCTGTACGACAAGAGCGACCAGCGCCGGTATCACGTACCGTGCCCCCACTGCGGCCATTACCAGGCGCTGCAGTGGAGCGGTCTGGTGTGGTCGCCCGACAAGAGCCACGCGTGGTACGCGTGCTGCGAGTGCGGTGTCGCCATCGAGGAACACTTCAAGACCGACATGATTGCTAACGGTCGCTGGGTGGCGGCCAACCCGGATTCGCCGATTCGCGGCTATACCATCAATTGCCTGTACTACCAGTTTGGTCTGGGGCCGCGCTGGTTGGACCTGGTGAAGGAGTGGCTGGAGGCGCAGGGTGATCCTGCCTCCCTCAAAACCTTCGTGAATGACCGGCTGGCCGAGACGTGGGAAGACCCGTCGATGCGCGCGGTCAAGCACAACGTGATCAAGGATCGTGCCGAGCCGTACGCCCTGCGCCTGGCGCCGCTAGGGGTGCTGGCGATCACAGTGGGTGTCGATACCCAAGATGGCCGCCTGGCGGTCCACATCGTTGGCTGGGGACGTGGCATGACCGCATGGACGCTGGATTACGTGGAGCTGCAGGGAGATCCGGCCGAGGACGCAGTGTGGGTTGCGCTGACGGATCTTCTCAATCGCGCCATTGAGCGGGTGGACGGTGCTTTGCTACGACCGATGGCGGTCGCGATAGACGCGGGCGGCCACCGCACGGAGGCGGTCAAGAACTACGTGCGTCAGCGGCGTGTCACCCGACCCATGTGTATTTTCGGCGCTGTTCCCAACAACGCCCCGGTGCTGTCGAAGGGGAAGCTGGTCGACGTGACGTGGAAGGGCAAGACCGACAAGCGCGGCATCATGATCCACCACGTGGGCACGGTTAACGCAAAGCACTACCTCTACAGCAGGCTTTCGGCCGATGCGGAGCGTGAGGTGGCAACGCGCATGGTTCACTTCAGCGACCAGTTGCCAGAAGAGTTCTTTCCAGGCTTGGTTTCGGAGGTCTATAACCCGGTGAAGAATCGGTTCGAGAAGAGGGTGACCCGTAACGAGCCTTTGGATACCTGGGTGTATGCGTATGCGGCGGCACATCATCCCGAGGTCCGCTTGAATCGCTTCACCCGTGCGGATTGGGATCTGGTTGAACAGCGCTTGCTGTCGTCGGCCACTCAGGTGGCCGATGTTCCACGCGAAACGAATGCGGAGCCGGTCTCGCCGGGTGAGGATGCCGATTCCCGTGAAACATCCCTTCCGCCGAGGAAGGCCCGCTCCACGTCGGCGCAACAGTTCCGGAGGCAGTGGTGAGCCGGAACACTATTCGCCAGCGCATCCGTATCAACGAGCTGACTGATGAGCTGACCATTGGGGCGGCGCTGCGCCTTCGCTGCGACAGCGACGATATCCGCGAGGTGGTGGCGGCAGTCGTTGCCTACCTGGTCGAGGAGTATCCGGCCCAGGACTTGTACATCCCGGCGAGCCTGCAGGCACCCACATACCCTGTGGGCGAAATCAGGAAGGGGTTGGAACAGCAGGAATCGGTGCGCTCCCTCTGCAAGCGGTTCCGAATTGATCGGCGGACGCTGTACCGATTGCTGGATGAGCCCTCGGCGAACGGGTGAAGGGTGCGGGTGAGTTCCCCGAGACTCACCCGCACTTGGTACGGAAACTGGCATCCATGGAAACGCGGATGCCCCTTCAATGAGCTGGACACAGGACGATGTGAAGCGCCTCAAGGCGGCCATCGCCAGCGGACAGCTTTCGGTGCGCCACGGGGACAGGCAGGTCACGTACCAATCCGTCGAGGCAATGCTGACGGCGCTGGATCGTATGGAGTCTGAGCTTGCCGCTGCTGCACCTGCGCGGAAGCCGGCCACGCGCCGCTATCGGTTCACCACGTTGAGGGGCTTCTGACGTGGGGACTTCCTTGCTAGATCGTGCCATCGCTGCGGTCGCCCCCGGGTATGCGCTGCACCGGCATCGGGCGCGCGTGATGCTGGATGCGGCCAGAGCCTACGAAGGTGCTTCACGTGGTGACGGCTGGAGGGTCCGCCGTGCCGGTGCCAGTGCCAACACGGATCACATGGCCGATGCGCGCGAGCTGCGCAATCGCGCTCGTTCGCTGGTGCAGAACGTCCCTTACTGTGCACGGTCGCTGCAGGTGCTGGTGAGCGCGACCATTGGCACGGGCATCACTCCGAAGGCTGAGGGTCCAGACGCTGCGCGCTTGGACAAGCTGTGGTCGCGCTGGGCGGATGTTGCTGATGCTGACGGCAAGTCAGATATCTACGGGCTGATGGCAACGGCATATCGGGCGATGGAGCAGGACGGTGAAGTCCTTATTCGTCGTCGCACGCGTCGCATGTCGGATGGCCTTGCGGTTCCGCTGCAGCTGCAGGTTCTGGAGATCGACTGGCTTGACGGCAGCAAGAATGGCTCGCTGCGTGGCGGTGGCCAGATCATCAACGGCATCGAGTATGACGTGCTCGGCCGTGTCAAGGCGTATTGGCTGTTTGCTGCTCACCCGGGTGAGGCGGTACGTGGCTCCGTTCGTCTGACCAGCGCGGCAGTTCCCGCAGCCGACATCATCCATCTGTTCAATCCCGTTCGCCCTGGCCAGGGGCGTGGCATCAGCCGGTTCGCGCCGGTCATTGCGCGTGTGCGCGACCTGATGCTGTACGAGGACGCCGAACTGGCGCGCAAGAATCTTGAGGCCCGCCTGGGCGTCATTGTCAGTGGCGATCCAGAGGCCATGTCGAACAGCGATGACGACGGTCCTTCCCAGCTGAGTGGGGACCGGGAGTCGATGACTGACCTCGGGCCGCTGCCCAGTGGTGGTATCACGCATGTGTCCGGTGCTACCGGCTTCCAGACCATTGAGCCGAAGCCCGCTGGCGGCTATGTGGAGTACTGCAAGTACAACGCGCACATCATCACTGCGGGCATTGGGGTTCCTTACGAGTCTGCAACGGGCGACATGCGCGAGGTCAACTTCTCCAGCGCACGCATACGCCAGATGGAGTTCCGTCGAGACACTGAGCAGGTTCAGTGGCTGGTACTGATCCCGCAGATGTGCAAGCCCATCTGGCGTTGGTTCGATGAGGCTGCGGCGTTGGGTGGCGAAGTGCGCAACCCCGGGAGCTCTGCTGACTGGAGCACTCCGCGCTGGGACTACGTCAACCCCAAGCAGGACATTGACTCGGAGATTGCAGGCATGAGCGCCGGGCTGCTGTCGCCGAGCGAATCCCTGCGGCGACGTGGCTACGACGCCGATGCGGTCTTTGCCGAGATGGGCAAGGACTACGCCCGCATGGAGCAGACCGGAGCGCTCAAGCTCATGAGTTTCCTGCAATCCAGTGCTGCCAGGTCAATGCCGGCCGCAGCCCCTTCACCCAACGAGGAATAGCCATGCCCCAGGCAACCCAGCCTTCGGCCATCGAGGGAACCCGGCTGATGCCGCAACAGCTCCGCGAAGCGCGACTGCTGCCCACCAGTTTCAACAAAGAGGCGCGCACAGTCGAGTTGGTGTGGACCGAGGGCGCACGCGTCCGTCGCTACGACTGGTGGAACGACACGGCCTATTGGGAAGAACTGGTCGTTGACGATGCGTCCGTGAACATGTCGCGGCTGGAGTCAGGCGCGGCGCCTGTCCTGGATAGCCACGGCACTTGGACCCTGAAGTCACAGATGGGCGTTGTCGAGCGCGCCTGGCTCGCCGATGGCAAGGGCCACGCCGTCATCCGCCTCTCCGAGCGCGAAGAGTTGGCGGGGGTCGTCGCCGACATCAAGGCCGGGATCATCCGCAATATTTCGGTCGGCTACAGCGTCCAGCGCTATGAAGTCGAGCGCGCGGTTAATCCCGGCGACCTTCCCGTGTACCGCGCAGTTGAGTGGACGCCGACCGAAATCAGCTTCGTTACTGTGCCCGCCGACCAGGGCGCAACCACCCGCAGCAACCAACCCGCGCAGGGAACCCCCTGCGTGTTCACTCGCAGCGCATCGTCGCAGGAGACCGTTATGCCCCAGCCCACCGCCCGTGCCGCCGACCAGGTGGTGCAGCAGGAGCTCACCCCCAGCACCTCCACCCCGCCCGCCGCAGCGCCTGTGGCGCCTGCTCAGGCACCCCAGGCCGATACCCGCGCGGCGGACATCGTCGAGCTCGCCCAGCGCCACGGCCAGAGTGAGCACGCCGCAGACTGGATCAGGGCTGGTCACAGCCTCGATCATGTCCGCGGCATCATCCTGGACAGTTTGGTGCGTGCGGACAACGCTGCCGGCGGCAACATCAACCGCATCAGCGTCACCCAGGATGAAAGCGAGCTGCAGCGCGCTGCGGTCACTGACGCTCTGCTGTCGCGCGCGCAGGTCATCGATCCGACCACCAAGCGTGCGTTCGTTCTGACCGGCGACAACCCAGTTCGCGGACTGACGCTGATGGACCTCGCGCGACGCAGTCTGGAGCGCAGTGGTGTGCGTACCGATGGCATGTCGAAGCTGGAGCTGGTGGGGCGCGCCTTCACCCAGACCGGCAGCGATTTCCCGATCCTGCTGGAAGCGACCATGCACAAGGCGCTCCAGTCGGCCTACGCTGTGGCCCCGGACACCTGGTCGCGCTGGTGCGCCACCGGAACCGTCAGCGACTTCCGCCAGCATTCTCGCTATCGCGTCGGTAGCCTCGGCAACCTGGATGCCCTGACCGAGGCCGGTGAGTTCAAGAACAAGACGATTCCGGATGGTGAGAAGGCCACGGTTACTGCCGGCACCAAGGGCAACATCATCAACCTGACCCGCCAGGCCATCATCAATGATGACCTGGGTGCGTTCATCGGTCTGGCAACGGCATTCGGCCGTGCGGCCAAGCGCACCATCGAAGCGGACGCCTACGCTTTCCTGGCCAGCAACCCCGTTCTGGAATCGGGCAAGGCTCTGTTCCATGCCGATCACGGCAACCTTCTGGCTGCGGCTCTGCCGGGCGTGGAATCGGTGGATGCGCTGCGCGTGAAGCTGGCGGGCCAGAAGGATGTGGGCGGCAATGAGGTGCTGGATCTGACGCCGGCCCTGTGGCTCGGCCCGACCAAGTACGGCAGCGCCGCGCGGGTGACCAACAAAGCCGAGTACGACCCGGACACGGCAGGGAAGCTGCAGCGCCCGAACGCAGTGCAGGGCCTGTTCCGCGACATCGTGGACACCGCGCGCATCAAGGATGACAAGTGGTACCTGTTCGCCGATCCCGCCGAGTGCCCGGTGATCGAGGTGGCCTTCCTGGACGGTGTCACTGAGCCGTTCCTCGACTACGAAGAAGGCTTCACCGTGGACGGCGTGCGCTGGAAGGCTCGCCTGGACTTCGGCCTGGCCGCCCTCGACTACCGCGGCGCGCAGCGCTGCGGCTAACCCTTCTGGAGCACAACGACATGGCAAAGAACTTCGTTTCCGATGGGGACGTGATCCCCTGGACCAACAACAGCGGGCAGGCCGTGGCTTCCGGCCAGGTGGTGGTCATCGGCCACCAGCTGGGTGTCGCTCTGGTGGCGATTGCCGCTGATGCGACTGGCAGCGTGGCGCTGGGTGGCGTCTTTACCGTACCCAAGGTGCCGGCTGCGACCTTTGAGCAGGGCGAAAAGCTGCTGTGGGACGCCAGCGCCAACGCCTTCGACGGGAGTGCCGCGGCCGCTGCGGCCGGCGATGTCACTGGCGCGGCGTTCGCCTGGGCTGCAGGGACTGCCGGGCAGGCCACCGCTGAGGTGCGTCTCTCGCCGGGCAACGCCTCCAAGGCGTAACCAAACAGGCCGGCACCGCTCACATACGCCTGGGTGGCGTGAGCGGTGCCGGTTCTTCCACAGCGACAATGGGGGATCGCATGGGCACCACCAGCACGCCGCGCGGCGTACGCAACAACAATCCTGGCAACATCGACCGCACCGGCACGCCGTGGCAGGGTGAGGATCGGTCCGCCGCGGCGATCGCGCGCGAGCAGCGCTTCTGCGTGTTCCTGACCCCGCAGGCCGGATTCCGCGCCCTGGCAAAGACCCTGCTCACCTACCAGCGCAAGCATGGCCTGCGCACGGTGAAGGAGATCATCGGGCGCTGGGCTCCCCCGGTGGAGAACAACACCGGTGCTTATGTGCAGCAGGTTGCCGCGGCGGTGGGCGTTGCGCCGTCGGAAGTCATCCGCCTGGACAACGCGGTCACCTTGAGCCGCCTGGCCACGGCCATCGCCAAGCATGAGAACGGCGGCATGTACTGGCGCCAGGAAGTGATCGACGCCGGCGTTGCAGAGGCGCTGCGCTGATGGTCGGCGGGGAGATCAGTGCGCAGGTGCCTTGGTGGGCAACGGGCAGCGTAGTTGCGCTCTGGATGCTGCGTGAGGCGTGGACCGCATTCCTCTCGCGTAGGAAGGAGCGTACCGAGACCGACGCCAACGTGGATCTCATCAAGGGCCTTTCCGAGCGCATCGGGTTCTTGGAGCAGCGTGTCACTGCTCAGGATGAGCGACTGCAGGCCGAGATGCAGATGCGCCTCAAGGCACAGGAGGACGCGAGCGCGCTGCGTATTCGCGTCCGCCAGCTTGAATCCACGCTAAGGGGCCTTGGCGCAGTCATCCCGCCCGAAGACCCGGTGGTGTCCGCATGATCCGCGCCCTGGTCGTCGTGATCCTTCTGCTGCTTGGCGTCATCGTCTGGCAGCGTGGATCGGTATCCATCGCGCACCGCGCTGCCGACCAGGCCGCGTCGAGCCGTGACGCTATGGAAGCCGAGCGTGACTCTGCTCGCGCCGAAGCCAATGCCGCAGCCAAAACCCTGAAGGCAGAGCGCAGCAGTGCCGCCGCCGCGAATGCCCTGGCCTCCCAGTACGAAAAGGAAAAGAACGATGCACAGACGGCATCTGATCGCCTTGTCGCTGATCTTCTCAATGGCAACCAGCGCCTGCACCAGCGTTGGCAAGCGTCCGTCGCCACCGCAGAGCTGTCCGCGGCCGCCGCTGCCACCAGCCAGCCTGATGGTCGAGCCGACGACCGAATTGAAAGTGTCGGCCGAGCTGTTGGCGCCGCCGCCCAGTGCGACGCCCAGGTGAGGGGGCTGCAGGCCTATGCGCGACTGTGTAGCGCGGGGGTCGAATGATGAGCCAGATCAGGATTGCCGTTGACGCTGACAACATGCTGGGGCGCCAGTTCAGCGAGCTTGAGCGGCAGAATCTGGCGTTCGCTGTGATGCAAGCCTGCAACGCTACGGCATTCGACATCCGGCAGCAGTGGGAGGCAACGGCTGGACGGGTGTTCGACCAGCCTACGCGCATGACGCAACGCGCCGCGCAGTACCGCAAGGCCACGAAGTCCAAGCTCTTCGCTGAGGTCTATCTGCGAGATGAGGCCAGCAACGGAACGCCACCTGCCAAGTACCTGCTGCCGCAGGTGGATGGCGGTACGCGCCGAAAGAAGGGATTCGAGGTTCTGCTGCAGCAGCGCGGCGCCATGCCCCCGGGCATGTTTGCGGTGGCCGGTGATGGCGCGGATCTTGACCAGTTTGGCAACGTGCGCCCACGCCAGGTGAGCCAGATCCTCTCCCAGCTGGGCGCTCGCCAGGACGCGCTGCAGAATCAGACAGACACCAGCAAGGCCCGGCGGCGATCCAAGCGCAGGCGCGGCGGCGAGTACTTCGCGCTGCAGGTGCAGCGTGGGAAGCTCCGGCCCGGCATCTACGAGCGCATTGCGACCGCGTGGGGCTCAGCGGTCCGCAGCGTGTTCATCTTCACGCGAGCTGCCAACTACACGCCCCGTTACAACATCTTCGGCCTGGCGCAGCGGGCGTGGGACAAGCTGATGCCGTTCCACTTCAACCGCGAACTGTCCAAGGCTCTGGAAACCTCGAAGTACAGGGGGCGCTCATGAGCCAGAAAGCATTCCTGGCTGACTTTGATCGGCAGGCAGTGGCAGCGTTCGCTGCCGCTGGGATCGCCGACGTTGATGCTGTCTACATGCCCCGTGGGGGCGGCGCTGGCGTCCCTTGTTCCGTGATGGTCGACCGTGGCACGCAGGCCTTCGGCGATGACCTGATGCCGGTGGCAGCCAGTGACGTTGTGATCAGCCTGTTCCGTGCGGAAGTGGTTGGTGAGCGCGATGGCGTGGTCGAGGTGGATGGTGATCGCTACAGGCTGAAGGACAAGCTCTCTGATGACGGATCGCGGGTCCGCTGGGCGGTGTCCAATGCCTAGCCCGACGCCGCGCAGCCGACTTCTCGAAGCGTTCGCCGGGAACCTGCAACAGGCATTGAAGACCGCCGACTACTGGACCGATGTCGGCTTGGTCGTGACGCTCGAACCAGGTCAGCTTGATCCGGAGGATGTGGACGATGGCTTGGCCGTCTACATCGAGCGTCAGGAGCGTTCGCCGGAGCCGGCAACGGCCCGAACGCACCGACTGACCACCATCGGTGTCCTGGTGAAGCGGGTCGCCCATAGCGCCGCTGAGGCCCGGTTGGATGAGGTGGTCGATGACATCGAACGGAGCCTCGATAGCCGGCCCACCACCTGGCCCGCTGGCTTCACCGCCCCGCAATACCAGTCGATGGAGCCCATGAGGGCGCCGGCCGGCGCCGACTGGGTCGGCGCGCTGCTCCGCTACACCTCGACCATCCCTATTCGTTGACGGCCGCCCCGCGGCATTACCCGGAGAAATACCCATGACCATGAAAGACCAGAGCTACCTGGGCAGCGGCAAGGTACTGGCACGCGAGTACGGCGTGCCGGGCCCGTTCATTGATGTCGGGAACTGCTCGGCACTGAACTTCAGCCCCCAGACCAATGCCATCACCTTGGCGGATCACACCCAGCCGGGGGGCGGTGAACGCAACCGCGTTGACAGGCTGACCGGCGTCGAGATGTCCTATACGTTCCACGACTTCGCGCCCGAGAACCTGGCGCGTGCACTGCGCGGTACCGTCACCAACGTGATCGCTGGCAATGCCGTGGATGAGGCCGTGGTCGGCTACAAGGGCGGCTTGGTGCCGCTGCTGCGGATCGCGAAGGAGATCACTTCGGTCAAGCCGGCAACTGGCAGCACGAACTACACGGCCGGCACCGATTACGTGTTGCAGGACGGCGCGCTGTTCATTCCCGCGGACAGCGCCATCGTGGATCCGGTTGGTGGCGTTGCGAACCTGAAGGTCACTTACGCGTTCGGCGCGCAGTCGGTCCTCCAGCCTATCGTCACTGCGGCGAAGCAGTACCAGCTGCTCTTCCTGGGCCTCAACGAGGCGCAGAGCGGTAAAGCTGTTCGCATCCTGGCGCACCGCGTGTCGGGTGGTGTGATGGCGCAGTTCTCGGCCATCGGCGATGAGCATGGCGCTGGCGAGGTGACCGGTGCCCTGATGACTGACTCGGCAAAGGGCGCCGGCCTGTCGCGGTACTTCGAAGTGGTGCAGGAGGTGATCGCGTGAGCGACGGCCGCGCCGACGAGATGGAGGTGCTGGCAGCCGCCAGCACCTCGGTGCAGTACCAGGGCGAAGTGCTGGTGATTTCCCCGCTTGCCGTTGGTCTCATCCCTTCAGTGGTCCGCGAGCTGCGTCCGGTGGTGGCGGCACTTCGCTCAGCGGGGTCGGCAGATCTCGCCTTGGAGATCGAAATCTCCCCCGAGCTGGTGATGGATCTCATCGCTGACCACGCCGGGCCGCTCTTCGCGGCGACTGCAATCTGCGCGGGTCGGGATGTGAAGTTCATCGAAAAGGGCGATCCGGCCGAGTTCATCGAGCTGGTGCTGAAAGTGGTTGAGGTGAACCGAGATTTTTTTACTCGGCAGATCAGCCCGCTCCTGGCCGGCCTGGGCACGCGGATTCGTGGGGCTGGGCCGACGCCATTCAGCTCCTGATCCAAAGCGGTCACGCTCTGGGCTGCATCAAGGGTTACACCTTGGCGCAGTTCAGGGCGTTCACCGAGGCGGCTGCCCAAGCAAGGCGCCGCTGGCTGGCCGAAGAGCTGATGAATCTCCGGGCCGCGCAATTCGATGCAACCGAATACACGGCATACCTGAACAAGCTGACGGACTGAAATGTCAACGACTGCCCCGAATCTCCGCGTACGCATTTCTGCCGACATCAACGACATCAAGCAGGGCTTGGCGTTGGTGCGTTCGGAGGTGGCTGCCTTCAAGAAAGAGGCGGCTAAGTCTATCGACCTCAAGGGCATCACGGATGGCTTTGGGCAGCTGCGCAACCTGGTCGGTGGGCTCTTTGCTGGTGTGACGGTCGGCAGTGTCTTCAGTGCTCTGATAACGGAGACCCGTGACGCCTCGAACGAAGTCGCCCAGCTGAGGGCGGTTCTGGCGTCGACAGGGCAACAGGCAGGTTTCACCGAGCAGCAGCTGCTGAAGATGGCCAACGGCATGGCCGATGCGACCACGCACTCGGCTGGTGAGATCGTCAAGGCCCAGACCCGGCTGCTCTCCTACACCGGAATTGTTGGCAAGCAGTTTCCCCAAGCTCTGCAGATGGCCATCGATCAATCTGCTCGCCTGGGCGAAAACATCGAGCAGTCCGCTGAGACGATCGGTAAGGCGTTGGACAAACCGTCGCAGGGCGTCACAGCGCTGACGAAACAGGGCTTCAAGTTCACCGAGCAGCAGAAGCAGCAGATGAAGGTCATGGAGGCCACCGGTCGGACTGCGGAGGCTCAGCAGATCGTCCTGGACGCAATGGCCGAGAGCTACGCCGGTGCCGCTGCTGCAGCCAGGAACACCTTTGGTGGCGCCCTGACCGCTGTTGGAAACTCGCTGCGTGACCTCCTGGACGGTTCTGGAAGCGCCAACCTCAGTGGGGTAACCCAAGCGCTCAACGAGCTTGCCCGGGCGCTGGCAGGGCCGGAGATCAAGGCGGCGTTTTCGCAGATCGCGACGGGCGTACTTGGCGCGGTCGCAGCCTTCGCAAAATTCATGGCGCAGGATGGTGTTGGCTACCTGAGTCGGATCATCAACGCGATTATTGAGGTGGTGAGGCACGCCGATCTACTCGCTGTGGCGGTCGGCACCACGCTAGCTGGTCGTGCTGTTCCTGCGCTCATCGCGGGGGTACGAATCGCAATTGGCTGGCTGGTTAGTTTGCGCGCTGGCCTGCTTACCTCTGCAGCAGCTGCGAAGGGGTTGGAAGCTGCGATGGCGACTGTGGGCGGGCCGGTCACGATTGCGATCACTGTGCTGACGACAGCGCTCTACTACCTGTACCAGCGCACGCAGGACGCGAAGCGGGCGGCGGAGGAGCACGCACGCGTTCTTAAGCAGGTCAAGGAACTGAGCAAGCAGTCGCGTGACGCAGCTTTCGAGCTCGCTGCAGCAAAGCGGAACGAGGCCATTGAGACGCTGCGCGCTGCGAAGGCCCACCTGGAGGCTGCGCGTTACGAATCCCAAGCCACCGGGTTCGCTGCGGGTGGTGGCGGACCGCTCGGTGGAGCGCGGGTTTCGCTCGGTGAGAACGACCCCCGGGTCACGCGTGCGAAGGCCATGGCCGATGTGGCGCAGAAGAGCCTCGATGAGATCGATGCGGCACTGTTCGACATCATGACTACCGGCATTGATCAGATCCTCAAGCCGGTGGTGGAGGGGGTCGAGGGCGGTGCCACTGCGATCGCCAAGTCCAACGCAACCATGCTTGATGAGGTACGCCGTTCCCTGGCGGAGCTTGATCGCCTCTACGAGGCGAATGGCCTGTCCATAGCGGACTACTTCTCCAAGCGCCTTGCCCTGCAGCAGCGGGCTATCGATCTGGAGCTCGAGCAAGCAAGGAGTGAACAAGCTCTTGCAACAGATGCAGCCGCACGGCGGCGGAGCGAGGAACAGATCGTCAAGCTGCAGCGCGACCGCGCCGAGCTTGCTGTCCAGACCGCGCAGGAGCAGCAGAAGGCCGAGGACGGCCTTGCGAAATCGCTGGGCGAGGTGAAGGGCCGGCTGCTCGAGCTGGACGGTGAGACGGGCGCGGCCGAGAGGCGGCAGCTGGAAGCGCAGTACAAGGGCCTGATGGATCGGCTTCGGGCTGAGGGTGACAAGACTGGACAGGCGCTGGTGACCAGCCTCATCGATCGCCTGGTGGCAAAGTCCAAGACCGATGAGCTGCGCGAGGCCATGGGGCGCATTACGTCCCAGCTGCAGGGGCGTGAGACGGCCATTGGAGCTCAGGTGGGCGGCCGGATGCTGGGCTATGGCGAGGGAGAGGAACAGCTCGCCCAGGCCCGCTCCAAGGCCCTGGCAGATCTCCAGGCGCTTCGGGTTGCTGCCGTCGATGCCATGGCCGGCTACGCGCAAGGCTCGCCGGAGCACACCGCAGCTCTGGCCGGGCTGCAAGAGATCGATACGCAGATCGGCACCATTGCCGCGTCCCAGCAGGTTTGGCGCCAGAAGATCGAGGACACCGCAGGCAGCGCGTTTGGGGACTTCCTGGCGGACCTGACCACCGGTACGAAGTCTTTCAATGAGTCGTTCAGCGACATGGTCAAGAGCTTCGTGGCTGGCGTCGCCCGGATGGTGGCGCAGGAGGCGGCGTTGCGGGGCATTTCCGCCTTGTTCGGATCGTGGGGGCAGGGTGCGTCCGGCAGCGCACAAGGAACGTCCACCGTGGTTGCCGGCAAAAGACACACTGGCGGTCGAGTGGGTACCGGTGGCCCGCGCGTCAGCTTGCCGATCAGCCCGATCGCATTGGGCGCCGCCCCGCGCTTCCATACCGGCGGCCAGCATGGTTTGCGGGCCGATGAGCGGCTGACAGTTCTGCAGACCGGTGAGCGGGTTCTCTCGCGGCGCCAGACCGCTGCCTATGACGCCTCGATGCGCGGCGGCGCCGGGAATGCGGGCCGCGGGGACGTGAGCGTCTACATTGATGGAGTCAAGAACGACTCCGGTGCTGTCCAGGCGGAGTTCGATGGCTCCGGCGGCGTGGACATCAAGGTATCTCTGCGCGAGCTGATGCGTGGCGAAATCCGCAGCGGATCGTTCGACAACGATTTCCGCAGCCGATACGGGCTCAACTACCGGGGGAACAGAGGTGGTTGATCTCTACATGCCGTCGAGCATCCCTGATCCGTCCAACGACAGCCTGGAATTCGCGCCCTACGGCGAGGACGTGCTGCGTTCCACGATGGGGGCAGGGACAAAGACGCGCCCGGCCCGAACCAATTCCCTCGAAACCTTCCGCTGCCAGCTGTATCTCGAACCGGCGCAGCTCAAGACGCTGATGGATTTCTACAACATCAGCGCCCGGCGGGTGCTTCCCTTCTACTGGTGGGACTGGCGGTGGCCTGGTGATGGTCAGCACTACGCCACCTACAAGTTCATGGCTCGCCCGAGCTACGCCAAGTGGGAGGACATGTGGAGAGTGGAGGTCAATTTCCTGATTGTTGCCAGCTATGAAGGGCAGTTCCTGCTCGACTTCTACGATTCCAACAACTGGCCGACGACCTGATGCCCCGAGTCCTTTCAGCTGCTGCCGCCAGATCAATCCTGGCAGAAGACACGGCCGAAACCTGGCTGTGCCTGCTGACCATCACCCACCCGGATCTGCAGACGATCCGGATCGTCAACAACACCGAGCCCGTGGCACGGGGAAGTACCGTCTGGCAGCCGTACCCGTTCGAGGCATCGTTCCCCGACGACACGGACGATGCCACCCCGAACGTATCGCTGCGCATCGACAATGTCGACCGTGACATCACCCGGCAGATCAAGGCGCTGCAGGGACCGCGCCCGCAGGTGCGTCTGGAGGCCGTGCTGGCGAGCCAGCCCACCGTGGTGGAGATGGGGCCGTTCAACTTCTCCGTGCTGCAGGTGGATTTCGACATCATGGAGTTAGGTGTGCAGCTCGGCTACCAGGAGGACTTCCTCAACCAGGGCGTGCCCGCACAGACCTACACGCCGTCCAATTCGCCCGGGCTGTTCGTATGAGGAAGTGGATCGGCATCCCATACGAGGGCGACAAGTTCTGCCGCGAGTTCGCCCGCATGGTCCTGGCGGAGCAGGGCATTCCCATGCCCGACGTGGCGGTGCCTGCCGATGCCACCGGCTGGGCCGAGATCGAGATGCCGGAGCGCTTCGACGTGGTCGTATTCAACAGTGCAGGCAGGCCCTGGCACGTCGGTGTGTGCATGGGCAGCGGCGAGTTCCTGCACGTGGAGCTGGGCCGCACCAGCCGCATCGAGCGGCTGGGCTCCCCCATATGGGAGGCGCGCATCGCTGGCTTCTATCGCTACATGGGGAAGAATGATGAATGAGGTTCCGCTTCACCTGCGGGGGCACGAGTTCGATGCACCAGGCGTGGTTTACGCCCAGCCCGGGCAGACGCTGCTGCAGATGCTCAAGGACGCCGCCGGCGGCGCAGAGATCTCTGCCGATGTTGTGGTTCGGGTTGGTGGCTACCAGGTGCCGCGCGAGGCCTGGGCACGGCTGAAGCCCAAGGCCGGTGTCCGTGTGGACGTGCTCCGGCAGGGACTGGCCAAGGGCGGTGCGCGGCAGATCCTGGCCGCGGTGGCGATGATCGTGGTGGCCTACTACGCCCCGGGCTGGGGCGCCTCGCTGGCCAAGGGCGCGGGTTGGAGCGCCGCCGCGGGCAATGCGATCGCGTCGGGCATCACGCTCGCCGCGTCGCTGGCTGTGAATGCTCTGGTTGCCGTGCCAATGTCGACCGAGGGTGGGTCTGAGGTCCAGCGGTCATGGAATGCCCTGACGGGCAGCTCCAACCAGATCAACCCCTATGGCGCCATCCCGTTGATTTTGGGCGAACACCGGTTCTTCCCGACGCACGCTGCCATTCCTTACACCGATGTTGTGGGCTACGACGCCTACCAGTGCTGCATGTTCGACCTCGGCTTCGGGGCGCTGAATATCTCCGATCTCCGGATTGGCGATACCTCGGTGCAGAGCTATCAGGACTTCCAGTGGGAGCTGTCATGGCCCGGTGGTTCGGCACCGAAGCTGTACACCAACGATGTGGACGAGCAGGCGGTCAACGCGACCATGAATTCGGAGGGGGACCAGGTCCTGCGCACGACAGCACAGGGCGTGGACGCGATCAGCCTCGACCTGCTGTTCTCCAACGGCCTCAAGGTGTTCGGCGACTCCCTCAACAAGGGCTGGCCCATGTGGGTTCTATGGCGCGTGGAGTATCGCCGCGTTGGCACCACCGCCTGGCTGACGCCTCCATCGCCTCGGCTGTCGAAGCTGCTTGGAACTTGGATTGCTGGGGCGAGCGAGTACCCGACCACGCCGCCGGCGCCGGGCCTGTACCTGAGCAGGGACCAGACCCGTGATCCATTCGCCTCGGGCATCGCGTGGGACGTCGACACGGGCCAGTACGAGGTGCGCGTCACGCGCGTGGAACGCAAGAACCAGACCAATCGGACCTGGGCCGATGGCGCCATCTGGACCTCCTTCCGGAGCATCCGCTACACCTCACCGAGTACGACGGGAACGTCCAAGCTCAACGTGCGCGTCAAGGGCACCGACCAGCTGTCCGGCACCCTGCAGACCTTCAGCGTGCTGGCCCGGTCGATGGTGCCGGTCTACAACCGCAGCACCAACACTTGGAGCGACCAGTACACGCGGAATCCGGCATGGATCGCCTACTGGCTGATGACGCGGTGCCAGGCCTTGGCCGAGCACGTGCCTGCGTCTCGCATCGATCTGAACTCGTTCGCTGACTTCGCCGCGCACTGCTCGGCAAACGGTCTGGACTGCCGGATGGTGGTCGATGCCCAGATGACCGCTCGTGACCTGCTCAGCAAGGTGCTGGCGTGCGGTCTGGGTGACATCGGCAACAGGGACGGGCGCTACTGCGTGGTCTTCGACCGGAACAGTTCCTCGGCCACCGCAGAACTGTCGCCTCTGGACATCAAGGAATTCAGCGGCAGCCGGCAGTTCATCAAGCTGCCGCACGCGCTGCGCGTGCAGTTCAAGAACCCAGACGCGGACTGGCAGGACGACGAAATCATCGTGGTCCAGGACGGCTACAGCTACCGCGGCATGGACGCGCGGGGAAATCCCTCCACCGAACCGGCGGCTACCCTGTTCGAAACGCTGCGGCTGGAGTGGGCCATGCTGGCGAAGCAGGCATGGCGCATTGCTCGATATCACATGGCGCAGGGCCTCTACCGCAGTACCGTCTACAGCTTCACCACCGACATCTCTGGCCTGGGCATTGTCCGTGGCGATGTCGTGGACGTTGCGCACGACGTGGCCGAGTGGGGCACCGGCTGGGGCCGCATTGTGAGCGTGGCCAACGGCACCCCGGAAGGAACTGATGGTGCCACCGTGAGGCTGGACACCGAGATCTACACGGACCCGTTGAAGCTCTACGGCATACAGACCCGAACGGCGGCCGGTGCAAAGCGGAAGGTGAACTGCCGGCCGCACAGCGCGTTCAGCGATACGTTCTACACGGACAGCCGGCCAGCCGGGGCCGTGGTCGGTGATCGCGTGGTGGTGGGTGAGCGGGGCCTGGAGATGACCACGCTGATCATCACTGGCGTGCGCTACTCCGAAGACCTGTCGTCCTCGTTTACCGCTGTGGCATACGACGAGCGCGTGGACGCCTACTGGAAGAATCCACCCGAAGGCATCGTGAGCGAGATCAGCGGCCGCGACTACGGCATCCCGGCAGCGCCCAAGGTCACCGTGGCGGTATCTGACCCGGTGAACGATGAGGTGGACGATGCGGGCATTCCCACCGCTGTGGTGCGGATCGGCACCGCCCCGCGCCACGGCTACAACACAGTGGAGATGCTCCAGTGACGGTTGCGATCGCTTCGTATGAGCTGCGATTCCGTGAAGTCGGCGCGCCGGATACGGCGTGGCAATACCGCAGCCAGGTGGCCGGGCAGGTGTTTGTCGTTCGTGAGCTGCAGCGCGGCACCCCCTACGATCTGCAGATGCGGTCCATCGGCGTCAACGGTCGATCCTCGGAATGGGTCGACGTGGCGGTGAACGTACCTGACACCAACCGCGTGGGCGCGGCGGCGCTACCGAACATCGGTAACCAGCAGTCCATGTGGGATATGGCCACATCGGTGACGTTCGCCGCGGCGAGCGACGCTGCAGGTGCCTCCGTGGCCACCATAAGCGTCACCGCAGGAACGCTGGTCATCGGGTCAGTCCAGGTTGCCTACGCCGCCAGCAGCGCCAGCCTGACCGGCACGGCCGGGCAGAAGGTCACCGTCTACCTCTACTACAACGATCCGCAGCTGCAGGGCGGCAGCCGGCAGCTGCGGGTGACCACCAACGTCGTTGAGACGGCGAACGTCAACGGCAATGTGGCCATCAGCGCTCTGCAGATCACTTTCCCCGCTGCGGGTGGGTCAGGCAGTGGCGGCGGCAGCATCGGTGGCGGCGGCGGCAGCGGTGGATCCAGAAACCCGGCATTTGAGGAAGTACCGCTATGAGCTATGTGAAGAAGGACGGTGTTCCCGTCGATCCCGGTCAGATCGTGGTCGAGCTGGATACCGGTGATCTGGTTGCGGTGGTCTGCACCCGAACACTGCAGGGCGGGCAGATCCTGTTCCGTGGTTTGGCCCGCGCCATCACCGATGCCGGTGTGCCGCTGATCGGCGGTGATGGCAAGGCCATCGAGCGTGAGTTCCAGCACAGCGACCCCAGACCGGCCAAGGCCGACGACGTCGCCCGGGATGTGCTGCTGGCACTTCTCGGGGAGCAGCCGCAGCTGGTTGCCTGGTCGGACCAGGTGCTACTGGACGTGAGCATCCGCCAGGCGCTTGCCCTGGCCAACATTGATACCGGGGCCGTCGACGCCTCGGCCGTTCTGTAGGAGAGAAGATGGCGACGATTGATGGCCGGCAGATCATTCCGGCGGCAGACCTTCCGCAGCGGTCAGCTGGCGTGCTTGACGCTATGGTAGGAGTGGTTCGGACGTCGGGTGCGCTGGCTGCATTCCCGCTCACCGATCTGCCAACGCCACGGACGGCCCAGGCCGAGATTGATTCCCTGAAGGCAGGGCAGTCCACCAGTGCGATCTATGCGGACACCTTGACCAACCTTCAGGCCATCGTCGGGGCCTTTGAAGGGCAGGGCGGGTTCGTACTTAACGGACCCGATGCTGGCCAGTATCGCTGGAGCGGCGCCGCGTGGGTCTTCCTCCGAGCTGATTCCCTGGCAGCGCTCCAAGATGAAATTAAGTCGTTCCCCAGCGCCCTTTCGACGTTGTCACTGTGGGCAGCGCATGCACTCACAAAGCAGCCGGGATACGTGATCAACAAGGACACGGGTGCGGTGTCTGCGAGCGCAAATTTCTTCTACGCTTACGCGGAGTTGACGGGGGCGGAAGTGGGGGTGCGCATTACAGCCAGCCTCTCGCAGCCAGTTCAGGCGCTGGCCGTCTACAAGGATTCGATAGGGCGCTACCTCGGCTATGAAGTTGCAGGAACGACTGCTGAAACGCTTTACACCGATTTTGTCCTGCAGCACGTGCCTGCGCAGGCTCGATCAGTGCACGTGTCATCCCGTCGCGACAACATTGCAATCAGTGTTGCGACGGTTCAAGGCGACGTAGCCAAACGCCTGGCAAGTGCAGAGGTTGGTGTTTCACAAGCTATCGAGACTTCTGCTGCGGCAAATGATGCTCTGTCCTCATGGGAATCTAGGCCCATGAGTTCATTTCCCGGTTTCTATATCGACAAGACCAGCGGAAATCCAGTTGCATCATCGGCCTACAATTACAAATCCCTCGATCTTCTGGGGACTGAGGGAGCGATTCGCTTCACCACCCTGGTCACTGGCACAGCAACCACGGCTGTGGCGTTCTACAACGCGGCAGGCTCGCTGATTGGTGTCTATGGAAATCCGTCTACTCAGTACACAGACCAGGAGATTCCAGTTCCGACTACAGCGCGCAAGGTTTCGATCACGGCACGAGATGGGAACAGCATTGATGCCAAGCTGAGGCGCGTCGCCGCGAACGTAGCGGAGAGGCTCAACAAGGTTGAATCAGCCTCCTCAAGTAGTTGGGCAGGACAGAAGAGTGCATCGTTCGGCGACAGCCTGGTGCAGCAGAATCGCTGGCAGCCGTTGGTTGCCAAGGTGCACGGCATTGTCGACGCAAACTGCGGTGTTGGCGGTAGCAAGATCGCAAAGCCTGATGCATCTGCCTCGGTCATCTCCATGTGCGATGACACCCGCATCGCAGCTATTCCTGCAGACACCGCGCTCATACTGTTTGAAGGAGGGACCAACGACTGGGCGCAGTCCGTTCCCCTGGGGAGTTTCAATTCCGAGCTCAACACCGAGTTCTATGGCGCACTGCATTCAACCATCGGGAAGCTGCTGACGCGATTTCCGCAGGCCAGAATCTTCTGCATCACCTCGCCATACGGCGAAAGAATCACCGTTCCCAGCAACTGGCCAAATGGCTGGACGAACGCGATAGGGCTGACGGTTCGAGCCTACGCTGAAGCCACGAGGCGTGTTGCCGAGCACTATGGCCTGCCGGTCATTGAGTGGTCGCGGGAGTGCGGATGGAGCCACGCGAACGTTGCGCAGTTCCTAGACAACGACGGGGCTTTTTTCCATCCCTCGGCGGCAGTGGGAGCCCCACTTCTGGCAAGGATCGTGAACGGACGGCTTTGGGATATCCAGCGGTAACGTCCATGAACTCCGGGGGGCAATCGTGCCCCCCGGCATTTGTTAGCGGCGATTCTTCGCGCGAAGGATTTCGGTGTTGATGTCAAGAATCTCGCCCTCGAGGCGGCTCAAGCCGCCACGACCAAAATCGATCAGGTCGATTTGGCGCTGTTCGAGCTGGTTGCGGTCAATGACATCCATGTTTTTGCCGTTCTCTTCCAGCTCCTGTTTGACCTCGCCGAGTTCCTGATCAGAGCGGTTGTCGTGCTCAACAAGCTGGGCGGGGCTCAGCCCTGCCCGGAACGCTGCAACCTGATCCCGGCGTTCGGTGTAGGTATCAAGGTCTTTCTCCAGCCGCTGCAGTGACATGTGATTCTCCCGTGTGAAGGTAACCCTATGGGGTTTCGGTCGGGCAATCCCAAGAGAGGCTCTTTTCTTCGTCCTCGATCAACAACTGGCGGTTGTTACGAGGCGTGTTCTCGGCCCTGCTGACCCTGCACGCCTCCATGGACGGAGGGCCGCTAGCCAGCGGCATGGCCAGCGCGTCGTCTTGGACTGCTGCCATCCGGTCATCGATCTGGCCGGGCAGCAGCCAGACCGGTACGCGGTCGTGGATGTCCGCCGACACGCCGCTGCTGCTTTCGCTGCTGTTAGGCGATGCGTCTTTGGGGAAGCCATCGGGAAGGAGTGTCCTGCCGCGCCCGAGGGCTTCTTCCAGGAGTGTTAGGATTTGGCATCAATTTCATTGGGGGTGCGAATGTTGCGGTGGACAGCTTTTCTGGCTATTGGACTGGTTGGTGGCTGTGCGACCTATTCTGAAGTCCAATCGCGCGCCCCGCTGCTTGAGTATGTGAGTGCAACCCCGGCAGATGCAGTCGTTCAGTGCTTATCGACAGCAATGTTGGATAGGTACGTGACCACGGTGTTGCCGCAGGGAAGTACAACGGTCCTGATTGGGAAGATGCCAGGCGCAGAAGGTACTGCGGTAACGATCAGCGTCAGTGAAGTTTCGAACGGATCCGCTGTTGAGTACCGTCAGATGAATAACATCACCGGTCTCGGATGGAAGAAATTCCACGCCCAGGTTCGTGCTTGCGGCGATTCAACGAGGGGCGGCTCCTAGCCTAGCCGAATGGTGCGAGCAACGACTCATTGTTGTTGCGAGGCGCGTTGACTGCTCGCGTCACTCGGTAGGCCTCCAAGGCCGGCGGCTCGCTGGCCAGGAGCATTGCCATGGCATCGTCGGCGTCGGCGGCCATCCAGTCGTCGATCTGGCTGGCCTGCAACGAGACCGGCATGCGGTCGTGGATATCCGCCGAGACGCCGCTGCTGTCGTCGGTGATGATCGTGAAGGTGCCCAGGTTGCCATCGGGCAACAGCGGGCTGCTGTCTTCCCACAGGCCGGCCTTGGGCGCAAGTTCGGGGAGCTGATCATCAAGAGCTGGGATGATCGCCAGGCGGCGCTGCTCTAGGGCTCAGGCAACAGGTTCCAACAGCCCTTCGGCGTTTTTGCGAGGGGTGTTGATCGCTGTGCTTGGTCGCTCCCGACCCAAGTTGGGATGGGGCAGTTCCTTGCATGCCGTCCGTCTGAGTCTGAATGAAGTCCATTTGGGCAAGCTGGTGATTGGAACTGCAGTAGCAGATTGCGGTCTGAAATTGTGTGGCCGGCTTAGTGGGTCCTGGCTGGAGGGCCGGTGCGAATCAGATCGCTTGGCAATGTTCGGGGCGCAGAGAGGTTGGGGCTACTCGAATTTCTTTCCGTACATCTTGCGCAAATTCAGCTTTGTTAACGGGATTTTGAGGAGGGGTGTGGGAAGTCTGAACGGAGCCAGACCTGACGCTAGTCACGTAAAGCATTGATTTATCGTGAAAATGTTAGCCATTGAACCCGGAGGTTGGAGGTGGTAAGCGCAATGACGCGTTACCCCCTAGTAAACGTGTGGCCCATGTGGAACCATCCGCGTCCTGTAGTGACACAGGAACGTAACGCCGTCTAAAGGAATCGTAGACGTAGCCGTTACGGCATGTACTAGACGCTAAGGAAGCTGAAACGCAATGAGCGACGGATCCCACCCCCCAAGTAATGACCCTGCTGCACGTCTCGCGGAACTTCTCGAATTCATTTGGGGTCGGGTGGTAGGACAGGTCAACAAGCTGATTGAGGCCCACCGTGACTTTGGCTTCGTGCAATTTAACGTTGGGCTGAACCCAACGCTTCCGCAGGTGCTTAGCGGGTTGCAAGTCATCGATGTCGCCCTTAGTGAATTTGTAAGCAGTGGCATGCTAGGTTTTGACGAACGTCGCAACGCGATCAACTCAAGGCACTGTATTCTGCAGATGAAGAGTTTGAACGCTGCCCTCAATGCCGGTGATGAAACCGAATTCGAACGCATCATCGCTGAGCTGAAGGCACAATCGAAGTTCTGATAGATCCATCTGTCCCGCAAGTTACGTAGAACCTTGAAAAATACCCCAACGGAGAAAGATGATGAACGTCACCGCCCTGAACTTTGATCTGTATGCTCTCGCGCAGCCGAAGAACAGGAACGACCTGGCTGCTCTGGCCCTCGAGATCATTGCCGAGCTCGATATCATTGATGCATGCTACGACGCTGCTATTGCGCGTTGTCAGAAGCTCGTGACTGCGTAAGAGCGTCTGAGTGACCAGTAAGAATGCCCCGCTTCGGCGGGGCATTTTTTTTTGCAATCATCCGTAGGAGTGCCGTCCTGCCTCCTGTTCGAGAGGGGAGGCTTTCTGCTTGCCTCGGGATATGTCTAAGCAAAAGCGTGTCGGGAGCAGGATGATGCTGTGACAGGTTTGTGGGCGGGGATGGTGGCGGCGATCTACTGCCGCACCCGCCTTGGACCCCTGGCCTTGATCGGGGAGGGATCCAAAGCAGGGACGTTTCCGGCCTGTTCGCAGGATATGCGACGACTAGTCGTATCCTTCCGGCCATGCTTCCTTCGCACGGCTACCAAGGCTTCCGCACTGCCCCTATCCCGTCCGGCTGGGTCCAGATGGGCGAGCGCTGGGCTCTATGGTGGAACGGGCGCGAGGTGGCCAGCGTTACCTCGACCCGTGAGGGTGGCTACCGTCTCCACATGGACGCCCTGAAGATGTGGCAGACCAAGAACGTCGCGGTCGCCAGTATTCGACAGGGAAAGCGTTTCGCCGAGCGCTGGTGCGCCGCCAGGCTGTTTCCGGACCAGCCGCTGCGAGAGGCGGTCATCCGCCTGACTGACAGCACCCCCATCAAGCCGGCGCGACCGCTGCCCGGCCTACCCCCGACGCGCGAACAGCAGCTGCAGGCCCAGCGCCTGGACGAGGCTGCCGCCACGGCAGCTGCGCGGATCAGGGAGGCCCTCGAGCCGGTCCGGCCGCCGGAGGAGACCAAGCCCAGGGCGAAGGATCAGAGGAAGCGGCGACTGAGTGTGAGCGGGCGGCAGCATCCTCGGGTTTGATGCCCCGGCTTCCAGAAAACTCCACCAGTTCCTCTTGTGCGGCAGGGGCTGCGGCGGTCAAGTTCCAGAAATAAATTCGAATTAAGTCATTGAATTTGTTGCAGCATAAGGCGGACTTTTAATCTTTTGGTCGAAGGTTCGAATCCTTCACGGCCCACCATTGCATCCAATGACCCAGGTCATTCAGAAAGGCACCGCAATGCGGTGCCTTTTTTGTGGCGCTCGTCCAAGGCAACTACTTCGTCCGCGCATTCTTCGCTTTAGCCGCCGCCGCGTCGGCAGCCTCCTGTGCGGCCGTTGCTGCCGCATTCGCAGAGCGTGCCGCCTCCGCTTTTGCGGCCTCGAAATAGGTGAGCCGCTGCAGGTTGGTTCTGCGTTCCAGTTCCATCGCTGCGGCGAAGCTCTCCGGATGCTTTGCAGCACAGGCCTCCTGCACCAGTTGCACGGCACGATCAGACAGCCCGGGCTGGATGTTGCCGAGCAGACAATCGGCATACGGTACGGGCGCGGCCGGGCTGGCGGCCAGCGCGGCGATGAGAACGGCACTCAACATGCAAACCTCCTTGTAGGTTTCGAAGGGACTGGCGACCAGCCCGTCCCAAGTATGGACCGGTTCTGGGTAAAGCGGGGGTACGCCGGCCGGATATCCCGGCACACCCGTTCCGCCAGCCTGCGGCAGGCGAAGAACAACCCATCGCCCCCCTTTCATTCAGATGGCGGTCGGGCGTGACCAGCGACCGGCAGCGCTCAGCGGCGTGCAGCATTTCCGCCACGGTCAGCATGCCAACGGCGGCACGCTTCGCGCGTGCCATCGCGGATGCGCTTGACGCATCCCCAGAATGCGCATCCACGCATGGCGTGGATCTACTTTCGCCTGAGGACAATCGCTGCGATGACGGCTGCGATGCCGACCGGGATCAGGACGACCGCCAGAAGAATGATCCAGTGCCAAATGCTGAAGCCCCCCATGTCCCAACTCCTTGTAGGAAACGACGAATGCTAGCAAACGCGATTGCAGTCATTTCCCGATACAGTTCAAGCATCGCGCAGCGCCGTAGCATACGTGCAGGCTTGCCGAATCGGCCGACGCCTTGGCCTTGGCGTTATGCTCGGCACTTTCCCAGGATGGGCCGCTCCATGCGCTTGATCGTGCTGTCGCTGTTGTTGTCCGCTGTCTCCGCCGCGCCGTTGATGGCCGCCGAGCCGGCACCGTCCGCACAGGCCGCCGCCGCAACCCCGCTGGTCATCGGCGAGACCTTCACCATTGAATCGAAGGCGCTGGGCGAAACCCGCCGCATCAATGTCTACCGCCCGCAGCCGTGGGGCCTGGACCCGAAGGCGGCGTTGCCGGTGCTGTACATGGCCGATGGCGGCATCGGCGAGGACTTCCTGCATGTGGCCGGGCTGGTGCAGGTGCTGAGCGGCAACGGCAGCATGCGTCCGTTCCTGCTGGTAGGCATCGAGAACACCGAGCGCCGCCGCGACATGACGGGCCCCAGCAGCGACCCGCAAGACCAGAAGATCGCGCCCCGCATCGGCGGTTCAGCGGCCTACCGCAGCTTCCTGCGCGATGAACTGATGCCGCAGGTGCGCCAACGCTACCCGACCACCGACGAGCGCGCGCTGATCGGTGAATCGCTGGCCGGCTTGTTCGTGGTCGAGACGTTGCTGCAGGAGCCGACACTCTTCAACAGCTACATCGCGCTGGACCCCAGCCTGTGGTGGAATCGGGGCACGATGTTGGCCGCTGCGGCCAAGCAGTTGCCGGCGGTGACGCGTGCGCAGCCGCGCGTATTCCTGGCCAGCAGTGGGCAGCCGGAGCTGGCTGCGTCCGCCGCGCAGTTGGCCACGCTGCTGCAGCAGGCGTCGCCGTCGCCGCTGGTGAAGTACCTGCCGCTGCCGGAGGAAACCCACGCTACGATCTATCACCCAGCCGCCTTGCAGGCGCTGCGCACGCTGTTCCCGGCACCGCCGCCGGCCTCGCCCTGATCCGGCGTGGCACTGCACCGCACGACGTGTGAGGATGCGGTAGCGGCGCCACTTGGGGGCGCCGCCCGCAACGGGAGAGCGTGGATGCAGCGTGTGCGTGGATGGAGTGTGGCGGCCTGCCTGGCCGTGAGTGGCTGTGCGATGTCGGTGGCACCACCGGCAACGCAGAGTGACGCGAAGGAAAGCGCGGCAACGGCGGTGCCGGGCGTGGTGCTGCCGGATACCGAAGCGCTGCGCGTACATGACCCCGTGGGGCGCGATTACCCGATCTGGGTGGCGCTGCCGGCCGACTATGCGGCGCATCCGGAAAAGCACTATCCGGTGCTGTACGTGACCGATGCTCTGTACAGCTTCCCGCTGGTGCGCAGCGTGCGCAATCTGGTGGGGCAGCAGGGCGTCAACATCGAGAATTTCATCCTGGTCGGTCTGCCGCCGCAGGAAGGCCTGACTTCAAAGCAGAGCCGCTCGCGCGACTACACGCCCAGCAATCCGGCGCGCACGGTCGATGGCTATTACAGTGATGACGTCACCTACGGCGGTGCGGCACATTACCGCGATTTCCTGGCCGCACAGGTGCTGCCGATGGTCGATGCGCGTTATCGCACCGATCCCGCCCGGCGCATGTTCGCTGGTCATTCCTATGGCGCGCTGTTCGGTGCCTATGTGCTGACCACACAACCGGACATGTTCAGTACCTACATCCTGTCCAGTCCTTCGTTGTGGTTCGACCAGCTTCTGCTGCCGCGCATGCAGGATGCCGCAGTCATCCCTGCGCAACCTACGCGCGTGCTGCTGTCGGTGGGCAGTTACGAGACGGACAAGCCAGGGCCGCGTTATTCAACCGGCAACGACATGCTGAGGCAGACCGCGGACTTCACTGCCCAGCTGAAGCGCACGGGTCGCAAGTTGAAGGTGGACAACGTGGTGATTGACGGCGAGGACCATCTCACGGTTTACCCGCGGGTGATCACTCGCGCACTGCTGGAGGTGATGCCGGGTGAAGGGCCGTACACCGGCGGTTGATGGAGGGCTGCATCCACGCATGGCGTGGATCTACGGGTGGTGTTGACGTGGATCCATGCCGAAGAGAAACGGAATCAGTAGATCCACGCCAGGCGTGGATGATTGCCTCAGGCCGCGCTGGCGTGCGGCGGCGGTATCAAGGTGGCATCTGCTGCATGGCGGAAACACAGGCGGATGGCATCGAGCAGCTCGCTCATGCTGTACGGCTTGGGCAGGAAGTGGATGCCGGCGCGCAGCTGCGGCAGCACGCGGTGCTGGTCCATGCCGGAGGTGACCAGGATCGGCAGCTGCGGCAGGTGCTCACGCACGCGGTTGGCGGTTTCGATGCCGCTGATGCCGCCCAGGCAGACGTCGGTGAACAGCAGGTCGAACGGTTCACCGGCGTTGAGCAGGCCCAGCGCGGCCTCGGCGCTGCTGACAGCGGTGACCTGGCAGGCCTGGCTTTCCAGGGCGAGACGACTGAGTTCCTGGGTTTCCTCGGCGTCCTCGATCAGCAGGACGCGCGGTTCCACAAAGCGCTTGGACAGCAACATGACGCGGCAACTCCGGACAACAGGGGGAGCGAAAGGCGCGCAAGTATGCGCAAGCCGGTAGTGAGCCCGGCGTGCACGGCAAGCTAAGTGGGCGTTACAGCTGTCCGCGCCGTTGGCGGTGCACGTACCAGGCCAGGATTGCGACCGCGAGCAGGGCGGTGCCGATGCGCAGGCTGGTGGCCTGCCAGCCGAGCGCGACGGCGTCATCAAGGCTGAACACATTCCAGGCCAGGTTCATCGAAACGTGCAGGACCAGGCCGCACCACAGGGTGTCACCGTCGAGGTGGTCGAGCCAGGCGAAGATGAAGCCGCCGAGGGCGATCACCGCGCCGACGAACAGCGCGATGCCGCCACCGTCGAACCCACCGAAGCCCAGCCAGTGCACCATGCCGAACAGCAGCGCCTGCGGCAGCGCGAGCAGCGGCCACGGACCACGCACGATCTTCACCAGCAGCACGAAGCCCAGGCCGCGGAACAGCACTTCCTCGGCCAGTGGGAACAGCACGGCCAGCATCGTGGCGTCCAGCGCGGTCAGCGCGGTGTTCGAGGTGCCGAGCATCGCCAGGCCCAGCCAGCACGGCAGGCTGGCCAGCAACACCCACATCGGGCCGCCCCAACCATTCCCGCGCAGCCCGAGGTTGCCCAGCAGGCCCATGCCACGGGGCCGCAGCAGCGTGGCCAGCAGTAGTGCCACCAGCACCGCCAGCGCGTTGTCCAGCAGGCTGCCGCCGTAGGGTATGGGCAGGGCGGGAATCGGAGTCCCTGCGGCCGCAGCGATATCGCGCAGATTCAGGCCCAGGCCAACGCCCAGCAGGACCAGCAGCAGGCGCGCGGCGGTGGGCAGGCGGGACAACGCGGTCATGTACGCACTCCCTGCGGAACAGGGGCCCAGTGTGTGCGACTGCCGCCGCATCGGCACGCGTCGGAAGTCCCTGTGCCATCGGTCATGCGTTGCCGCACAGTCATCACCGCACAGGTACAGTCGATGCAGGACCGACAGGAGCAATGCCGATGCTGTGCCCCGTGTGCAAGACCCAGACCCTGCAGATGGCCGAACGCCATGGCATCGAGATCGACTATTGCCCCGGCTGCCGGGGCGTGTGGCTGGATCGTGGTGAACTGGACAAGATCATCGAGCGTGCCGGTGCCGGTGCCGGTGCGGCCGTGCCGCCGCCCGCGCCTGTGCAGCAGCATCCGGCATCCTCTCCGCCGCCGGTGATGCACCGTGATACCCGCCACTTGGGCCAGCGTTACGAGGACAATCGGGGCCACGGATACAAGAAAAAGAAGAAGGACAGCTTCCTGTCGGAGCTGTTCGACTTCTAGGCGCTTCGCGCTTTGTAGAGTCGAGCCATGCTCGACTGGCTGTTGCCGCCAAGAGTCGAACATGGCTCGACTCTACAGGTTAGGTGCAGTCGAGCATGGCTCGACTCTACATGGAGCGCGTGATCACGGCCGCCGCAGGATGAACTCGCGGTCGTGGGTGTCGCCGACGATGAAGTCGTACTCGCCAACCTTGCTGCAGCCGTAACGCGCATAGAAGCGCTGTGCGCCGAAATTCTCTTCCCACACGCCCACCCACAGGGTGCGGCGCTGCGGCTGGTCCAGCCAGGCCATGAACGCGTCCATCATGCGTGCACCATGGCCGCCGTTCTGGTGTGCGGCCAGGATGTAGAACCGCTTCAGTTCGATGTCGCCGTCGCGTGCATCCGTGTGCGGCAGGGTGTTGGCACCGGCGGCCAGATAGCCGACCACGGCGTCACCGTCCATCAACAGCCAGATGGCACTGCGTGGGTCAGACAGT
Organism: Stenotrophomonas sp. SMYL86; assembly: GCF_036320025.1. NCBI lineage: Bacteria > Pseudomonadati > Pseudomonadota > Gammaproteobacteria > Lysobacterales > Lysobacteraceae > Stenotrophomonas > Stenotrophomonas sp. SMYL86. Next base: position 87,076 of record NZ_JAWIRU010000017.1, read on the forward strand.
TCGATGCGCTGCGGCTCGCTGCTGTAGTGCGCCTGCAGGAAATCGTGCAGCTCCTGCGGCGGATAGGAATCGCCCCAGGTTTCGTTGTAGGTGGCAATCGCGATGGCCGACAGCGCGTCGACGTCGGCAAGGGTGGCGCGGCGGATCTGCAACGACATGGCGGTGCCTGCATTGGAACGTGGCGCAGTGTAGCCGGCCCCGGCGGCTGCCGGGGCTGGCCATTGCTCACGAACTGCTGCTCAGAACCACATGCGCACGCCGGCCACCCAGCGTGTGTCGCGTGCGTGGTCACCGGCGTAGTCGGCGGTGTCACCAAACGTGCGTTCGTGGCTGATGCCGATGTAGGGCGCGAAGCGGCGGCTGAACTCATAGCGCAGTCGCAGCCCGGCTTCGACCTTGTTCAGGCCACGGCCGATGCCGTACTCCTTTTCGTCCTTGGCCGCGACGGTGGCTTCCAGCAGCGGCTGCAGGATCAGGCGGTTGGTCAGCAGCACGTCGTACTCGACTTCGGCCTTGGCCAGCACCTGGCCGCCGGAGCCCATGTACAGCGTGGCCGAGCTCTCGAACTTGTACGGCGCCAGGCCCTGGATGCCGACCGCCGCCCACGTGCGCGAGTCAGCCGGGCGGAAGTCCTGGCGCACGCCGACCAGCACGTCCCACCACGGCGACACGCTGCGGCCATACAGTGCTTCCAGTGACGACGATTCGGTGCGGCCACGGCTGCGTTCGCCATCGGTGCGCAACCACAGGCGGTTGATGTTGCCGCCGATCCAGCCAGTGGCCTCCCAGGCCTGGCCATTGCTGCTCTTTCCATCCCAATGTTCCAGACGGTCGATCAGCAGCAGGCTGTTGATCTCTGGCGCATGCTCCATCGCACCGTGTGCGATGGGCGGGAAGGCCGCGGCGCGGTCGGCATCGGTCGGCACCGGGATGGGTTCGCGCGGCTCGGTCGGTGCAGGCGATCCGTGGTCCATCGCGGCGTGGTCCATCGTGGAATGGTCCATCGTCGCCGGCTGCCTCGCGCCATGGTCCATCTTCGAGTGATCCATGGCTGAGTGGTCCATCGCACCCGAATCCATCTTCGAATGATCCATCTTCGAATGATCCATCTTCGAATGATCGACCGGTTCGACCGGTGCCTTCACGGTCTTCGCGGGCGGATCCATCGCGGCCATGTCGTGACCAGCGTGCGACTGCGCGAACACGGGCAATGCAGCGGCCAGGCCCAGGGCCAGCAGGCTGGGGGAAAGCAGTGAGCGGCTCATTCTTCGATCCTCACTTCGCGCATCATGCCCGCTTCCATGTGGTACAGCAGATGGCAGTGGTAGGCCCAGCGGCCGAGTGCATCGGCGCGCACGCGATAGCTGCGGCGGGTGCCCGGCGGCATGTCGATGGTGTGCTTGCGCAGCTGGAACTCGCCCTGTGCGTTTTCCAGATCGCTCCACACGCCGTGCAGATGGATCGGGTGCTGCATCATGGTGTCGTTGACCAGCACGATGCGCATGCGCTCGCCGTAGTTCAGCCGCAGTGGTTCGGCGCTGGCGAATGGGATGCCATCGAACGACCAGGAGAACTTCTCCATGTGTCCGGTCAGGTGCAGCTCGATCTCGCGGTTCGGCTCGCGGCCATCCGGGTCTTCGAACAGGCTGCGCATCGCGCCGTAGGTCAGCACTTGGCGGCCGTTGTCGCGCAGGCCGATGCCGGGGTCGTCCAGCTTCGGTTCGGAGGCCGAGCTCTGCATGTCCACCAGCGGGTTGTTGCGTTCGCTGGCGGGGTGCTTCGGTGCCTTGCTGGCGGCATCGCCGCCGCCGTGCGCGCCGTGGCCCATGCTGGCGCCGCAGCCACCTTCCATGCTTTTCATCGCGGCCATGTCGTGACCGCCGTGGCCACCACTGCCCATGTCGTGACCCATGTCGCTCATCGTCAGCAACGGACGTGGGTCGCGCGCGGGAATCGGTGCCTGCAGGCCATGGCGAACCGCCAGCGTGCCGGCGGCGTAGCCGGTGCGGCCCATGTCCTGGCAGAAGATGGTGAAGGCGTCCTGGCCGCTCGGTTCGACGATCACATCGTAGGTTTCGGCCGGGGCGATGCGGAACTCATCGATGCTCACCGGGTGGATGTACTGGCCGTCGGCAGCGACCACGGTCATCTTCAGGCCAGGAATGCGTACGTCGAAGTAGGTCATCGACCCGCCATTGATGAAGCGCAGCAGCACCTTCTCGCCGCTGCGGAACAGCCCGGTCCAGTTGCCGGCCGGGGCGGTGCCGTTCATCAGGTAGGTATAGGTGTGCGCGTTGATGTCGGAGATATCGGTGGGCGTCATCCGCATCCGGCCCCACATGCCACGGTCGGACAGCGCCGCCGACCAGCCGTCGCGTTTCGCGTCGCGCAGGAAGTCGGGCAGGGTGCGCTTGTAGTAGTTGTCGTGCTCGGCCAGCTTCTTCATGCGGCGGAACAGCGCGCCCGGGTCCATGTCGGTCCAGTCCGACAGCATGATCACGTGCTCGCGGTCGTGGTGGTACGGCGCCGGTTCGGCCGGGTCGATGATCAGCGCGCCGTACAGACCAGCCTGCTCCTGGAACATGGAGTGGCTGTGGTACCAGTAGGTGCCCGACTGCTTCAGCTCGAAGTGGTAGTGGTAGGTCTCACCAGGGCCGATGCCGTTGAAGCTCAGGCCGGGCACGCCGTCCATGTTGGCGGGCAGCAGGATGCCGTGCCAGTGGATCGAGGTCGGGTGGCGTTCCAGCGTGTTGCGCACGAACAGGTCGACGGTCTGGCCTTCGCGCCAGCGCAGGATCGGTGCCGGCAGCGAGCCGTTGACGGTGATCGCCGGGCGGGTGCGGCCGGTGAAATTGGCGAGCGATTCGCCGATGGCCAGTTCAACGCGGGTATCGCTGAGCACGGCAGGGGCGCCGGCCAGGCGGGGGGCGGCGCTGGCAGCAGCAAGCGCGCGCTGCGGCACGCCGACAGCGGCGATGCCGGCAACCACGCCACCTGCGGCGAGGCCCTGTACGAACAGGCGGCGCGACGGCATGGGCACAGCGCCCGGGCCGGGGGGAATGCGGGTATTCATGGTGGTGACTCCAGACACGTAAAGACGCCGGCAGGCGGCCGGCTGCGGTGCGCAGGGCGCACGATGCGTGTGGAATCAGCCGATGGGAGGACGCGAAATCGGCGGCAGCGGCGGCGCCGGACGGCCAGTGGCCGGCATCGGCTGCGGGGCCAGCGATAACGTCGGACCGGCCATGAACGGCAACGGCTGCACCACCAGCAGCGGGTGCTGGGCGCAGCTGCGCACGCAGTCCTTGATCTGGCAGTGGGCGTCGTGGGGCGGGGCCTTGGCCTGTGGGGCCGGGTCGGCCTGCATGCCGGCGTGGTGGTGGCAGTCGGCGGTGCCGCCATCAACGGCAGCGGCTGCGGCGTGGGCCATCCGGCCCATTTCCTCGTGACCGCTGGCCATGGCCGCGTTCAGCCCGTTGAGCAACAGGCTGAGCATGAGCACGACACGGAGCAGGGTCGAGGCCAGGGACATGGCGCTAATCTAGCTGCAACTGGCTGCGGATGCACTTCCGGCTGAATGGCCGGTTCAAGGTTGGACCAGCACCAATGTAGAGCCGCTACCCTTCTTCGCGCACGATCTCGACCAGGCGCGGGCCGTAGCGGCTCAGCTTGGTGCCGCCGATGCCGCCGACCCGGGCCAGTTCGTCCAGGCTGGTCGGGCGCTGTTCGGCGATGTTGCGCAGAGTGCTGTCGTGGAAGATCACGAAGGCCGGCACGTTCTGTTCGCGGGCCAGTTCGGCACGCAGGCCGCGCAGCGCGTTGAACAGCGCCAGATCCTGCGGCAGCACCGACAGGCCGGTGCGCTGCGCGCTGCGCTCGCGCCCGCTGGTGCTGCTGGCCGGGTCGCGGCGCATGCTGATCTGGCGGCGGCCGGTCAGCACGTCGCGGCTTGCATCGGTCAGGCGCAGGCCACCGTGGCCCTCGCTGTCCACTTCCAGCAGGCTGGCGGCGACCAGCTGGCGGAACACGCTGCGCCAGGTGCGCGCGTCGAGGTCGCGGCCGATCGCGTAGGTGCTGAGCTTGTCGTGGCCCTGCTGCTTGACCTTTTCGTTCTCGCTGCCGCGCAGGACATCGATCAGGTGACCGACGCCGAAGCGCTGGCCGCTGCGATAGACACAGCTCAGCGCCTTCTGCGCCGGAATGGTCGCGTCCCACGAGGCCGGCGGCGTCAGGCAGTTGTCGCAGTTGCCGCAGGGCTGGGGATAGGTCTCGCCGAAACCGGCCAGCAGCACCTGGCGGCGGCACTGCATGGATTCGCAGTAGCCCAACAGGTGGTCCAGCTTGGACCGCTCCAGCTGCTTGCGCTCTTCGCCGGCTTCGGACTGCTCGATCATCTGCTTGAGCAGCACCACGTCACCCAGGCCGTAGCACAGCCAGGCCTCGGCGGCCTCGCCATCGCGGCCGGCGCGACCGGTTTCCTGGTAGTAGCCTTCCATCGACTTGGGCAGGTCGGTATGCGCGACGAAGCGCACGTCCGGCTTGTCGATGCCCATTCCGAAGGCGATGGTGGCGCACATCACGATGCCATCCTCGCGCAGGAAGCGGCGCTGGTTGCTGGCGCGTACTTCCGGTGGCAGGCCGGCATGGTAGGGCAGGGCGTTGAAGCCCTGGCCGCAGAGGAATTCGGCGGTCTCTTCGACCTTGCGCCGCGACATGCAGTAGACGATGCCGGCCTCGCCGCGGTGGCCGCGCAGGAAATCGGTCAGCTGCTTGCGGGCGTTGTCCTTCTGCACCACGGTATAGCGGATGTTGGGGCGGTCGAAGGAGCTGACGAAGTGGCGTGCTTCCTGCAGATCGAGGCGCTCGGCGATCTCGCGCTGGGTCGGCGGATCGGCGGTGGCGGTGAGCGCGATCCGCGGGATCTGTGGCCAACGCTCGTGCAGCACGGTCAGCTGGCGGTATTCGGGGCGGAAATCATGGCCCCACTGCGACACGCAGTGTGCTTCGTCGATGGCGAACAGGGCGATGCGGCTGCGCGACAGCAGCGACAGGAAGCGGCCGGTCAGCAGGCGCTCGGGGGCGACATAGAGCATGTCCAGCTCGCCCGCGAGCAGTTCGCGCTCGACGCGGCCGGCGGTCTCGGCGTCCAGGGTGGAATTCAGGTACTCGGCACGCACGCCGAGCTGGCGCAGGGCTTCGACCTGGTCCTGCATCAGCGCGATCAGCGGCGAGATGACGATGCCACAACCGTCACGCAGCAGGGCCGGCACCTGGTAGCAGAGCGACTTGCCGCCGCCGGTGGGCATCAGCACCAAGGCATCATGACCGGCAGCCACATGCTCCACGATGTCCTGCTGGGGACCACGGAAATCGTCGTAACCAAAGACGCGTTGAAGCAGGTCGTGCGCGGGACGGGAAGCCATCAGGCTAGTTTACCCCGGCGGGGGTGTCTCGGCAGGGCTGCGCCCTGCACCTGCTACAAGCCAGAGCAACCTCAAAGGCAACAGCCGTCTCTGGGGTGATCCGTGGGTTGGCGGGGCGGTGTCGGATTGCGGGGACGCCGCAAGTACGTCCGTGTAGGCTTGGCAGCCGCATCCATGCGGCTGACACCCCGCAATCCGACACCGCCCCGCCTTCGACAGGTTCACGCGGCTGTTGGTAGGTGTCGACCTTGGTCGACACATCTGTCAGATATCGAATGAATTCATCCGCGTCGACCAAGGTCGACACCTACCAGAGCGGACCCCACCCCGCCAACCCACGGACAGCCAGCGTCTGCTCTGGCTCTGGCCCTGGCTTCAAGGCCTCTGCGGGTGCAGGGCGCAGCCCTGCCGGGCCCCCAAACTCTTACTGGAGGAGCGAGCGCAGCATCCAGGCGTACTTCTCGTGGGTCTGCAGGCGCTGGGTCATCAGATCCTCGGTCGGGGCGTCGTCACCCTTGGCCGCCACGTCCAGCACTTCACGTGCCGTACGGCAGACCGCTTCGTTGGCGACCACCAACTGGCGTACCATTTCACGCCAGTCCGCACTGTCGGTCAGGCCCGGTTCCTCGGCGATCGAGGTCAGCGCAGCGAATTCCCGGTAGGAGCCCGGGGCATTGAAGCCCAGCGCGCGGATGCGCTCGGCCACGTCGTCCAGTGCCGCCCACTGCTCGGTGTACTGCGTCTCGAACATGGTGTGCAGCGAGTTGAACATCGACCCGGTCACATTCCAGTGGAAGTTGTGCGTCTTCAGGTAGAGCGTGAACGCATCGGCCTGGAAGCGCGACAGACCGTCGGCAATCTTCTTGCGGTCGCCCTGGGTGATCCCGATATCGATGTTCGGCGCCGACGGTGCCGCCGCTGCAAGCTTCTGCTTGCCGGTCTTGGCCTTGGTCGTGCTCTTGGTCTTCGCCATGGGGTTCCTCCTTGTGGAATCGTTGGCCTTCACAATAAACCGGTCGTGATGACTGGTCGCTTTCAAAGTTTTGAACGAACCGATTGATGAACTCTATCGATAAAAATCCATCGCCCCGCCTGCGCCAACAGCGCGCCGCCATCGACGGCGCCATGAGCCGCGACCGGGGCCGTTTGCTGGGGATGCTCTCGCGTTGCCAGGCCAAGCCACAGGATGCGGCACTGGCCGCCACCTTCGAGCAGGCCTTGCAGGCGTCGGTGCAGCGCCGGATGACACGGGCGCAGCAGCAGCCGTCCATTACTCTGGACCCGCAGCTGCCGATTGCGCGTGAAGCCGACGCCATCATCGGGCTGATCCGCGACCACCAGGTCGTGGTGATCGCTGGTGAAACCGGCTCGGGCAAGACCACCCAGCTGCCGAAACTGTGCCTGGCCGCAGGCCGTGGCCAGGCCGGCATGATCGGCTGCACCCAGCCGCGACGGATTGCCGCACGTGCGGTGGCCAGCCGCGTGGCGCAGGAACTGCAGAGCGAACTGGGCCAGCTGGTCGGCTACCAGGTGCGCTTCAACGACAAGGTCAGCGAAGACAGCCGCATCAAGTTCATGACCGACGGCATCCTGCTGGCGGAAATTGCCAGTGACCGCTGGTTGTCGAACTACGACACGATCATCGTCGACGAGGCGCACGAACGCAGCCTCAACATCGACTTCCTGCTGGGCTACCTGAAGCAGCTGCTGCGCAAGCGCCCGGACCTGAAGCTGATCGTCACCTCGGCCACCATCGACACCGAACGCTTCGCCCAGCATTTCGACAATGCGCCGGTGATCAGCGTTGAAGGCCGCACCTACCCGGTGGAAGTGCGCTACCGCGCGCTGGAAGGCGAGGGCGAAGACCAGGGCGAACGTACCGTCAATGACGCCATCGTGTCGGCCATCGACGAAATCACCCGCCTGGATGCGCGCGGCGACGTGCTGATCTTCCTGCCGGGCGAGCGCGAGATCCGCGATGCGCACCAGTCGCTGGAACGGCGCAAGTACCGCAATACCGAGGTGCTGCCGCTGTACGCGCGCCTGTCCAACCAGGACCAGGACCGGGTGTTCAACCCCGGGTCGAACCGGCGCATCGTGCTGGCCACCAACGTGGCGGAAACCTCGCTGACGGTGCCGCGCATCCGCTACGTGGTCGATCCGGGCTTTGCCCGCGTCAAGCGCTACAGCCCGCGGAACAAGCTGGACCGCCTGCACATCGAGCCGATCTCGCAGGCCAGCGCCAACCAGCGCAAGGGCCGCTGCGGCCGTATCGCCGAGGGCATCTGCTACCGCCTGTATGCCGAGGCCGATTTCCAGGCGCGGCCCGAGTTCACCGATCCGGAAATCCGCCGCTCCAGCCTGGCCGGGGTGATCCTGCGCATGCTGCAGCTGGGCCTGGGCCGCATCGAGGAGTTCCCGTTCCTGGAAGCGCCGGATGAGCGCGCGGTGGCCGACGGCTGGCAGCAACTGACCGAACTGGGCGCGATCGACGCCGAGCGGCGCATGACCACCATCGGCAAGCAGATGGCACGCCTGCCGGTGGACGTGAAGCTGGCGCGCATGCTGGTGGCCGCGCAGGCTGCCGGCTGCCTGCGGCCGATGCTGGTGATCGCCTCGTTCCTGGGCATCCAGGACCCGCGCGAACGCCCACCCGAAGCGCGTGGCGCGGCCGACAGCGCGCATGCGCAGTTCGCCGATGGGCGGTCAGAGTTCGTCGGTGTACTGCGCCTGTGGGATGCCTACCGGCAGGCCCACGAAGACCTGACCCAATCGAAGCTGCGTGACTGGTGCGGCCGCCACTTCCTTGGCTTCCTGCGCATGCGCGAGTGGCGCGAGCTGCATCGACAGCTGCGCCTGCTGTGCGAGGAACTGGGCTGGAAGGAAGAGGCCAACGAGGCCTCGATGGCGCCGTTGCTGGCTGGCAGCAGTGCACCGGCTCCGGCGCGCGATGACGCCGCTGCAGTGAAGGCCACCCGTGGCCAGCTGCATCGTGCCGCGCGCCTGGCCCGCGAAGGCAAGGCCGAGGCGGCCCCGGCGCCAGTGCCCGTGCGTGCGCAGAAGGAACAGGCACCGGTGGGCGGCGGTTTCAGCGAACGCGTGCGTGCCGCTGCCTACCAGACCCTGCATCGCGCGCTGGTGGCGGGCCTGCCGACGCAGATCGGCCACCGCACCGAGAAGGGAGATTTCCAGGCGCCACGCCAGCGCCGCTTCCTGCCGTTCCCGGGTTCGGCGCTGTCCAAGCGGCCGCCGCCGTGGCTGCTGGTGGCCAACCTGCTGGATACGCAGAAGGTGTGGGGCATGACCCTGGCGGCGATCGAGCCGGACTGGGTCATCGCCGAACTGCCGCACCTGCTGCTGCGCAAGCACTTCGATCCGCACTGGTCGCGCGCGCAGGGCCAGGTGCTGGCCTCCGAGCAGATCAGCCTGTTCGGCCTGGTGCTGGCGCCGAAGAAGCCGGTGCACTACGGTCGCATCGCGCCGGGCGAAGCGCACGACATCTTCGTGCGCCAGGCACTGGTGACCGGTGAGATCAACACCCGCGCCAGCTTCGTGGCCGACAACCAGAAAGTGCTGGAGATCGCCCGCGAGGAAGAAGCCAAGCTGCGCCGTGCTGGCATCGTCGCCGACGAGGACTGGCAGGCGCGCTGGTATCTGGACCGGGTGCCGCCGCAGATCCATTCGGCGGCGGGTCTGGACACCTGGTGGAAGGGGCTGGCGCCGGAACAGCGCAAGACCCTGCACTGGTCCCTGGTCGATCTGTTGCCGGGTGAGGGCAGCGAACAGGAGCGCTATCCGAAGTACCTGCCGCTGGGCCAGGCGCGCCTGCCACTGCATTACCGCTTCGAGCCGGGAGCCGACGACGACGGCGTCACCCTGGATGTGCCGCTGCATCTGCTCAACGCGCTGGACCCGGTGCAACTGGGCTGGCTGGCGCCGGGTTTCGTCGCCGACAAGGCCTCGGCACTGATCCGCAGCCTGCCCAAGGCGATGCGCCGCAACTACGTGCCGGCACCGGACTTCGGTCGCGCGTTCTACGAGGCGTTCCCGCAGCCCAGCGCCGATGCCATCACCGGCGAGCTGGCGCGCTTCCTGTCACGTGCGACCGGCGCAACGGTGACGGCGCTCGATTTCGAGCCCGGCTCGATCGAGCCGCACCTGCACATGAACCTGCGGCTGCGCGACGAGCAGGGCAAGGTGCTGGCGACCTCGCGCGATCTGGACGCACTGCGCGCGAAATTCGGTGGTCGTGCCGGCGATGCGTTCGCTGCACGCGCTGGGCGCGAGATGGCCGCCGATGGCCTGCGCACGTTCCCGGCCACGCCGATTCCGCTGCAGGTACCCGGTGAAGCGGGCGTGCCGGCTTATCCGGCGCTGCTGGACGAGGGCGACAGCGTGGCGCTGCGCATCTTCGCCGATCGCCAGCAGGCGCTGGAGGCCCATCCGCTGGGCGTGCGCCGTCTGCTGGAGATTGCCCTGGCCGAGAAGGTGAAGCAGGCACGCAAGCAGCTGCCGGTCGGTGCCAAGACCGGCCTGTTGTATGCGGCGATCGAGTCGCAGGAGCGCCTGCGTGGTGACCTGGTCGATGCGGCGATGAACGCGGTGCTGGCCGAGGGGCTGGAAGACATCCGCGATGCGGCAGCCTTCGAGCAGCGTCGTGAGCATGCGGCCAAGGCGCTGTTCGGCGAGGCCATGTCGCGGCTGAAGCTGGCCGAAACCATCCTGGCGCTGGTGGCGGAACTGAAGCCGATGCTGGAAGCACCGTTGATGGGTTGGGCGCGCGGCAATCTGGACGACATGGAAGCGCAGCTGGTCGGGCTGATCCATCCCGGCTTCCTGCGCGACACGCCGGCCGACGCGCTGGCGCAGTACCCGCGCTATCTGAAGGCGATGATCCTGCGCACCGAGCGTGCCAAGCGTGATCCGCCACGTGACCAGGCACGCATGCTGGAACTGCATCCGTTCCTGGAAGCGCTGGAAGCGGGGGAGCAGCAGGGACTGCGCGAGCGCCCGCAATGGCAGGCGCTGCGCTGGGATCTGGAAGAGCTGCGGGTGTCACTGTTCGCGCAGGAGCTGGGTGCGCGCACCGGCATCTCGGCGAAGAAGCTGGCGCAGCGGGTGACCGCATTGCGCCAGGCGTGACGTCGTTGCTGCAGAGCCGAGCCCACGCTCGGCTCTGCAGCAACGTCACGGCGTTACTTGGTTCGGCGCACCTTCGGCTGGGTGTTCACGCCGTCGACCTTCAGGTACCACACGCCCATCACACCGGGCTTGATGCTGACGGCGGGGGACTGCTTGCGCACACCGGCCAGGGTGCTTGCATCGGTCTGCTCCCATTCCTGGCCGTTGTCCAGCACGTAGACGCGGCCCTTGCCGAAGCCGCGGAACTCGCCCTGCAGCACGCCGGTGATCGGCTCGCTGCTGCCGAAATCGAAGAAGCCGCGATTCTTCACGATCACTTCCTGACGGCCTTCCTCGCGCGCCGTTTCCCGTACGGCCGCAACCGCCTGGGTGGTGGCCGCTTCGACCTTGCCCTGCAGCCAGCGGTTCAGCGTGGCCAGTTCCTGCGCGTTGAGCTTGTCCAGGCCGGCCGCCTTGAACTCAGCCGGTGACATCTGCTGCTGCAGGTCACCCTCCACCACGCGCTGGGCCAGCGCAGGCGCCGACAGGGACAGCAACAGTGCGGCACAGGCCAGCAGCCGTAGGCGGAAACGCGGGACGATCGAGGACATGTCGGGACTCTCCTGGGTTTGCCCGCGAGTGTAGCGGCATGTCTTCATGCCGGGTGATGGTGGCCGCGGTGATTGTCCCTGAACGGCGCCGGCGCTAGTGTAGGGGCCTCTGTCTTGCCTGCTCGATGCTGTGAACCGCGCTTCCGTCCCCGGCCTGGATGCCTTGTTGAACCGCCCCTCGGCAGCCGTGCTGCCTGCTCCGCTGCGCCAGGCCCTGCGCGGGCACTGGGAAGCGCCGGACTGCGACCATCAGATGCGCGCCAGCTGGTCGGTGCTGGGCGACACCCTCGACGCACTGGCGATGCTCTCAGCCGACGAAGGCGCGGTGGTCGCGGCCCTGCTGTTCGATCTGCCCGGCCTGCGCGCCAGCCTGGAGCAACTGCCGCTGGGCAACCACAAGGCCGCGGTGATCGGCCTGCTGGATGGCCAGGATGCGGCCGATCCGGTGTGGGCGCTGCACGCCGGCCGCGAGGCCGGGCGCAACAGCGAAGGCCTGCGCCGCCTGCTGCTGGCGATCATCCGCGACCTGCGCGTGGTGCCCATCCTGCTGGCGCGGCAGCTGGCGCGCATGCGCGCGGCCGACAAGCTGGACGACGAGCAGCGCCGCGCGCTGGCGCAGCTGACCCGCGACATCCATGCGCCGTTGGCCAACCGTCTGGGCATCTGGCAGCTGAAGTGGGAGCTGGAGGACCTGGCGTTCCGCCACCTGGAACCGGAGACCTACCGGCGCATTGCGCGGGAGGTGGACGAAACCCGCATCGCCCGCGAGCGTTACGTCGAGAACGTCAAGAAGGTGCTGTCGCGCGAACTGGTCGCGCAGGGCATCAAGGCCGAGGTCAGTGGCCGCCCGAAGCACATCTACAGCATCTGGCGGAAGATGCAGAAGAAGCGGCTGGCGTTCGACCAGCTGTACGACATCCGTGCGGTGCGCGTCATGGTCGACGATGTCGCCGCCTGCTACGCCGCGCTGGGCGTGGTGCATGCACTGTGGGCGCCGGTGCCCAGCGAGTTCGACGACTACATCGCCCGGCCCAAGGCCAACGACTATCGCTCGCTGCATACCGCCGTGGTCGGCCCGGAAGGGCGCACCATCGAAGTGCAGATCCGTACCCACGAGATGCATTCGCAGGCCGAGCTGGGCGTGGCCGCGCACTGGAAGTACAAGGAAGGCGGCAAGGGCGCGGAGAAGTCCTTCGACCGCAAGATCACCTGGATGCGCCAGCTGCTGGAGCAGGCGCAGGATGGGCAGGGCAATGAACTGGCCGGGGCGCTCGATGCCGAGCTGACCGAGGACCGGGTCTATGCACTGAGCCCGAAGGACGAGGTGCTGGACCTGCCGCAGGGGGCCACGCCGCTCGATTTCGCCTACCAGGTGCACACGATGGTGGGTCACCGCTGCCGTGGTGCGAAGGTCAATGGCCGTATCGTGCCGCTGACCTACCGCCTGCGCAGCGGCGACCGCGTCGAGATCCTGACCGGCAAGGAGGCCGATCCGCGCCGCGACTGGCTGATGCCGGCCAACGGCTTCCTGGCCAGCAACCGCTCGCGCGAAAAAGTACGCAGCTGGTTCCACAAGCTGGACCGCGCGCGCAACGTGCAGGCCGGGCGCGAACTGCTCGAGCGCGAGCTGAAGCGTCTGGGCCTGCAGCATTCTGATCTGGCGGTGGCGGCGAAGAAGTTCCATGCCGACAGCGTTGACGACCTCTACATCCAGGTGGCGCTGGGTGACACCGGCCCGAACCAGGTCAGTCGTACCCTGCTGGAAGCCGAACGTGCAGCGAGCCAGCCGGCGCCCGCGCCAGCCCTGCCGCGGCCGACCGCGCGCCGCGAGAACCTGGGCAAGTCCAAGTTCACCGTGCAGGGCGTGGGCAACCTGCTGGTGCAGCTGGCGCGTTGCTGCCAGCCGGTGGCGGGCGAGCCGATCGTCGGCTACCTGACCCGTAGCCGGGGTGTCACCGTGCATCGTGCAGACTGTGCCGCGCTGGCCCGGCTGGCAGCCACCAGCCCGCAGCGCATCCTGCCGGTGGAGTGGGGCCAGGCCGGTGGCGGCTACGAAGTGGACGTGGTGGTCACTGCGGTCGACCGCCGCTGGCTGCTGAAGGACATCACCAACCTGATCGCCCAGGAAGACGCCTACGTGCTCGACATCCACAGTGACAACGTGCGCAACAGTGGCCGTGCCCACCTGCGCCTGCGCCTGAAGGTGAGCGACTACGGCCAGCTGTCGACCCTGCTGGGAAAGCTGGATGCGCTGCCCGGCGTGAGCGAGGCGCGTCGCCTCGGCTGAGCTTCACGCTGCCCCGGCTACCCTGCACGCATGGAACGCGAGCCTCCGCATCGCCCGCATGGCGCTGAACATCCTGCGCTGGACCGCGTCCGCCGCGAAGGCCGTTGGTGGTGGCTGCAGGCACGTCACGCGCGCCGGGTGTGGCGCTGGGCGCTGATCGCGGCGCTGGCGGTGTTCGTGCTGCTGGTGCTGCTGCGCAAGCCGCTGGCCGACTGGTTCTGGGATGAGCCTCAGATTGAACAGTTGCTGGCCGAAGGCGATCGCGCACTGGCGGCCGGGCGACTGAGTGCCGCCGATGGCAGTGGTGCGCGTGAGCGCTACCAGGCCGTGCTGGCGCTGGATGGTGATCGTCCGCAGGCCCGTGAGGGGCTGGCCCGTACCGGCGCCGCGGCCCTGCAGCAGGCCAGCGAAAAACTACAGGCCAACGACCTCGAAGGCAGCGCGCAGGCGCTGGCACTGGCCCGGGAACTGCAGGTGCCGCAGGGCGATGCGGATGCCGTGGCACGCCAGCTGCAGGCCCGGCGCAGCGCAGGCGCCGGCATCGGTGCACTGCTGGCGCAGGCGCGCAACGCCTTTGCAGCGGGCCGGCTGGACGACGGTGACAGCAGCGCGCTGCCCCTGTTCCAGCGCATCCTGGTACTGCAGCCGGACAATCTGCCGGCGCTGGAAGGTCGCGAGGACGCACTGAGCGATCTGCTGCAGCAGGCCCGCATCCTGGCCGGGCGCGGCGAGCTGGCCGAGGCAGCCGCGATACTGCAGCGTGCGCGCCAGTTCGATGCCGGCCACGCCGATCTGCCCGCCAGCCAGGAAGCATTGGCACAGGCCGTCGACCAGCGCCTGCGCCAGGCCCAGCGCGCCTTGCAGCGTCGGCAGCTGGAATCCGCAGCGAAGGGATTCCTCGCCGTGCTGGCAGTGGCGGTTGATGATTCCAGTGCCCAGCGCGGCCGCGAACAGACCTTGCAGGCGGTGCTGGCACGCAGCCAGAAGCAGGCCGACGATTTCCAGTTCGAAGCGGCGCAGGCCGATGCCGCACTGGCAGCGGAACTGGGTGCTTCGCCGGCGGCGCAACAGCAGCTCGCGCAACGCCTGCAACGCGCCCAACAGGCGCAGAAGGCGCTGCAGCAGCCGGCGGTCAGCAACACGCAGCGCGAGCGCCAACTGCGCGACCACCTGCGCAGGATCGAGCGCGCCGAACGTGCCGGGCAATGGATCAGCCCCCCCGGGCACAGTGCGTTCGACGCGTTGCGCGAAGCGCAGTCACTGGCGCCACGCGATGCACGGGTGAAGGCTGCCGCAGCGCGGCTGCTGCCTGCCAGTCGCCGCTGCTTCGACGACAACCTGCGGCAGAACCGCGTGCAGGCCGCAGGTGCCTGCCTGCAGGCGTGGCAGACCCTGTCGCCGACCGCGGTTGGACTTCCCTCGGCACGCCTGCGCCTGGCCCAGCGCTGGCTGGCGATCGGCAGCGAACGGCTCGGCAATGGAGACCTGGCGTTTGCCGCACACGCCGCCGAACAGGCCCGGTTGCTGCAACCGGACCTGGCCGAGCTGCCGGCGTTCGAAGACCGCCTGCGCCGCGCCGGCGGTCGCCCGGATTAGGTGAAGAACACCCGCTGCACGGTCGCGCGGGCAGCGTCGAGGGAGAAGTGCTCTGCGATGTTGGCCAGGCCGGCGTCGGACAACTGCTGCCACAGCTGCGGATCCTGGTACAGGCGGACCACCGCATCGGCGAAGCCCGCCGCATCATCTGCCACCAGCACGTCCTGGCCCGGGTGCAGGTGCATTCCTTCCACGGCGCAGGTGGTACCCACCACCGGCTGGCCATGGGCCATGCTCAGGTTGATCTTGCCTTTCACGCCGGCGCCGAAGCGCAGCGGCGCGATGGAAATGCGTGCGCCGTCCATGTAGGGCGTGATGTCCTCGACGAAACCGTGCATCTGCACGCCGGGCTGGCGTGCGGCCAATGCCAGCAGCGATTCCGGTGTGGCGGCACCGATGCAGTGCAGGTGTACCTCGGGCAGGCGGGCGCGGATGCCGGCAAAGACTTCGCCGATGAACCACTCCATGGCATCCAGGTTCGGCGGATGGCGGAAGCCGCCGACAAACACCAGATCATGGCGCTGTTCGAACGGTTTGCCGGCGCCGGCGACGTCGTGCAGGTTGGAGATCAGCTCCACCTGCACGGAAGGGGCGTCGGCCTGCAGCTGCTCGCGCTCGGCGGCACTGACCAGCACGGTGACGTCGCACTGCTCCATCACCGCCAGCTCGCTGGCGCGGGTGCGCTCGGCGGCGCGCAGCAACCCGGCATCACCGGCGACTTCGGCACCACGACGTTCGCGCAGGTAGTGCAGGTCCACGGTGTCGAACACGGTGCGGGCCTGCGGCGCATAGCGCTTCAGCAGCGGCAGGCACTCGTGGGCGACATGGTGGCGGACCAGCAGCGCCACGTGGAAACGCGCACCGTGCGTTCGCAGCCAGCTGGCGACGCCATCGAGGAACGGCGCATACCAGACTTCCACGCCCATCCGCTGCAGTGCTTCGGTGGCGGCACCGCCATGTTCGCGGCGGGTGGGAACAAACACCACATGAGCGCCGCCCTGCAGCAGCAGGCGGATCAGGTTCACCTGGCGCAGTGACGCCGAATCGCGATCCGGTTGGGGTACTTCCTCGTCCAGGATCAACACCTGGCGTCGGCCACGCAGCAGCAGCGCGGGTGACGGCACTTCGCCCACCGCCGGATGGCGGGCCAGCTCGGTGGCCCAGCGGGCGGCGAAGATGGCCTGGTTGCGCACCTGGTAGGCCTTCACACCGCTGCCGGTATCGGTGCCGTTGCTGGTGCCTTCATCGTGGATCACCCGGCTGGCTGGTTGCACCAGCACACGCAGGCCCTGGGCGCGAACGCGGAAGGCCAGGTCGGTGTCCTCGTAGTACGCCGGCTTGTAACGGGTATCGAAGCCGCCCAGCTGCTGCCAGAGGGCGCGCGGCAGCATCAGCGCCGCGCCGGAGCAGTAGTCGACGTCGCGCAGGCTGGCAAAGCGTGGGTCGTCCGCCGCCTCGAAACGGCCGTAGCTCCAGCCGCTGCCGTTGGCGAAGATCACACCCCCTGATTCCTGCAGGCGGCCATCCGGGTACAGCAGCTGGCTGCCGACCAGGCCGGCGTCGGGTGTGCTGGCGAACGTGTCCAGCAGGGCATCCAGCCAGCCCGGCTGTGGCACCGTATCGTTGTTGAGCAGCACCACATAGCGGCCGCGTGCGCGCGACACGCCATCGTTGCAGGCCTCGATGAAGCCGCCGTTGTGCTCGCGCACCTCATAGCGCAGTCCGGCGACCTGCGGCATCCACTGCACGGTGGCGTCGCTGCTGCCGTCATCCACGACCAGGATCTCGCACGCCGCCAGCGGCGGATGTGCCGCCAGGGCGCGCAGGCAGGCCAGGGTATGGCCGACGTGGTTGTAGACCGGGATGACGATACTCACTTCCGGCGTTTCGCTGAACGGCACCGTGAAGGGGGCGAAATCCTGTGCCGGCGGCAGGAACAGCGGCGTTCGCGGCGCGGGAACGGCGCGCTGGGTATGCACGCGGATGCGCTGCCAGGTCGCCCGCCACCCACGGGTACGCAGGCTGGCCAGGCTCCGGCGGGCCAGGCCCGTGAGGCGGTTGATCAGGTATCGGATCTCGGCCAGGGACATCGCCATCCGGTTGCAACTCCAGCTTAAGCAGGGGAACCCGGGAGAATTCGCCAGCCGCAGCGGCTGGGGTAGACTCGCCAGACCCTACATTCTCGCATTCCCGTGCCCCGACGCTACGATTCCGACGACATCGACGATTTCGACGACGACGACCAGCAGGACAACGGCCCGCTGTGGCGGCGCCGGCTGATCACCTGGAGCATGGCTGCGGTCGCGTTGGGATTGGGTTTCCTCATTCCCTATACGCTGTACCTGAACCAGCAGGTGACCCAGCGTTTCGGCGAGCTGCGCTGGCAGATCCCGACGCGCGTCTACGCGCGCCCGCTGGTGCTCACCCCCGGCAAGGCGATGGATGCGTCCACGCTGAAGACCGAGCTGGCCGCCTCCGCCTACCGCGATGACGGCCAGGGCAAGGAGCCGGCCACCTATGCGGTGAACGGCGGGCGCTTCGTCATCTCCAGCCGCGGCTACAACGACGTCGATGGCCGGGTTGCCCCGCGCCGGCTCGAGTTGTCACTGGCCGATGGTGCGGTCGCCTCGCTGCGCGACGCCGACAACCGCAAGGCCTTGAAGGCCGCGCGGTTGGACCCGGCCCGCATCGCCACCCTGTACGGCCAGAAGCAGGAAGAACGCCGCCTGATCCGCATGGACGAGGCGCCGGACCTGCTGGTGACCGGCCTGCAGGCGGTGGAGGACAAGGACTTCAACCGCCACCACGGCATCGACCTGTCCGGCATCGCGCGCGCGGTGTGGGTAACCATCCGCTCCGGTGGCCAGAGCCGCCAGGGCGCCTCTACGCTGACCCAGCAGCTGGCCCGCAGCGGCCTGCTCGGCATCGGCAAGGAGCAGACGGTTACCCGCAAATTCAACGAAGTGCTCTACGCGCTGATCATGGAAGCGCGCTACGACAAGCGCACCATCTTCGAGGCCTACCTCAACCAGGTGTACCTGGGCCAGCGTGGCAGCCAGGCCATCCATGGCATGTCCTCTGGCGCCGAGTTCTGGTTCGGTCGCGACCTGCAGTCGCTGGAGACCGAGCAGATCGCGCTGCTGATCGGCCTGGTCAAGGGCCCGTCCTTCTACGACCCGCGGCGCAATCCGGAACGCGCGCTGGATCGCCGCAACTTCGTGCTGGGCAAACTGCACGAAGCCACGCTGATCGATGACGCCGAGTACCAGCGTGCGTTGAAGGCCCCGCTGGGCGTGCCCAAGACGCCGGGCCTGGTTGCCGCCAACCGCTTCCCCGCCTATGTCGATCTGGTCCGCCGCCAACTGGGTCACGACTATCCGGAATCTGCCCTGCAGGGCGCCGGCCTGAGCGTGATGACCGGTATGTCGCCGTCCGCGCAGGCCTATGCCGAAGGCGCGGTGACCCGCACCATCAAGTCGCTGGAGAGCAAGCGTCGCCCCGAACTGCAGGCCGGCATGGTGCTGACCGACGTGCACAACGGTGACGTGCTGGCGGTGATCGGCAGCCGTGAAGTGTCCGAGGTCGGCTTCAACCGTGCGATCGAAGCACAGCGCCCGGTCGGCTCGTTGCTGAAGCCGTTCGTGTACCTGCTCGCGTTGGCGCAGCCGGACCGCTACTCGCTGGCCAGCTGGGTCGACGATTCACCGGTGACCGTGCAGCTCGGCCGCGGCCGCAACTGGAATCCCGGCAATGCCGACAACCGCAGCCACGGCACCGTGCGCCTGATCGACGCGCTGGCGCATTCCTACAACCAGGCCACGGTGCGCGTGGGCATGCAGGTCGGCCCCGAGCGCGTGACCCAGCTGATCCACGTGCTGGCCGGCATCAAGGCCGAGGCGAATCCGGCGGTGATTCTCGGTTCGACCGACCAGAGCCCGTACGCGATGGCCCAGCTGTACCAGTTCCTCGCGTCCGGTGGCGAAATCCAGCCGCTGCATGCGGTGCGTGGCGTGCTCGATCCGCAGGGCAAGCTGCTCAAGCGTTACGACAAGACCCCGGCACCGGCCCAGGAAGGCGACTCGATTGCCGCCAACCTGATCAGTGTCGGCCTGCAGCAGGTGGTTGCCAGCGGCACCGCGCAGCGGCTCAACGCCGATGGCCTCGGCCGCCTGCAGCCGGCCGGCAAGACCGGTACCACCAACGATGGCCGCGACAGCTGGTACGCCGGTTACACCGGCGATCATCTGGCGGTGATCTGGATCGGCAACGACCAGAACGAGCAGGCCGGCCTGTACGGTGCCACCGGCGCGATGCGGGTCTGGTCGGGCATCTTCCAGCGCCTGCCGAGTGCGCCGCTGCGGGTCAGCAACAAGGGCCTGGACTGGCAGTCGGTGGCGCCGACCGGACTCAACAGCACGGATGAAGGCTGTCCGGGCGCGCGTCGTTTCCCGTTCGTGGTGGGCTACGCGCCGGCCTATGCACCGTGTGCGCCGGCGGTGTCGCCGGACGGGCAGGGTGCCGAAGGCGAGGGCGGTGGCTGGCGTAGCTGGTTCGGCCTGGACCGCAAGCCTGAGCCGCCTGCTGAACCTGCCGCGGCGCCCGCCGCCGCCACTCCTCCCCCGAGCCGATGATGCCGATGAACATGCGATCCCTGCTGCAGCCCCTGGCCCTGACCGGCCTCAGCCTGGCCCTGGCCGCCTGCGTCAGCAGCGCACCGCCGGTGGCCAAGCCGCCGGTTGATACCACCACGCCGGCACAGCGCCTGGCTGCGGTGGATGCGGCCGCAGGTCCGGACGACAAGGAGCTGTCGGTGCAGCCTCTGCGTGATTCGCAGGTGGAAGACCTGCGGGTGACTGCACAGACGCAGCGTCAGGCCAACGACCTGGCCGGCGCCGCCAGCAGCCTGGACCACGCGCTGGAAATCGTGGCCGGTGACCCGGCGGTGTTGCAGGAGCGTGCCGAGCTGGCGCTGTTGCAGGGCCAATGGGCACAGGCTGAGACGTTCGCGCGCAAGGCGGTGGATCTGGGCTCGAAGACCGGGCCGCTGTGCCGCCGGCACTGGGCGACGATCGAGCAGTCGCGTCTGGCGCGCGACGAGAAGGAGAACGCGGTGTCCGCGCATGCGCAGATTGAAGGTTGCACGGTGCCGGGGATCAAGCGGTACTGAGTTTCCGGCCAACGGCGCAGCCCCTCGTGGCTGGGCATACTGCGTAGAGTCGAGTTTGCTCGACTGCGGGTCGGCGAGGTGGGCCGGGCGGGTGAGCTGCGCAGGGGGCGCTGCAAGTACGTCCGTGTAAGCTCGGTCGCCGCATCCATGCGGCTCACGCCCCTGCGCAGCCCACCCGCCCG
>NZ_JAWIRU010000018.1:0-62279 GCF_036320025.1 Stenotrophomonas sp. SMYL86
CTGTCGACGGCGGGGTGGGTCCGGTTGCGGGGGCGTGAGCGCCATGGATGGCGCGACCGAGGCTACAGGGACGTATTTACGCCGTCCCCCTCAACCGGACCCACCCCGCCAACCCACGGAAAGCCAGCTTTTGAATTTGACGTTGCCGTTGCCGTTGCCGTTGCCGTTGCCTTGGCTTCGGCAGGTGCAGGGCTGCAAGCCCTGCAAACCCCACCCCCTCAGTGAGCAGCAGGCCGCGACGGTGGCAGCCACGCCGCCACGATGCCCAGCAGCGGCAGGAACGCGGTCAACTGGTAGACGTATTCGATGCTGGTCTTGTCCGCCAGCAGGCCCAGCACAGCCGCCCCAAGCCCGCCCATGCCGAAGGCGAAGCCGAAGAACAGGCCGGACACCATGCCGATGCGGTGCGGCATCATTTCCTGCGCGTACACCACGATCGCCGAGAACGCCGAGGACAGCACGAAGCCGATCAGCACCGCCAGCACGGTCGTCCACAGCAGATCAGCATGCGGCAGCATCAGCGCGAACGGGGCCACGCCCAGGATCGAGGTCCAGATGATCGGCTTGCGGCCGATGCGGTCACCCAGCGGGCCACCAAGGAAGCCGCCGGCGGCGGACGCCACCAGGAACGCGAACAGATGCAGCTGGGCCTGCGCCACCGGAATGCCGAAGTGGTGGATCAGGTAGAAGGTGAAGTAGCTGCCGATGCTGGCCATGTAGAAGTACTTGCTGAAGATCAGCACCAGCAGGATCGCCAGTACCTTGGCCACGGTGCGCGGCGGATGCCGCGGCGCCATCGCAGCCGTGCTGACCGGTCGTGGCGTGCCCAGATGCAACGCGTACCAGCGGCCGACATAGGTCAGCAATGCGATGCCGATCAGGGCAGCACCGGCAAACCACGATGCGGCGTGCTGGCCATACGGCACGATCACTGCGGCGGCGATCAACGGGCCAAGCGCTGTTCCGAAATTGCCACCCACCTGGAACACCGACTGCGCGAAACCATGACGACCGCCCGAGGCCAGTCGCGCGATGCGCGAGGCTTCCGGATGGAAGATGGCCGAGCCAATGCCGACCATCGCCGCAGCCATCAGCACCACCGCGTAGTTCGGTGCGAAGCCGAGCAGCAGCATGCCGCACAGGGTCGAGGCCATGCCGATCGGCAGCGAGTACGGTGCAGGGCGACGGTCGGTGGCCATGCCGATCAACGGCTGGAAGATCGAGGCGGTAAGCTGGTAGGTCAGGGTGATCAGGCCGATCTGGGTGAAGCTGAGATTGAAGCCGCCCTTGATCACCGGATAGATGGCCAGGATCAGCGACTGCATCATGTCGTTGACGACATGCGAGGTGGAGATGGCGGCCAGCACGCCGGGGGCCACCGGGCGTGAGGTCGTTGCGGGAGAAGCCAGGGTCGACATGGACACAGTCAGGTTGGGGGCGAGCCACGCATGCTACGGTGGGCTCCTCCTCCCTTCTGCCGCGTTCGGGTCATGGCATATCGCAAAAAGGACACTCCCTGCCCGGTCCGCGAGACTGCGCCGTGGAACGAGGTTCCGGTACACCGCCCGGTGACCTGCCGCGCCCGCCACTACAAACCCGGCACCCACATCGCGCCCCACCGGCATCGCCGTCACCAGCTGGTGTTCGCCATGTCCGGACTGATGGTGGTGCGTGCGGACGGCGGCCGCTGGGTCGTACCCTCGACCCGCGCGATCTGGGTGCCGGCCGGCATGGCCCATGCGGTGGACTGCATCGCTGAGGTGCATATGCGCAGCCTGTACGTGGAACCGGATTTCGCGCCGCAGCTGCCGGACGAGGCGTTCGCGGTACAGGTAGCGCCGCTGCTGCGCGAACTGCTGCTGGCCGCCAGCCTGATCGAGTCCGCGCACGTGGACGACAGCCGCGACGGCCGCGTGGTGCGCCTGCTGCTGGACGAACTGCACCGCATGGACGTGCTGCCGCTGCACCTGCCCTCGCCCACCGACCCGCGCCTGCAGCGTATCTGCCAGCACATCCAGAAGCATCCTGGCGACGACGCCACCCTGCAGGACTGGGCGCAGGCGCTGCAGGTGGACGTGAAGACCATCCAGCGCCATTTCGCCAGCGAACTGGGCATGACCTTCGGGCAGTGGCGGCAGCAGGCGCGGCTTCTGGCCGCGATGGAACGCCTGGCCGTAGGCGAGAAGGTGATCGATGTGGCGCTGGCGATGGGCTATGACAGCCCCAGTGCGTTCACCAGCATGTTCAAGCGGCAGCTGGGGCAGACGCCGGCGGCATTTTTCCGATTATCGCCTGCGGGTCCCGCAGGCAGCTCCACGCGCTAACGATCCACGGATACGGCCGGCACATGCTGATGACGAATCAACAGGAATTCCCATCTGTTGTTTAACATCAGGGGGTAATGCAGCGGTGGCAGATCATCAGGCACACGTGCCTGGGTGGGAGCTGCTTCGACGCGGCAGCCATCGGGGCGCTGGAAACCGACCAGCTCGGTGACCATCAGACGGGGACTGTCGTTTTCCGCAGTCGGGTAGCGGGGATAGTTTGGATTGGCCTTGATGCTTCGCCGCAACACCACCCGCCCAACGCTTGGCGCGTACCAGCTGATGCTGCGTTCCATTCCGTCCACCGCACCACTACCTTCCAGGCGCATGTGTTTCATGTCATCCGAGCGGGGATTGGATTTGTGCCACCGCGCATCTCTCTCGATCCGGTAGGCATTTACGTCACCCAGCGCAGTCCGTACCGTCTCGACGGCCACGACTCGGCTGCTGCTCTCCTCCACATAGTCATAGCGATAGCTGCCAAACGAAGCGCGGATTTCGCCCGGCTCCTCGAACCTGTCCTGCCACTGCGCGCCGACGGATAACGGGAAGCGCAGCAGGATCTTTTCCCCTTTGCGCAGCGGATTCACGTCTGCATAGGTCTCTCGCCATTCGTGCCGAACGGCCTCTCCATCAATCGAAAGCGCCAGCTGCTGCGGTTCCACCGTCTGCAGCTGCAACGTCAGTTCTGGACGCGATGCGCCGGTGGAGTAGGTCCAGCGTGTACCAGGCAAAGGCGTAGGGGATCCCTGCGGATCGACGATCGGCTCATCGAAGCCGCAAGCGGGTGCTGCCGAGACATGGGGTACGGTCAACACCGCCACCAGCATCGTAATGCCGATGGCGCCCCGGCACCGCAGTCTTTTCAGGATGGATGGATTCATGCTTCCATTTTAGGCGGCAGGAATCGCACAGACCAAACGCCGGGCGTGCCGTAGGCATTCTCCGCAACCGGGCATAAGAGCCAAGCGTGTCGCAGTTCCGCTGCGCAACGGCGTGCTTCGATCACCTCCCACTGGCGAGGAAGCACGATGCATGAAGGCGAGCAGTCACCATGCGGGCGGCTTCGGCAGCATTGCTGATCCTGGCAATGAGCAGTCCCGCCACACACGCCAGCGGGTCTCACTTCCGGTTCCACTCGGACGAGCAGCCGGATGGATTCCGGCGACGAAGCCACGCTGCAGGACTGGCCCGAGGCCCTGGCCGTGGACGTGAAGACCATCCAGCGCCATTTCGCCAGCGAACTGGGCATGACCTTCGGGCAGTGGCGGCAGCAGGCGCGGCTGCTGGCCGCCTTGGAGCGACTGGCGGTCGGCGACAAGGTCATCGATGTGGCGCTGGCGATGGGCTACGACAGCCCGAGCGCGTTCACCAGCATGTTCAAGCGGCAGCTGGGGCAGACGCCGGCGGCGTTTTTCCGATGATCCCTTGAACGGCATCCACGCAAGGCGTGGATCCACTGCACCACAAACGACAACGCCGGGCATGGCCCGGCGCTATCGTTCATCGCTTCCGTCGAAAAACTCAGGACGTCATCCGGTCCCAGAAACCCTTCACGCCATCCATGAAGGTGGCCGACTTCGGCGAATGCTTGCGCGCTTCCTCGCCGACGAAGGTGGCTTCGAACTGCTCCAGCAACCTGCGCTGGTCGTTGGTGAGGTTGACCGGGGTCTCCACCACCACACGGCAGTACAGGTCACCTTCGCTGCGGCTGCGCACTGAGCGCACGCCCTTGCCGCGCAGGCGGAACAGCTTGCCGGTCTGGGTCTCGGCCGGGATGCGGATTTCCGCTTCTCCGCCAAGGGTGGCCACGCGGACGGTGTCGCCCAGTGCCGCCTGCGAGATGCGGATCGGCACTTCGCAGTGCAGGTCGTCGCCATCGCGCTGGAAGATCGCATGCTCGCGCACGCGCACTTCCACGTACAGGTCACCCGGCGGCGTGCCGGCCGGACCGGCCTCGCCCTCGCCCTGCAGGCGGATGCGGTCGCCGGTATCGACGCCCGCCGGCACCTTCACCGACAGCACCTTGTCTTCCTCGACACGGCCGTTGCCGTGGCAGGTCTTGCAGGGCTTGGCGATGATCTGGCCACGGCCGCCGCAGTTGTGGCAGGCCTGCTGCATGGCGAAGATGCCGCGCTGGATGCGTACCTGGCCACGGCCATGGCACACGTTGCAGGTCTCGACCTTGCCATCCTCCGAGCCACTGCCATCGCAATCGCCGCACTCGGCCAGGGTCGGAATCTCGATCCGGCGCTCGACGCCGCGCACGGCCTCTTCCAGGTCCAGCTCCATCACGTAGCCGATGTCGGCGCCGCGACGGGCCTGGCGCGGACCACCGCCGCCACCGCCAAAGATGTTGCCGAAGATATCGCCGAAGATATCGTTCATGTCCGGGCCGCCCGGACCACCGCCGCCCATGCCGTGCTCGAACGCAGCGTGGCCGTGGCTGTCGTACATGCGACGCTTGTTGCCGTCGGACAGCACTTCGTAGGCCTCCTTGCACTCCTTGAAGGAGGCTTCGGCCGCCGCATCACCCGGGTTGCGGTCCGGGTGGAACTTCATCGCGCAGCGACGGTAGGCCTTCTTCAGCTCTTCGTCGGTGGCGGTGCGGGCAACGCCCAGCACTTCGTAGTAATCGCGCTTGCTCATATCGTGGATCTGGTTCCGGAAAGTCGGGATTCGTCAAAGCGGAAGAGCGGAACCAGGTCCGCTCTTGCGTCGGGCGCCCCGACACGCCGGTGGGCGGTCAGGACCCTGATGCGACAACGGGACGCTGATGGCCAGCGTCCCGTGTCGGTCCGGATCAGGACTTCTTGTCGTCCTTGACTTCGGTGAACTCGGCGTCGACCACGTCGTCCTGCGCCTTGCCGGCGTTACCGGCGTCGGCACCCGGGGCACCGCCCTGGTCGGCCGAAGCAGCGGCGAACAGCGACTGGCCGGCTTCTTCCAGTGCCTTCGACTTGGCTTCGATCTGCGCCTTGTCGTCACCCTTCATCGCGGTTTCCAGGTCGGCCAGGGCCGCCTCGACCTTGCCGATCACATCGCCGCCAACCTTGCTGCCGTGCTCGGTGATGGCGCTGCGGGTGCCGTGGATCAGGGCGTCGGCCTGGTTGCGGGCCTGCACCAGCTCCTGGAACTTCTTGTCTTCTTCGCGGTTGGCTTCCGCGTCGGCAACCATGCGCGCGATCTCTTCCTCGGACAGGCCCGAACCGGCCTTGATCTCGACCTTCTGTTCCTTGTTGGTCTTCTTGTCCTTGGCCGACACGTGCAGGATGCCGTTAGCGTCGATGTCGAAGGACACTTCCACCTGCGGCAGGCCACGCGGGGCCGGCTCGATGCCGGACAGATCGAACTTGGCCAGCGACTTGTTGAAGCGGGCCTGTTCGCGCTCACCCTGCAGCACGTGCACGGTCACGGCCGACTGGTTGTCCTCAGCGGTGGAGAACACCTGCGAGGCCTTGGTCGGGATGGTGGTGTTCTTCTCGATGATCTTGGTGAACACGCCACCCATGGTCTCGATGCCCAGCGACAGCGGAGTCACGTCCAGCAGCAGCACGTCCTTGACGTCGCCGCCCAGCACGCCGCCCTGGATCGCAGCACCCAGTGCCACGGCTTCGTCCGGGTTGACGTCCTTGCGCGGTTCCTTGCCGAAGAACTCGGTCACCGCCTGCTGCACCTTCGGCATGCGGGTCTGGCCACCGACCAGGATCACTTCGCTGATGTCGCTCGAACGCAGGCCGGCATCGTTCAGGGCGACGCGGCACGGCTCGATCGACTTCTTGATCAGGTCTTCCACCAGCGCTTCCAGCTTGGCGCGGGTCAGCTTGATGTTCAGGTGCTTCGGACCCGAGGCGTCAGCGGTGACGTACGGCAGGTTCACTTCGGTCTGCTGGGCGCTGGACAGCTCGATCTTGGCGCGCTCGGCGGCGTCCTTCAGGCGCTGCAGGGCCAGCGGATCCTTGCGCAGGTCGATGCCCTGGTCCTTGTTGAACTCTTCAACCAGGTACTCGATGACGCGGTTGTCGAAGTCTTCGCCGCCCAGGAAGGTGTCGCCGTTGGTGGCCAGCACTTCGAACTGCTTCTCGCCGTCGACGTTGGCGATCTCGATCACCGAGACGTCGAAGGTGCCGCCGCCCAGGTCGTACACCACGATCTTGCGATCCTTGTTGTCACCCTTGTCCAGGCCATAGGCCAGCGCAGCCGCAGTCGGCTCGTTGATGATGCGCTTGACGTCCAGGCCCGCAATGCGGCCGGCGTCCTTGGTCGCCTGGCGCTGGCTGTCGTTGAAGTAGGCCGGCACGGTGATGACCGCTTCGGTGACCTTCTCACCGAGGAAGTCCTCGGCGGTCTTCTTCATCTTTTCCAGCACCTTGGCCGAGATTTCCTGCGGGGCCATCTTCTTGCCGTCGCTGGTCGACACCCAGGCGTCGCCATTGTCATGGGCCAGGATGCCGTACGGGACGTGCGCGATGTCCTTCTGCACTTCGGCGTCGGTGAACTTGCGGCCGATCAGGCGCTTCACCGCGTAGAAGGTGTTCTTCGGGTTGGTGACGGCCTGGCGCTTGGCCGAGGCGCCGACCAGGACTTCGCCGTCCTTGGTGTAGGCGACGATCGACGGGGTGGTGCGATCGCCTTCCGAATTCTCGATGACGCGGGCCTTGCCGCCGTCCATGATCGCCACGCACGAGTTGGTGGTGCCGAGGTCGATACCAATGATCTTGCCCATGGGGAGACTCCTGAGGATGCTTGTTGGGGTCAGTCCGGCCGCTCGGCCGGTGGATGAATACGATGTGGGGGAGGCTCGTGGAACATTCAAGCCACCTCCCGAACGCTGTGTTCAGCGCCTGGAAAACCTTGCCAGGCATGGCCTGGCACGACCGGGACCGGGCATGGCCCGGCCCGGCCGATCAATCGGCGGCCACCACCACCAGCGCCGGCCGCAGCAGGCGCTCGTTGAGCAGGTAGCCCTTCTGGAACACGGTCACCACGCTGCCCGGGGCGGCGCCCGGGGTCGGCACCTGGCTGATCGCCTGGTGGTGTTCCGGGTTGAACGGCTGGCCGATCGGGTCCAGCAGGACCAGGCCGTTGTCGGCAGCGACCTTCAGCAGCTGCTTGTAGGTCAGCTCCAGGCCTTCGCGCAGCGGATGCGGGTCGTCGCCGGCGGCCTTCAGGCCAGCATCCAGGCTGTCGAATACCGGCAGCAGCTCGCCAAGCAGCTTCTCGTTGGCGAACTTGCGGGCCTGCTCGATGTCACGGGCAACACGCTTGCGCTGGTTCTCGAGGTCGGCGCGCTCACGCAGCGCATCGGCCTTGATCTGCTCGACTTCGGCGCGCAGGCGCTCCACTTCGTCGTTGACGCCGGCGGCGGCGGCCGCATCGGCGGCAGTCTGCTGGGATTCGATATCTGGATGTTCGTGGTTCATGTCTGGGTCCCTGGCGGTCAATCTCCGCCTCCACCCACCCTAGTGTGGGCGGGATGCTGCGTTTCAAGCGTCGGATGTTCCGGGAGTGCGCCCGGCCGGTGAAAAGGCCGCGCCGAGCACATCGGCAGTGGCCTGGACCAGCGGAATCATGCGGTCGTAGGCCATCCGCTTGGGGCCGATCACGCCCAGCACGCCCAGTACCTGGCCATTGGCGGTGTACGGGGCGGTGACCAGCGAGACCCCCTGCAGCGGCATCATCCCGGTCTCCTCGCCAATGAAGATGCGCACCCCCGGGGCCTGGATGGTCCGCTCCAGCAGCTGCAGGATCTCGCGCTTGCTGGAGAACAGCTCGAACAGTTCGCGCAGGCGCTCCAGGTCCGACAGGTCCTGCACCCCCATCAGCCGGGTCTGGCCGGCCACCAGCATGTCGTCGGCGGCCGGCTGCAGGGCCTGCTCGGCCAGTTCGATGCTGTGCGCCAGCAGCTGCTCCAGCTCGGAACGGGCATCGCGCAGCTCCAGCAGCAGGCGGGTGCGGATCTCGGCCATCGGCAGGCCAGCGAAATGGGCATTGAGGTAGTTGGCGACCTGCTCCAGCTGGCCCGGCGCGAACTCCTGGCGGGTCTCGATGACGCGGTTCTGCACCTCGTTGTCGGCAAACACCAGGATCGCCAGCACCCGGCGCCCGTCCAGCGCCACGAAATCGATCTGGCGGAACGCGAACTGCTCGCGCCGCGGCGCGCTGACCACGCCGACGAAGTGGCTCATCGCCGACAGCAGCTCCGAGGCGCTGCCGAGCAGGGCCTGGGTGCTGCCGCCACTGGCCAGTTCCTGGCGCAACCGCGCCAGTTCGCCCTCGCCCGGCGGCTGCATCTGCAACAGGCTGTCGACGAACACCCGGTAACCATGCGCGGTCGGGATGCGCCCGGCCGAGGTGTGCGGCGAGGCCAGCAGCCCCAGGTCTTCCAGGTCGCCGAGGATGTTGCGGATGGTGGCCGGGCTGACCTCCAGGCCAGCCACACGCGCCAGCGTCTGCGAGCCGACCGGCTCGCCGTCCTGGATGTAACGCGCGATCAGCGTGCGCAGCAGATGGCGCGCACGCGGGGCAAGCTGGTCGGGAGAACCGTGCATGGAATCAACCTGTGAGACACGGACACTAGATAATGG
This sequence comes from Stenotrophomonas sp. SMYL86, assembly GCF_036320025.1. Taxonomy (NCBI): domain Bacteria; kingdom Pseudomonadati; phylum Pseudomonadota; class Gammaproteobacteria; order Lysobacterales; family Lysobacteraceae; genus Stenotrophomonas; species Stenotrophomonas sp. SMYL86. The sequence continues at coordinate 8,912 of NZ_JAWIRU010000018.1, forward strand.
CGGCGCATCACCTTGGCAAGTCATTGGACCTCCCTCGCCCGCGTGCTAGCGTTGCGCGGCTGCTGATACCCCCTTACCCATGCTCAGACATCTTTCGATCAAGGATTTTGCCGTCGTCCGCGCCACCGAACTGGAGTTCGGGCCAGGCATGACCGTGGTTTCAGGCGAGACCGGCGCCGGCAAGTCGCTGATGGTCGACGCGCTGGGCTTCCTGTCCGGCCTGCGTGCCGACAGTGGCGTGGTCCGCCATGGCGCCGCCCGCGCCGAGCTTTCCGCCGAATTCGCGCTGGACCAGCTGCAGGCCGCGCGCCAGTGGCTGGCCGACAACGAGCTGGACGACGAGGAACAGTGCCAGCTGCGCCGCGTGATCCGCGCCGATGGCGGTTCGCGGGCGTGGATCAATGGCCGCCCGGTGACCCTGGCCCAGCTGGGCGACCTGGCCTCGCTGCTGGTGGAGATCCACGGCCAGCACGAACAGCAGGCCCTGCTGACGCGCCCGTCGCAGCTGGCCCTGCTGGACGCTTATGCCGGCAACGAGAACGAGCGCCGCCAGGTGCGCCGCGCCGCTGCGGCCTGGCAGGCGCTGGTCGATGAATCGCTGGCGCTGTCGCAACAGGGCGACGTCAGTGACCGGATCGGCTTCCTGGAGCACCAGCTGCGCGAACTGGACCGCGAAGATCTGGAACCGGAGTCGATCGTCGCACTCGGTGCCAGCCACCGCCGCCAGGCCCACGCCAGCGCCCTGCTGAGCGCCTGCCAGGCGGCCAGCAACCAGCTCAATGGCGACGACGGCAGTTCCGCGCTGGACCTGCTGCAGCAGGTGCGCCACGAGCTGTCGCGCCTGATCGAACACGACCCGCGCCTGGGCGAGGTGGACGGCCTGATCGAGAACGCCTCGATCCAGCTGCACGAAGCCCTGTCGCTGCTGGACCGGGTGCATGACGACCTCGACGCCGACCCGGAGCAGTTCGAGGAGAACGAGCGTCGCCTCGGCCGCCTGCACGACCTGGCCCGCAAGCACCGCGTGCCGATGGACGAGCTGGGCGCGCAGCGCGAGCGCATGCATGCCGAAGTGGAACAGCTGCGCGGCGCCGACGAACGCCTGCAGCGCCTGGCCGGCGAGATCGACAAGGCCGCCGCCGCCTGGCGCGTACAGGCCGAAGTGCTGACCGCCAGCCGCCGCAGCGCCGCTGCCGAGCTGTCGGCCACCACCACCGGCATCATCGCCGAGCTGGGCATGGGCGGTGGCCAGTTCCTGATCGAGCTGGAGCCACAGGACGCCGGCAAGCCCGATCCGCAGGGTGCCGAACGCGTGGAATTCCTGGTCGCCGCCAACGCCGGCCAACCGCCGCGCGCCCTGCGTAAGGTGGCCTCGGGCGGTGAACTGTCGCGCATTTCGCTGGCCATCGAAGTGGCCGCGCTGGACCTGGATGCGGTGCCGACCATGGTGTTCGACGAAGTCGACTCCGGCATCGGCGGCGCGGTGGCGGATATCGTCGGCCAGAAGCTGCGCGCCCTTGGCGAGAAGCGCCAGGTGCTGTGCGTAACCCACCTACCGCAGGTCGCCTCCAAGGGCCATGCCCACTACCGGGTCAGCAAGGCGCCGGTGGAAGGCATGACCCAGAGCGCAGTGGAAAAGCTGGACAGCAAGGCGCGCGAGGAAGAGCTGGCGCGCATGCTCGGCGGCGTGGAAGTGAGCAAGGAAGCGCGCGCCGCCGCCCGCAAGCTGCTGCAGGTCTGAGGCCTGTTCGCGGTTATCCACGCATGGCGTGGATCTACAACGCGCGAGGTAGTGCCGGGCGGGGGGGGGGCACACCCCCACACAGGACACGGATGAAGAGGTTGGGGGGCCGCGGGGGGCCGCGCCCCCCCCCCGACAACACACCCCGGCCCCCCCGGGGGGGGGGGGGCCCCCCCCCCCCCCCCCCACTACCCCCGTGGCCGCGCCAGATCCACCGTTTCCACCAGGAAATCGAGGAAGGCGCGCACCCGCAGCGGCAGGTAGCCACCCTGCCCCAGGAACACCGCATGGACCTCTTCCAGGTCACCGGGATTGGCCTCTTCCAGCACCGGCAGCAGGCGTCCGGCGGCGATGTCCTCCTGCACCTGGTAGGTCGCCAGCCGCGCCAGGCCCAACCCGCCCAGCACCAGCTGCCGCAGCGCGTTGCCATTGCTGGCGCGGGCATTGCCACTGGGCAGCACCATCCGCTCGCGTCCGTCCTGCAGCAGCGGCCAGCCCTGCATCGCCCGTGCATGGCCGATGTCCAGACGGTTGTGCGACATCAGCTCCTCGGCGTTGCGCGGCAAGCCGTGCCGCTGCGCATAGGCCGGCGCGGCCACGATCATCATCCGCGTCGCGCCCAGCCGTCGCGCCACCAGACTGGAACTCTTCAGCGGACCGGCCCGCACCGCCACGTCGGTGCGCTGCTCAAGCAGGTCGATCACCTCGTCGTTCAAGGTCAGATCCACCCCCACCTGCGGATTGCGCTCCAGGAATGCCGGCAGCAGCGGCAACAGGAAATGCTGGCCGAACGGCACGTTGGAATTGACCCGCAGGCGTCCGCGCGGCTCGGCATGGGCGCTGGCGCAGCGCTCGGCCTCCTCCAGGTCGGCCAGCACGCGCAGGCCGCGCTCGTAGAACGCGCAGCCTTCCGGGGTCAGCTGCAGCTGGCGGGTGGAGCGCTGCAGCAGGCGCGTACCCAGCCGTTGCTCCAGCCGGGCCACCAGCTTGCTGACTGCCGACGGCGTCATGTCCAGGGTGCGAGCGGCGGCAGAGAAGCCACCGGTCTCGATCACCCGCACGAACACTTCCAGTTCGCCGGATCGGTTGATGTCGGGTCGCGCCATGGCGATGAATCCAGTTCACAGATGATTATCCATGCGCAGTCTAGTTCACAGATCGACGGAGAATCACCATGGCCCTCCCTCCTCCCGGGATTGCCCGATGAACCGCCTCAGCCAGCTCACCGCGACCGCCTTGATCGCCCTCTCCAGCGCAGCCAGTGCCGCCCCGGCCCCGCACTGGGTCGCCAGCTGGCAGGCTAGTCCGCAACCGGTCTGGGGCGCCGATGTCCTGTTCCCGACCCTGGTCCCGGCCACGCTGCAGGACCAGACCTTCCGCCAGACCGCGCGCATCAGCCTGGGCGGGCCCCGGCTGCGGGTGCGGCTGAGCAATGCCTACGGCACCCAGCCGCTACGGATCGGAGCGGCCAGCGTGGCCGCACACGCGGGTGCCGCCCCGCAGCCGCTCAGCTTCGACGGCCAGCGCGGGGTGCTGATCGGCCCAGGTCAGGAACGGCTGAGCGATCCGCTGCCACTGGCCACGGATGACCACCAGGCGTTGCAGATCAGTGTCTTTGTGCCGGGACCTACTCCAGTCCAGACGTTCCACTGGGAGGGTCGGCAGACCAGTTGGATTGCGCCCGGCGACCAGAGCCTGGCCCAGGCTCTGAGCGGGGCCAGCAGCACCACTGCCCGCCTGTTCCTGGCCGGCATCGAGGTCGAGGCCGCTGCCAGCGCACGCAGCGTGGTGGTGATCGGCGACTCGATTACCGATGGCGCCACCGCCAGCCTCGATCAGGACCAGCGCTGGACCGACCATCTGGCGGCGCGTCTGGCACCGCGGGGCGTTGCCGTGGTCAACGCCGGTATTTCCGGGGGGCGGCTGCTGCGCGATGGCATGGGCGAATCCGCCCTGGCCCGCTTCCGGCGTGACGTGCTGGATCAACCAGGCTTGATCAGCGTAGTCGTGCTGATCGGCATCAATGACATCAGCTGGCCCGGCACCGCCTTCGCCCGGAACCAGGCCCGGCCCACGCTGGCCGAACTGCAGGCGGGGTATCGCACCCTGGCCGAGCAGGCCCATCGGCGGGGTCTACGCATCCTCGGCGCCACCCTGACACCGTTCGCCGGCGCCCTGCCCGGCACGCCGCTGGACGACTACTACCAGCCGGAGAAGGAAGCACTGCGCCAACAGCTCAATGCCTGGCTGCGCAGCGACAGCCCGTTCGATGCGGTGATCGACCTGGATGCGGCGCTGCGCGACCCGGCCGATCCGTCACGGATGGCCGCCGCCTACGACTCCGGCGACCACCTGCACCCGGGCGATGCGGGCAACCGGGCAATGGCCGAGGCGGTGGATCTGGAGGTGCTGATGGGGCCCCTTACGCATGGCGTGGATCTGCCGTAAGCAACGAAAAACCCCGGGAAGGCCCGGGGTTTCGTCGCATCCAGCTGGCCCGAACGGCTTACTTGCGCTTCTTGCGCACGTACAGCACCAGCGAATGCTCTTCCAGCTCGTAGCCGTGGTCGGCCGCGATCTTGCGCTGCAGCTCCTCGATCTCGTGGCTTTCGAACTCGATGATCTTGCCGCTGTCCACGTCGACCATGTGGTCGTGGTGGCCGCCACGGTCCAGCTCGTAGACGGCCTGGCCGCCTTCGAAATTGTGCTTGAGCACGAGGCCGGCGGCCTCGAACTGGGTCAGCACCCGGTAGACCGTCGCCAGGCCGATCTCGTCGCCATGCTCGAGCAGCTGGCGGTAGATGTCTTCGGCGGTCATGTGGTGCTGGGCATTGCGCTGTTCAAGCAGCGCCAGGATCCGCATCCGTGGATGGGTCACCTTCAGGCCGACTTTTCGCAGGTCGTGGGTTTCCATAGGTCTCCGTTCATTGGCGATTTAGCGCCAGCTGCCTCGGATTGGGTCGCGGTGGCACGCCGGGAGTGTATCATCGGTTTGATTTCCCCAACCGCCAGTCCCGATGCGCAATCTCCTGTTGGTCGCCGCCGTCGCCCTGTCCACCACCGGGTGCGGCATCATCTACAAGCAACCCATCTATCAGGGCAACCTGATCCGGGAAGATGCCGTGGCCAAGCTGCAGGTCGGGCAGAGCAAGCAGCAGGTCACTGCGCTGCTGGGCACCCCGTCCATTCCGGACCCGTTCCACGCCCAGCGCTGGGACTACACCTCCAGCCAGCGCGTGAACCGCCTGGGCCGTACCGAGGTGAAGAACTTCACCGTGTTCTTCGACAATGACAACGTGACCCGCTGGGAAGGCGATTACTTCCCGGGTAACGACAAGGCCCTGGCCCAGCAGACCGTGCGCCAGTTCGGCCGCAATCTGCCGAAGGACAAGAAGAAGAAGGGTCGCTGACGCCCCCTGCCCGTCCTCGCGGACGGGCGACAGGAATCAACCGCCGAGCGCGCGACGCCGGCGGTTATCCTTGGGGTCGGCCTGCAACGGGCGTAGCAGCTCGATGCGGTCGCCATCCAGCAGCACCTGCTGCGGGCGCGCCAGCAGCCCATGCACGGCCGCCGCCGGGCAGTCGGCACTGCCTTCCAGCGCAGCAGCGGCAATGGCCTCGGCCACGGTCGCGCCCTCGTCCAGCTGCAACCGGCGCGAAAGCACCCGCTGCGGCCAGGCCAGCACCACCTCGACCTCGATCATCGCTCAGGCCTCGTCGGCAACGCGGATGAAGTCGTTGACCATGCGGTCGGCCAGGCTCTGGAAGCCCAATGCCAGCGCCGGACCGAGCAGGCGCGAACTGGGCTCGAAGTCCAGGGTCAGGGTGACCTTGCAGGCATCTTCGGCCAGCGCATGGAACTCCCAGCGGCCGTGCAGCTGCTTGAACGGGCCATCGCGCAGCTGCATATCGATGCTGTGCGGGCGCTGCAGTGTGTTTTCAGTCTGGAACCAGGTGCTGAACGAGCCCAGGCCCAGGTCCAGGCGCGCTACCAGCCGGTCCTCGCCCTGCTCCAGGATCTGGGCAGCCGAACACCAGCGGAAACGGCGCGGATAGGCCTGGACATCATTGACCAGGTCGAACATGCGCGCGGCCGAATGTTCGACCAGGGCGCTGCGGCGGATAGTAGGCATGAATACAGGACGTTTCGGCAATCGACCGGGCGGGCCCGAATCGGAGACAATACGGAAATGAGCAAGAACAGCGGCAAGGATAAAGCAAAGAGCGCGACGGCCAACAAAACCATCGCGTTGAACAAGCGTGCCCGCCACGAGTACCACATCGAAGACCGCTTCGAAGCCGGCCTGGCCCTGCAGGGCTGGGAGGTGAAATCGATCCGTGCTGGCCGCGGCAACATCGTCGATGCCTACGCCTACGTGAAGGATGGTGAGATCTTCCTGATCGGCGCGCAGATCACTCCGTTGATCCAGGCCTCGACCCATGTCGTGGCCAACGACCGGCGCGATCGCAAGCTGCTGCTGCACCGGAGCGAGATCGACAAGCTGGTCGGCAAGGTCGAGCGCGATGGCTACACGATCGTGCCCACCGCGATGTACTGGAGCAAGAACAAGATCAAGCTCGAAGTCGCGCTGGCCAAGGGCAAGCAGACCCACGACAAGCGCGATGCCGCCAAGGACCGCGACTGGGCGATCGAGAAGCAGCGCGTGATGCGTCGCGGCAACCGCGACGCGTAAGGCGTCTGCGAACGACCATGTAGAGTCGAGCCATGCTCGACTGCTTTACGGTATTTGTGGAACGCTGAAGTCGAGCATGGCTCGACTCTACAAAAGGCGGGTCACCCCGCCAGCATGCCCTGCCTGCGCATCCGCGGCGACAGCGCCGCGTGCATCACCGCCAGGTGCATCACTACCGCCAGCTCCGGTGCGTAACGGTCATCGCCCAAGCGCCACTGTTGGGCCAGGTTCGCGGCATCAGCCGGCAGCAACGCCAGCAACTGGGCGTCGTCCAGTGCATCGGCCGCGCCCTGCAGCTGGCGTGCCATCTGTCGCGACTGCCACACATGCACGCCGATGCTGAGACTGGCCAGCGACATCAGGACCACAGCCAGCCCGTGCTCGAACCACTGCGACAGCACTTCCGGCCCCCACAGCAGGGCGGCCAGCACTGCCAGGCCCGGCAGGCGCCACCCCAGCCAATGGATGCGGCCGCGCTGCGACCAGTGCACCACCACCGCGCTGGCGACCAGTGCCGCAGCTGCCGTGGCCGGCAACTCCGTCACCCAGGTGGCCGCCAGCAGCACCGCCAGCACCGCCCAGACCCAGCCCGGCGGCAACGCACGCCGCTGGTAGTCGGCACCGACCGGCCCGATCAGCTGCCGCAGGCTGCGTTGTTGGCTTGCATCGGTCACCCATGGTCTCCGTGTCTGTCCTGGCTCGGATGGTCATCGCCAGTGTGTCGCAAATTCGTGCCCACGAAGTTAGCAATCCGCTATGACAGACGCTCTACAACAAGTTGCGGATTGACAGGACGCGCGGCTCGCCCGCAGCGCTCACCCCACCGACAGATCCTTGCTGAGGAACACCCTGCATGTGCCGGCCGGATCGCATGGCACCCGGCCGAACACGACCCATCCATGCTTCACATAGAAGTCGGGCGCCTGGAAGCTGAGGGTGTACAGCACGCCGGAACGGCAACCGCGACGCCGCGCTTCATCCTCTGCGGCCTTCAGCACACGCGACCCCAGCCCGTTGCCGCGATGGGCCGCTGGCAGATGGAACAGATCCACGAACCACAGGCCCAGTGAGGTTCGCCCGGTAAGGCCCCCTACTACCTTGCCGCTGGCCGGATCGGTAACCAGTACCGCCAGCGCGCGTCGATCGGCATACCCTGCAGCCTCCAGATTGAACTGGTCCAAGCCAGTGCCAATCACCTCCAGCGCTTCGTCGCTGGGTTCATCTGTTACTGCAACGTCAAGCGTCATGGCGTCCTTCCACTGGCTCCACTTCAGGAATCTGGATGCTATCAAGCCTGATCGCACCTACGCCGGCCCGCTTCAGCGTTTGGCGCTATTGCGGCCCGTCTTGAGCACAGACCGATGCCACTGCCTTCAACAACAGATCGGCCAGCAGCCCTGATGCAGGACCTGTTGCCGGAAACGCCGCCGCGAGGGCCTTCGCCGCCCGATCTGCATGTGGCTGGATGTACCAGGACGATTCAGCCGACAGCATGCCACCGCGCACCTCTTGCCCGATCCGATACTGTCCCCAGTTGCCGGGGCTGACGGAAATGGCCATGAGCCCCCCCGTGGAGTGGTACCGGAAATTCGAGCACGGCGTCCCAAGGGATCGCAACGTGCCAATCAGCTGGGAGACGGACGCTCACCCGCGTGACTGTTCAGGAAGATTGCCGTAAGATCCGTCTCGTTGGGCAGGGTCAGTGTCAGCTTTTATGACGGCATTGGCCCCAAAGCCTTGCAATGCTTGAAGAAGCCGGGGGTGCATTGGTTTCGACGGGGGTTGTGAAGTCGCCTGGCGCATGCCGAGGGGGTAGCTTTCCTCGTAAATCCAGCTGCAAAACTCTAGTTGCCAACGACGACAACTACGCTCCGGTCGCTCTCGCAGCCTAAAAACTGCGGTGCGTGACCTTCTGCCGACTTAGGCGGAGCCTCGAAACTGCTTGTGTCCATGCTCGCAGCGTAGAGTCATTATCATGGAATCGCGCTGGGCGGCTGCCTGTCAGTCCGGCACTAGAACACAACAGGCTGGTTCCCGGGTGCGCTTTGCACACCGTGCTGCTCGGGGATGAGATTCAACGGTGAGCTAAGCATGTAGTGCTGGGGATGGAGTGCCTTCGGACGGCGGTTCAATTCCGCCCACCTCCACCAACGAACGGTTCGTCAAGGACCGGAGAAGCCCGGAAATTCCACCAGCGTGGGTTTCCGGGCTTTTTTATTGGCTGCTCTACGCCGCTGCGAAGTTCGACGCCGCGGCGCAATCGCGGTCCGATGCCGTCAAGCAATGTCGGCAACCGCCATCTTCTCTCGCTTTCGACATCACTAAACCACTTCAGAAATTTCCCACCCTCTCCTTGGGGGGGATGTGTCCGCGAAGCCGTTCGTCCTTGGTCGCCATCAAAAGGAGACCACGGGACACCTGCACCCTTCACATCCAAGCCGAGCCCGAAGGGCACGGCCTGTTCGACACATCTTCCACAAAGGAACTGTATCCATGCGTACGTCGCTTCGGGTTTCCCTTGCCAGTGCCATCACTCTGGTCCTGGCCAGCGCCCCCGCCTTCGCCCAACCCACCGAACGGGTATGGACGCGAGGCATGGCCAGCAACGAGCAGTACAGCAGTTTCATCGTCAAGTACCGGGACGGCAGCAGCAAGCGCGTCTCCGCCACCACCGCGCAGGATGCGCTGAAGAAGCGCCTCGGCGTCCAGCAGCGCAGCAAGCGTTCGATCGGCAACGCACCGCCAGCAGCCGCGTCCGTAACCCATCAACGCCGCATGGGCGGCGGGGCCGACGTGGTCACCACGGACAAGCCACTGGACCTCCCGGAAGCGCAGATCCTGATGCAGCGCATCGCCGACGATCCGGATGTGGAGTACGTGCAGCCGAACTACATGATGAGCGCATTCGCCACACCGAACGACCCACGCTACGGCGAGCAGTGGCACTACAGCAATCCGACCAGTGGTGCGCGCCTGCCCGGCGCGTGGGATCGCTCCACTGGCCAGGGCGTGGTGGTGGCTGTGGTCGATTCGGGCTACCTCAACAACAACGACCTGCAGGCCAACCTGCTGCCGGGCTACGACATGATCTCGTCGACCCGTCCGTTCAGTGATTGGCAATGCATCATCGGCGGAATGAATCCCGGCTGTGGCGGCTCCGACGATGGCGATGGACGCGACGCGGATGCCTTCGATGCCTCGGGCATCGCACACGGCACCCACGTCGCTGGAACGGTCGCTGCGGTGACCAACAACCAGATCGGCGTGGCCGGCGTGGCCTACAACGCGAAGGTCGTGCCGGTGCGCGTACTCGGCAACCAGGGCAATGGCGGTTCCGCCGACATCATCGATGGCATGCTCTGGAGTGCCGGTATCAACGTGCCCAACGTCCCGGCCAATGCGAACCCGGCCGAAGTCATCAATCTCAGCCTGGGCGGCCGCCGCGCCTGCTCGCCGGCCGAGCAGGATGCAATCGACGACATCACCGCGCAGGGCACGATCGTGGTGGTCGCCGCCGGCAACAGCAATCTGGATGTGTCCGAGTTTGCTCCGGCGAATTGCAAGGGCGTGATCGCGGTGGCTGCCAACGATCAGGGCGGGCGACGCGCGTTCTACTCCAACTATGGCGCAGGCATCCATATCACCGCACCCGGTGGTGAAACCTGGTCCTGCCGCGCGTCCGTCGGCGAGTTCCTGCCGCTGGCCACGCCGCCTAGCCAGGCCAACTGCGCCCCGACCCGTCAGCATCCGGCGCAGGGCATCCTGTCCACGGTGGGTAACAACGCCTTCGACTTCATGTCCGGCACTTCGATGGCGGCGCCTCACGTCGCTGGCATCGTCGCGCTGATGCAAGCGGTTGCGCCGGTGCCAAAGACCACCGACCAGGTCAAGGACATCCTGCGTCGCACTGCGCACCCGATCGCCGCAGCGAACTGCCTGGGTGGCTGCGGGCCAGGCATCATTGACGCGGCCGAAGCCGTGAAGGCAGCCAGCAACTGATGGCATGGCGCAGCGGCCCGGCAAGGTCGCTGCGCCCTCCTCCGTTCCTCAGTTCACGTCTGCCGGAAAGCGGCATCGCTTCACCAGCAGCATGCCCAGCATCGGCGCCAGCGCGAAGGTGGCAAACAGCCACCGGGCCGCACGCGCGGTTCCCTCGGCCCCGCCCGGCTCGATCAGTCCCGCTGCATTGGCAACCATCCCGGCAAGCGCTGCCCCGGCCGCGGTGGCGAACAGCTGGATGGTGGTGATCGACGCACCGGCGCGCTCCTGTTCCTCCGGCGGTGCAGAGGTCAGAACACGTGTCAGCAGGTGAGGCCAAGCCAGACCCACGCCGATCCCGATGACGGCCAGCGCCACGCAGATCGGCACCATCTGCAACCACGTACCGCTGCCGGCAGCCGGCACCCGCAGCGCCAGCCCGATCATGCCCACCCACCCCAGCGCCGGGCCGATCATCAACGCCCGGTCAACGGCGCGCCCGCTGAAGCCGGAGCCGACCAACGACCCGAGCGTCCAACCGGCCGCCATCAGCGCCGCGAGGTAGCCCGCAGCAAGCGGTGATTGCTGATGCAGCACCTGCAGGAACAGTGGCACGAAGACCTCGCCGCTGGTGATCATCACCACCAGCAGCGACATCAGCCCATACAACGCGGCCAGCCGCGAGCGGAGCCGGAGAGCGCCGGAAGGAAGCAGCGTCTGCTTCGCTCGGGACTCGATCCTCATCAGCACCACTACGAGGAACACGGCCATCACGATGCCAACGAAATTGTTGACTGCGCTCGAGGATGTACTGCCAAGGGAGACGCTGATGACGGCCAGGGTCAGCAGCAGGATCTGCAGCCACGGGACCGAAGACCTGGCCGCAGCTGAAGACGGTGCCTCCCTCTGCGGAAGGACGTTCGACGCCAGCAGCGCGAACAACACGGCAACCGCGGTGACCGACCAGAATGCGGCCCGCCATACGCCCCATTCGGCGAAGACGCCGCCCACCGCAGGTCCGATCAACGTCGCCACGCCCCACATCCCCGAAACCAGGGCCATCGCGCGGGGCCAGAGCGGCTCTTCGAACGCGAGCCGGATCATGGCGTAGGCCAGTGCGAACAGGAAGCCGCCGCCGACACCCTGCACCAGCCGCCCCACCAGCATCATCGGCATCGAGGTCGCGAGCGCGCAGATCACGGCACCGGCTGCGAAGATGAGCGTCGCCATTGCATAGCTTCCACGAGGCCCGGCACGTTCAAGCAGCTTGATCGACAGTGCCGACCCCAGTATGGACGCGACCACGAAGAGCGTGGTGTTCCATGCGTAGAGATCCAGGCCACCGATGTCCTCCACCACGGTTGGCAACATGGTGGTGGCGATGTAGACGTTGACCGCATGCAGTGCGACCCCGCCCGCCAGGGCAAGTGAGCGCACTGCATTGCGGCCGGACAGGAGATCGCCCCAGCGGGTGCCGGGGACGGCGATGCCTTGCTGTTCCATTTTCGTTCAAACCTATGATTCATGACCTGCAGCCCAGGGTTCACATGCAGGAAAAAGGGAACTGCCTTATAAAACCTCATGTATTGATGAGGTCAAGGAACCCCGGCCATGAAGATCGATGTCAGCGTTCCGCTTTCCGTGGGCGAAGTCGCGCGTCGCAGCGGGGTCAGCATTGCCACCGTGCACTTCTATGAAGCCAAGGGACTGATCCATGGCTGGCGCAACAACGGCAACCAGCGCCGCTACCGCCGCGACGTGCTGCGGCGCATTGCCGTGATCAAGGTCGCACAGCGGGCGGGCGTTCCTTTGGCCACGATCAAGATCGCGCTGGATGATCTTCCAGCCGAACGGGCGCCCAGTTCGAAGGACTGGGCAAGGCTGTCCAGCAACTGGCGCGACATGCTGAACGAGCGCATCCGCAGCCTGGTCCAGCTGCGCGACCAGCTTGACGGCTGCATCGGCTGTGGTTGCCTGTCACTGAAGGACTGTCCGTTGCGAAACCCTGGCGACCAGTTGTCACAACGCGGCGACGGGGCCGTCTTGCTTGAATCGGACGACGGCAGCCGGAATGGGTCATGATCCATTGCTGCACGCGGCAATGACTGGAACATCGCACAATGAGGCGGCATCCTCCGTCCGTGTTGCTGCCCACTACCTACAGAAGGACCTGCGATGAGAATCGTGATCATCACCTCTGCCCTGCTCCTGGCTGCTTGTGCCGCGGCCCCGGCTGCGCACGCGGCTGCACCCGCCATCGCGCCGCCCGGCACCGCAACACTCGAAGCCCTGCTGGCCTGCAAGGCAGGCTCGACCTTCATCGAAGCCGAGGCCATCGATGCCCTGCAGGCAGCCGGCTTGGCCAGAAAGCCTGGCGGCACGTTCGAGCCGGAAACCACGCCGGTCGCCCTGTTCGGCGGTACCGTCACCCATGCCGACGTGAATGTCGCCGAGGGCGAGAAGAGCATCTTCGTCTACTTGAACGGTGTCGACCCCAAGCGCCTGGCCAAGACCTGGTCGGTGACCACGGTCAACGAATACGCCAACACCGAAGCACCGTCCTACGTGAAGCGCATCGACAAGCACCACACCCTGCACGTGATTGCCGGTGATGATTACGAAGGCTATTCCGCTGCCGTGAAGTGCCAGATCACACCGTGACGGCCTGACCCGCGCTAGAGCCAGCACCATACGCGCTGGCGGAAGGCTGCGTATGCCTCCGGAAAGCGGGCCGACAGTGCCCGCTCTTCCGGCATGATCTGCCATCGGTTGATGTACAGCACGAACAGCGGCACGGCCAGCAGTGCGGTCAGGTTCTGCAGGTACAGCATGGCACCTGCCAGGACAATGGCCTGGCCCAGGTACATCGGGTTGCGCGTGTAGCGGTACACGCCGTGCGTGACCAGCACGCTCGACGTCGCTGGCCGCAGGGGGTTGACCGTGGTGCCCACGCGCCGGAAGGCCAGCTTCGGCAGCAGGTTCAATACCACGCCGAAGGCCATCACCAGACCCGCAAGCAACTCCGGCACGGGTAGCTGCAGCGCCGCGCCCGGCTGCCATCGGCTGCCCATGTAGCCGATGGCGGCGCACAACAGCATCACAAGAGGCGGAGGAACACGGGTCTCAAGCCATCGCATCGCAGCCCCGCATTCATCCTGTTCACCCCAGTGTCACACGGAAATGCCTGAATCGCCCGGTTGGCAGCATTTCCGCGCTCCAAACCGACCGCCCGGTATCTTCCGCTTTGACATGCCGACCGCTAGAGTGGCGCCACCGCGCAGGAGGATCGTATGGCAACCACGGGCTTGGGCTTCATCGGCCGCACGACCCTCATCATCACCGTGCTGCTCACCCTGGGCGGCTGCGCGACGTTGCGCCAGTTCGGGCCGTCGGTGCAGGTGGCCTCGGTCACCCCCGGCCAATACATCGCCCTGAAACGCGGCGACATCCTGACCACCGGCAAGCTCAGTTCGGCCACCATGGAGACGCTGCGCGTCGCCGGCCTCGACGAAGGCGTCTGCGCCAAGCCAGGCCTGCCCTGCATCGAGGCGATGGAAGGCAGCATCGTGGTGCGCGAGGAGGACAAGCGCTCAAGCCTGGCCGAACTGTGGCTGCAGTATGCGATGACCTTGCCCGCGCCCAAGCGCGAGTACTCCACGTCAGGCCGTGCCAAGAGCGCGATCACCGAACTGGATGCGGACTTCCAGCCGCGCCTGGACGCGTGGATGCAGGTCGCGCGGCAGGCCTACGCCTACCTGTTCTTCACCGAGCGCACGGCCAACCAGCGCGGTTTCGAAGACCGCCAGACCCAGGTGCGCGACTACTACAACCTGGCCGTGCAGGAAGCCTCGGTACAGTTGTACAACGCCTATGCCACCGGGCGCGTGCATGGTGAAGCCAGCCACTTCCAGCTGGGCCGCTGGACGTTCGTGCTGGCGCCGTCGGGCCAAGCATCACCGCTGGATACGCGTACGCCCACCGAACTGGTACCGGCAGCCTCGCTGTCGTTCACCGGCACGCTGCGCAGCGTGCATCGCCGCGATGGCTTCGGTGCCGAACTGGTGGCCGTGATGGATGATCCCGCCGCCACTACGGCCACCACGCCGCCGGCCACCACAGCCGCCGCGCAGGCCACCACGCCCGTCACGCAGAGCTGGAGCGAGATGCCGTCGCCATCGATGACGGTGCTGCTGCGCTTCTCCGGAAAGAACCTGTGGGAAGTACTGCACGACGACGAGCCGGAACTGGAGATCCACGATCCCTACCAGGTCACGGAAGTCACCCTGCATGGGCAGCAGGTGCCATTGGCCGCGAACTTCACCGCAGGCTACGCACTGTGGCTGGCGCGCTCCAATTTCAGCCACCAATCGCTGCGTTCGCTGTTCGGTGGCAAGGGCGGCATCGACACGCCGCATCTATACATGATGCAGCCCTACGACCCGAACCGCCGCGTGCTGCTGATGATCCATGGCCTGGCCAGCAGCCCGGAAGCCTGGGTCAACGTCGCCAACGAGCTGATGCGCGACGACGAGATCCGCCAGGACTTCCAAGTCTGGCAGTTCTACTACCCGACCAACATGCCCATCGCGATGAGCCACGATGCGATGCGCCACACGTTGGATGAGGTGTTCAAGCACTTCGACCCCAGCGGCAAGGCGCAGGCCTCTCATGACATGGTGCTGGTCGGGCACAGCATGGGTGGGGTGATCTCACGGCTGATGGTGTCTTCTTCCGGCGACCACCTGGTAGAGACCCTGCTGGCGACCGCACAGATGACGCCTGCGCAGCAGGAGCTGCTGCGCACCAAGGGCGCGCCGGTGCTGACCTTCCTGCCGGAACCGGAAGTATCTCGCGTGGTATTCATTGCCACGCCGCACCGCGGTACCGATGTGGCGAGCACCCGCCTCGGCCGCTGGATCGGCCGCCTGGTACGGCTGCCACTGACCGTCCTGGAGGACGTGGCCACCATCGCCAACGACGGCAAGATCGATCGCAACGACGGCAAGCACGGCTACCAGATGAACAGCATCCAGAACCTGGACAAGGACGATCCCTTCGTGCGCGCCGTGGCCGACCTGCCGATGGCACCGAAGGTGCGTTACCACTCGATCATCGCGCGCGCCAAGGCAGATGGTCCGCTGGAAAAGACCGACGACGGGCTGGTGCCCTACTGGAGCTCGCACCTTCCGCACGCGGATTCGGAGAAGGTGATCGTGTCCGGGCACAGCGTGCAGGAAGCCACGCCGGCCATCGTCGAACTGCGGCGGATCCTGCATGAAGACATGCAGGAGCACGACCGGCAGAACAAGTAACGCAAGCGTGGCGGCATCACGGCAGCAGTGCTCTGGCGGGCCGGGACACCGCCACTGAGGCATGACCGGCGTACTCAGCCTTGTCCGTGGGCCGCAGCGTCGGTGATCAGTTCGGCCACCGCTACCGGCTGCGATGCCAACGAAGCATGACTGGCGTCTAGCGTAATGCTGGCACGTGGCTGCATGCGGGCCGCCATGCGCCGCTGGTTGTCAGGGTGGATCATGTGGTCAGCGCTGGAGACCTGGTACCAGCTCGGCTTGTGTCGCCACGCCGGGTCACTGACGGCATCACCGAACGTGCTCGCCATCGGCGCCTTCTGCGTGACCGCCATCACCCGCGCCTCGTCGGCCTGCAGGTCCTGGCAGAAACTCTCGTGAAATTTGCCGGGCTGCAGCCACAGATAGCCGTCGCTGTCCGGCGCCAGATTGGCCGCCGCCTGCGGCAGCTGTTGCTCGGTAATGCCACCGGGACTCTCACCCGCATCCGGCGCGAACGCGGCGATGAACACCAGGCCGGTCACGTTGGGTTCGTTTCCGGCTTCGGAGATCACCGCGCCACCATAGGAATGACCGACCAGCAGCACCGGCCCCGGGATCTGGCGGATCATGCGCCGGGTTCGCTCTGCGTCGTCGGCCAGCGACGTCAATGGCAGTTCCACGGCATGCAGGTCGTGGAAACCCCGGCGATCGAGCTCCAGGATCACCTTGGACCAATGCGCGGCGCCACCCCAGAAACCATGAACCAGAACGATGCTTGGCTTGCTCATCTTGCAGAACTCCTCACTTGGATGGGATCGTTGCCCGACAGCCACCAGCGCTGCCTGAAGCCACCCGACCAGACTACGGATCGCCACTGCCAGCGGCGATGCACGGACTCCTGAAAACCATGCCAAGGCTCCACACCACCGAATCGCTCCAGGCCGGATCCGATGCCTTGTTTGCGATATTCCAGTCCTCGCGCATGCACGGCGGCGACATCACCCGCCACGTCGTGCAGCCCGATGGAACCCGCATCATTGCCGAGGGGCGCGGCTGCTTCCATTTCATCGAACAGGGCACGGCACGTCTGCATTCGGATGCAGCGGTCGTGCCACTGCAGGCCGGCGAGCTGCTGTTGATGCCGCATGGCCGGACACATCGCATCGACTGTGCCGGCGAAGCTCTGCAGCCCGTCCATCTGACCACGGCATCCTTTGGATTTGACGGCCCAGGCAGCCAGTTGCTGCTTGATGCCCTGCCCGGCTGGCTGCATGTCCCCGGGGTGGACCGGATGCCAAACGGATTTCCCGCCAGCTCGGCCGATTGGGTGGCGGTTACCCTGGGCGCGATCCAGGTTGAAGCGGCCCGGCCCACCCTGGGCAGTGGGCTTATGCTGTCACGCCTGCTCGACCTGTTGTTTGTCTGGACGCTGCGCTACTGGCTGGGAACCTCCAGTCCACACAACTGCCAGCGTCTGCATGCGCTGGCCGACCCATTGATCGGGCGGGCACTGGCGTTGATGCAGGCACACCCCGCACAGGCATGGACGGTCGAGTCTCTGGCGGCAAGCCTGAATCAATCGCGCTCGAATTTCGCGCAGCGGTTCAGCCTGGCCACTGGCATGTCACCCATGCGCTATCTCGCTGGATCGCGGCTGCAACTGGCCGCAGAGCTGCTGCGCAGCGGAAACCGGCGGGTTTCTCAGATCGCCGGAGACGTCGGGTATCTCTCCGAACCGGCATTCAGTCGTGCTTTCCGCCGCGCCTTCGGTATGAGCCCGAATGCCTGGCGCCAACAGGTGGCAACGTCGCGCGAATGAGGGGAAAACCCTCATCGCCTGTACGCATCCGCCCTTCTATGCTGGCTCCACTACCCCACTGGAGGTCCGCATGAACACGCAAGAGCCCAGCCGCCACCCCAGCCCCGATCCGGCCGAGCGCGACGCCTTCTTCCCGTCGCCGTACTCGCTGTCACAGTTCACATCGGCGAAGAGCGACCTGTCCGGCGCCGACTATCCCGACGCTCGCCGCGATGGCCGCTGGAAGGTGCTGATGATCGCTTCGGACGAACGCTATCTGCCCACCGCCAACGGCCACCTGTTCTCCACCGGCAACCATCCGGTGGAAACCCTGCTGCCGATGTACCACCTGGACAAGGCCGGCTTCGACATCGATGTGGCCACGCTGTCCGGCAACGCCGCCAAGTTCGAGTGGTGGGCGTTCCCGCATGAGGACAAGGAGATCGGCGGACTGTACGACCGCTACGAAGCCCGCTTCCGCCAGCCACTGCCGTTGGATGAGGTGGTGGCAGGCCTCGATGCCGCGTCGGACTATGCAGCCGTGTTCATTCCCGGTGGCCACGGCGCCCTCATCGGACTGCCGCAGAGTCGCGCGGTAAAGGCGGCCCTGCACTGGGCGATGGCCGAGCAACGTCACATCATCACCCTCTGCCACGGCCCGGCCGCATTGCTGGCCGCAGGCGTTGACGAGGCCGACGGTGGTTCGCTGTTCCGCGGCTACCGCATCTGTGCCTTCCCCGATGCGATGGACCGGCAGACGCCAGAGATCGGCTACATGCCCGGGCAGCTGCCGTGGTTCTTCGGTGAGCGCCTGGCGCAGCAGGGCGTGCAGATCGTCAACGACGGCATCGATGGCAGCGTGCTGCAGGACCGCCTGTTGCTGACCGGCGACAGCCCGCTGGCCGGCAATGCGCTGGGCAAGCTGGCCGCGCGCACGCTGCTCGACGCATTGGCCGGGCGCTGACTGGCGTGAGCGATCTGGTGCAGGCGTTGCTGGAACTGGAACGCGCCCGCTCACTGAGTGCGGTGGGCGCGGTACTACGCGGCATCTCTGCACCGCTGGGCTACGACCGCGTGCTGGTGTTCGCCACCGGCACGGGGTTGGAACGCGGTACCCAGCGCGTGTACTGGATCGAGGGCGACTGGTTCGGCGACGGCAGCACTACCGACCTCGCGCGCTACCTGCACGCCTGTCCGGTCAATCGCCACGTTCTGGACAGTGACGCGCCGTTCTTCTGGAGCAAGCGCCAGGGCGTTCGCGGCGAACGCTATCAGGTGGTAAAGCAGCCACGTGGTGAAGGCCTGCACGGTCTGCAGGTGCCGGTGTTCGGCACCACAGGGCTGGAAGGCGCGATCAGTTTTGCCGGGACAGCGATCGATGCATCGGCCAGCGCGCGACTGCTGCTGGATGCTGCTGCAGCTGCAGCATTCCGTGCCGCACGCCGGCTTTCCGAGACGCCCACCGAGCTTTCCGGAAGTGCGTTGAGCACGCGCGAACGCGAGGTGCTGCGCTGGGTCGCCGCCGGCCGTCGCCAAGCGGAAATCGCGGCCACGCTGGGGCTTTCCGCCCGTACAGTGGAGAATCATCTGCGACGCGCGCGCCAGCGCCTGGGCGTGGCAACCACCGCGCAGGCGGTGCGTGCTGCCAGTCGGCGCGGCGAGATCGAGGACTGATCCGGGCAAGACACTTCCGGCGCTCTGGTTCGCGTGTTACACACGCCATGCGCATGTGCGCGATTGCAGAAAGCAAGGACGATGCTTATGAAACTGCAACTGGCCGCGATGGCCGCGTTGGTGATGGCAACGGCAACCCTGGCTCCGGTGGCGGACGCCAATGCCGGGGGACCGAAAGAAAATGTTTCGTGCGTGCCGGTGAAAGTGGACCACAACCGGGTCCACCAGCACTGCACGGAAACCTACACCGATGAGTTCGGCAACGTGTACGAAGCCGAGTACTGGATCGACGAGTACGGCAACCCTTACCTGCGCGACTGAGCCGGCAGGGGACTGCGCCGGGCCGCCCGCCGGGCCGGCGCGCATGCAGCAGCTGCCGCTCGGGTGCATGCTCTACCCGGGGGTAGTTGCACGACACCGCGCAGATGCGCGATTGCAGACACAAGGATGATGCCCATGAAACTGCACCTGGCCTCGATGGCCGCACTGGCCGTGGCCTTCGCTGGAATGATGTCGAGCGGCAACGCCAACGCCGGGGTAACCAGCCCACCCGGCAGCGTGACGCGCTGCGAACCGTTTGAAGTGGAGCGCTACCGCATCCACCAGCATTGCATCGTGACCATGCCCGATGCGGACGGCGAGATTTTCCTCACCGAGTACTGGATCGACGAATACGGCAACCCGTATCTGATGTAATCCTCATCGACAAGGAGTGTGGGAATGAGACTGCATAAAGGCGTATCGGTGTGTTCGCTTGCCACCGTGCTGGCCGTGCTGATGCTGGCCCCCGTCGCCACCACAACGGCTGCCGAGGTCATCGAGGTCCAGGAAGAGTGTGTGCCCTTCCGCATCGCTGGCAACGTGTTCCACCAGCGCTGCACGTCGTACGTGGTCTACGACGACGGCACCCGCGAAGTCACCAGTCATTACAACCGTGACGAGAACGGGATGATCTACGACCCCTGATCGCGCCCGCGCGATCCGCCGGGCGGGACCTTCACCGCCCGCCCGGCATCTTCCATCCGCCCATCCCGGCATATCGCCGACCCCACCGTCCATGGCATGCTTCATGAAACCGTTTTCATGGAATGGAGGGATTCCACGATGTTGTCGCGTTTCCGTCGCCCTGCGCTGTGTGCGCTGCTGGCGCTTGCTCTGCCTGCCGTCGCCTGGGCTGCTGCGCCGGTGCCACTGAAAGTGATGTCGTTCAATGTCCGTACCCCGGCCGATACCGAACCGGGCAAGCGCTGGCCGGACCGTCGCGATGCCATGGTCAAGGTCATCCTCGATGCACACCCGGCCGTGATTGGCACGCAGGAGCTGGTGAAGGAACAGGCCGACTTCCTGTCCGGGCATCTGCCCGGCTACCGCTGGTTCGGTGAAGGCCGCCGCGGTGGCAGCGGCGATGAACACATGGGCGTGTTCTACGACAGCAAGGTGCTGGCCATCGAGGAATCCGGCAACTTCTGGTTATCCGATACGCCCGAAGTACCCGGCAGCATCAGCTGGGGCAACCTGTACCCGCGCATGGTCACCTGGGCCCTGTTCCGGCGCCTGGACGATGGCCGCCGTTTCTACTTCATGAATACCCACCTGCCCTATCGCGACGAGGACGAACCGCGCCGGGTGAAGGGTGCCGAGCTGATCGGCAAGCGCCTGCAAGCCCTGCCTGCCGACCTGCCGGTGGTCCTGACCGGTGACTTCAACAGCGAGCCCGGCGGTGACACCTACAAGGCATTCACCCGCCTGCTGCAGGACACACGCACGCAGGTGAATGCACCGCAGGGACCACGCCTGACCTTCCACGACTTCACCGGCAAGGCCACCGTGCAGCTGGACTGGGTGCTGGTGCGCGGCTTCCATGCCCGCAGTTTCCTCACCGATGACCGCCGCATCGACGGCGTGCTGCCGTCGGATCACTTCCCGCTGGTGGTCGAGCTGGACTGGCCGAAGCACTGAATCTCCGCGGCCGCCGTGGCTACCGCGGCGGCGGCCGCGACAACAGCCGGTACAACGCCAGGTGCTGGTTGCGCGCCTGGCAGATGCGGGCGCCGACAGCAAGGAACACGGCAACGCCGATCAGGCCCAGCCCCAGCATCGGATCAGGCAGTCGCAGGAAACCGATCGCAGCGGCCATCGTCGCCAGCACCAGCAGCACAACGACCGCCACCGAAAGGCCCGCGCCGGGTGGCCCCGGGTCGCCAAACAGCATGCGCTGGGTATCCCGCCTGTCATCACTCATCGTCTTTACTCCCTGGAATCTGCCCCACTAGTTACACGGCGGACACGGCTTCCGGCAGAGTCAGAAACGTCACGACTGTGACAACGTCCACAGCACACACCGCGCTACCCTGCCCCCGTTCCCGAACTGTGGAGAAAGGCATGGCACACCAGAGTCGCCTGGCCGGTTTCATCATCGATTGCGAGGGCATTCCCGCCGACGAAGGCGCCCGCTTCTGGTCCGCCGCGCTCGGCCTGCAGGCGCAGCCCGCCTATGCCGAAGACGGCGCCGAGTACGCCGACCTGCAGGGCGCGCCCGCAGGCCTGAACGTGGAGGTGCAACGCGTCAATCATCCTTCACGGGTGCACCTGGACATCGAGAGCGACGACATCGACGCCGAGGCCGACCGCCTGGAGAAGCTCGGCGCGCGGCGGATAGGCTTCGTCAAACGCTGGTGGGTGATGGAAGCACCGACCGGCCATCGCTTCTGCATCGTGCGCATGCGCGAGCGCGAGGTACCGGCCAATCGCTGGCCCTGAAAGAAGAAAGGGACGGAAGCCACTGCTTCCGTCCCCTGCGGTTACTGCACCTGCGCCACACTCGCCGGCTGCGGTGATTGACCCCAACCACCCAGCGCCTTGTACACCCCCACCACGCTGACGTTGACCTCGGACTCGGCCGCGGCCAACGCATCATCGGCTGCCAGCTGCGTACGCTGCGCATCCAGCAGGGTCAGGAAGTCCTCCGAGCCCTCGCGATAGCGGATCTGCGCCAGCGACTCGGCACGGCGTGCCGCCTGCGCCTGCTCGACCACGATCGCCAGCCGCGCCTGCTGCTTGGAATAGCGGGTCAGCGCGTTCTCGGTGTCTTCCAGTGCCAGCAGCACCGTCTGCTCATACTGTGCTGCCACGCCTTCGGCCTCGGCCTTGCTGGCACGCAGGCGTGCACGTACGGTGCCGAAATCGAAGGCCGCCCAGCTCAGCGACGGCGTCAGCGACCAGGCCTTGTTGTTGCCATTGACCAGGCCACTGGCATCGCCACCGAGGAAGCCGACGAATCCGGACAGCGACAGCCGCGGGAACAGATCCGCCGTGGCCACGCCCACCCGCGCGGTAGCGGCGGCAAGACGACGCTCGGCCACGCGCACGTCGGCGCGTTGGCGCAGCAGCTCGCGGGTATCGCCCAGCGGCAGCGCCTTGGCGAATGCCGGCACTTCGTGCGGCGCAAGCATGGCGGTCAGCGTTTCCGGACGCTGGCCCAGCAGAACCGCCAGGCGGTTGCGCGACTGCGTTTCGGCCACTTCCAGCAGCGGAATGTCGGCCTCGATCGCCTTCAGCCGCGCACGACTGCTCTGCACGTCCAGCTCGCTGCCGGCGCCCAGCTCCCAGCGTGCCTCGGTCAGCTTCTGCGTCTCGCGCAGATTGACCAGGGTGTGCTGGGCCACGGCGATGCGCTTCTGCGTGCCGCGCAGCTCGAAGTAGTTGCGTGCCACTTCGGCGGCGATCAGTACCTGTGCGTCGGCCAGGTTGGCCTGCTCGGCATCGAGGTCGGCACGGGCGGCTTCTGCAGCACGGCGCTTGCGGCCGAACAGATCCAGCTCCCAGCCCGCATCGAAGCCGAGCTGGTAGCTTTCACTGAACACCCGCTGCCCACCCAGCTGCGGATCGGGTTGCTTGCGGCGATCGTAACTGCCGCCTGCGGTGACATGCGGCGCCTGGTCGAAGCGGCTTTCGACGAACACCGCGCGGGCCTGGCTGACGCGGGCCACGGCCACGCGCAGGTCCAGGTTGTCCGACAGTGCGCCGTGCACCAGCTCTTCCAGCACCGGATCATCGAACTGCGCCCACCAGCTGGCCACCGGCGAGGTGGTGCTGAACACCGGCTGCTGCGCCCCCTGCAGCACCACCGGATCCTGCACCGGCGCCTTGTAGTTCGGGCCGACGCTGACACAGCCTGCCAGCACCAGGCTGGAGACGGCCATCGCCAACGTGCGGATCACCATGGCAGCACCTCGCCCAGGTAGGTGAAGCTGCCGTTCGGACCTTCATGGCCGATCAGTGCCATCTGCACGCTGGAGCGCGCGCCTTCGCTGATCTCGATCTCGCCGTGGCCGCCGTTCATATCGGTTTTCACGTAACCCGGATGCACGGTATTGACCTTGATCTGGGTGCTGCGCAGTTCATGCGCCAGTGCCAGCGTCCAGCTGTTCACCGCTGCCTTGGAGGCGTTGTACGCGGGGATCTTGAAATCGTAGATGCCCGAGGTCGGATCAGCGTGCAGGGTCTGCGAGCCGAGCATGCTCGAAACGTTGACGATGCGCCCGGACTTGGCCTGCCTGACCAGTGGCAGGAAGGCCTGGGTCACCGCAACCAGTGCGTACACGTTGGTGTCGAAAGTGCGCTTCCAGGTATCCAGCGACTGTTCGGACGGCGCTTGCGCCGGGTTCTCGATCATGATGCCGGCGTTGTTGACCAGGATGTCCAGGCGCCCATGGCGCTGGCGTACCTGCTCGACCGCTTCGGCGATGCTGGCGGCATCGGTCACGTCCAGCTGGATGGCTTCCACCGGCAGGCCCTCGGCCTGCAGCTTCAGCGCCTGCTCTACGGCGGTCTCGCGCTTGCGGCCGGCCAGCAGCGTATGCACGCCGGCCTGGGCCAGCTGGCGCACGGTCTCGGCGCCGATGCCGCGGGTGGCGCCGGTGACCAGCGCGATCTTGTTCTGATGAGAGTTCATGGATTCTTGCCTCGTGAGGGGGAAGCCGCCGCCGGCCAGCGACCGGCGGCGACGGGGTTCCATGTCAGTGGTGGATGGTCGGCTCGCCGTGCTGCACCAGCTGGCCACCACCGTTGCGGGTGACGAACTTGCGCAGGGCCACGTAGAACACCGGGGTGAGGAACAGGCCGAACAGGGTCACGCCCAGCATGCCGGCGAACACGGTGATACCGGTCACCGAGCGCACCTCGGCACCTGCACCGTGCGACAGCACCAGCGGTACGGTGCCGGCGATGAACGCGATGGAGGTCATCACGATCGGGCGCAGGCGCAGGCGGCAGGCTTCCAGCGCAGCTTCAACGATACCCTTGCCGCCCATCTCCAGCTCTCTGGCAAATTCGACGATCAGGATCGCGTTCTTGCACGCCAGGCCCATCAGCACCACCAGGCCGACCTGCACGAACACGTTGTTGTCACCACCGGTCAGCCACACGCCGAACAGCGCGGACAGCAGGGTCATCGGCACGATCAGGATCACCGCCAGCGGCAGCGACCAGCTCTCGTACAGTGCGGCCAGCACCAGGAAGGCCAGCATGATCGCCACCGGAAACACGATGAAGGCGGCCTTGCCCTGGGTTGCCTGCTGGTAGCTCAGGTCGGTCCATTCGGTGGTCATGCCCACCGGCAGCACCTTGCCGGCGATCTCGGTCAGCTTGTTCATCGCCTCGGCCGAAGACAGCAGGCGCGGGTCGGCTTCACCGGCCAGATCCGCTGCCGGATAGCCATTGAAGCGCAGCACCGGGTCCGGGCCGAAGGTCTGCTTGATGGTGACCATCGAACCGATCGGCACCATCTCGCCGCGGTCATTGCGGGTACGCAGCTTGCCGATGTCCTCGACCGTTTCGCGGTACGGACCGTCCGCCTGCGCGATGACCTGCCAGGTACGGCCGAACTGGTTGAAGTCGTTGACGTAGGCCGAGCCGAGGTAGGTCTGCAGCGTGTCGAACAGTTCGGTGAGCTGCACGCCCTGTGCCTTGGCCTTGACGCGGTCGACCTCGGCATCCAGCTGCGGCACATTGGCCTGGTAGCTGGAAATCGGGAAGGCCATGCCCGGCGTCTGCGCAACGGTGCCCTGCATCGCCTGTACGGCATTCTGCAGCGCGCCGTAACCCAGGTTGCCACGGTCCTCGATGAACATCTGGTAGCCGTTGCCGTTGCCCAGGCCGAGGATCGGCGGCGGCATCATCGAGAAGGCGAAGCCTTCCTGCAGGCCGGCGATCTTCTGGTTGATCTCGGCGTTGATCTGCGCGGCGGTACGGCCATGACGCTCGGCGAACGGCTTGAGCGGAATGAACGCCACACCGGTGTTCGGCGTGTTGGTGAACTGCAGCGCGTTCAAACCCGGGAACGAGATGGTGTGGGCCACGCCATCGGTTTCCTGGGCGATCTTGGCGACCTTGCGCAGCATTTCATCGGTACGCGCGATCGACGAACCTTCCGGCAGCTTCACACCGGCAATCAGGTACAGCTTGTCCTGGGTCGGGATGAAGCCCGGCGGCACCAGCTTGAAGATCACACCGGTACCGACCAGCAGGATCGCGTAGACCACGAACACCGCACCACGACGGCCGAGGATGCGGGCCACGCCACGCTCGTACTTCTCCGAACTGGACTTGAAGAAGCGGTTGAACGGACGGAACACCCAGCCGAACAGGCGGTCGATCAAGCGGCTCGGGCCGTCCTTCGGCGCTCCATGGGCCTTCAGCAGGCGCGCGGCCAGGGCCGGCGACAGGGTCAGCGAGTTGATCGCCGAGATCACCGTGGAGATGGCGATGGTGACCGCGAACTGCTTGTAGAACTGGCCAGTGACACCCGACAGGAAGGCCATCGGCACGAACACGGCACACAGCACCAGCGCGATCGCGATGATCGGGCCGGACACCTCACGCATGGCCTGGTGGGCCGCGGCGGTGGGCGACAGGCCTTCTTCGATGTTGCGCTCGACGTTCTCCACCACCACGATCGCGTCATCCACCACGATGCCGATCGCCAGCACCAGGCCGAACAGGCTCAGCGTATTGATCGAGAAGCCCAGCAGGTACAGCGCGGCGAAAGTACCGACCACCGACACCGGCACCGCGATCAGCGGAATGATCGACGCACGCCAGGTCTGCAGGAACAGGATCACCACCAGCACCACCAGCGCGATCGCTTCCAGCAGCGTGGAGACCACGGCCTTGATCGAGTCGCGCACGAAGATGGTGGTGTCATACACGGCTTCGTACTTCACGTCGGCCGGCATGGTCTTCTGCATCTCGTCCATCGTCGAGATGACCTGGTCGCGGATCTCCAGTGCATTGGCACCCGGCGACTGGAAGATACCGATACCCACCGCGTTCTTGCCGTCCAGCTGCGAACGCAGGGTGTAGTCACCGGCACCCAGTTCCAGGCGGGCCACATCGGCCAGGCGCACGATCTCGCCATCAACACCGCTCTTGAGCACGATGTCGCCGAATTCCTTTTCAGTCTTCAGGCGGCCCTGGGCATTGATCAGGGTCAGGAACTGGCTGTTCGGCAGCGGTTCGGCGCCGAGCTGGCCGGCCGAGACCTGCACGTTCTGCTCACGCATGGCGCGCACTACGTCACTGGCGGTCAGGCCGCGCGAGGCGACCTTGTCCGGGTCCAGCCAGGCGCGCATGGCGTAGTCACCACCACCGAAGATCTGCGCGTCACCCACGCCCGGAATACGCGCCAGCGCATCCTTGACGTGCAGACGGGCGTAGTTGCGCAGGTACAGGGTGTCGTACTTGCCGTTCGGCGAGGTCAGGTGCACCACCATCAGGAAGGTCGGTGACTGCTTCTGCGTGGTCACGCCCTGCCGGCGCACGTCCTCGGGCAGGCGCGCCTGCGCCTGCGCCACGCGGTTCTGCACCTTCACCGCCGCCGCGTCCGGGTCGGTGCCCGGGCGGAAGGTGACGGTCATCTGCAGCACACCGTCCGAGCCGGCGACCGACTTCAGGTACATCATGCCTTCGACGCCGTTGATCGCCTCTTCAAGCGGGGTGGCGACGGTCTCGGCAATGACCTTGGGGTTGGCGCCCGGATACACCGTGCGCACGACCACCGACGGCGGCACCACTTCCGGGTACTCGCTGATCGGCAGGATTGGAATCGTGATCAGGCCTGCGGCGAAGATCACGATCGACAGCACCGCCGCGAAGATCGGCCTGTCGATGAAGAAACGGGAAAAGTCCATGGAGGAATTCCTGGGAAAGGCGTTCGGCGGGCAACAGCCTCCCCGCCCCTCGCCGAGATGACGAAGGCAGGGAAGGCTGCTGCTGGCGCCGGCAGCTAAGCGGGGACGCGGATCAGGAGACGGCGGATCAGTGGTTCAGCGCGGCGGTGGCATCGCGGCCCGGTGCCGGCGGCGCAGCCTGCGGCTGCATCGCCACGGCCTTGGCCTGCACCGGCATGCCCGGCATGAAGACCTTCTGCACGCCGTCGATGATCACCTTGTCGCCGGCGGCCAGGCCGTGCTCGACAATACGCAGGCCGTCGGCGGTGCGGCCGAGCTGGATGTCACGGCGCTGGGCCTTGCCATCCTTGTCGACCACGTACACGTACTTGCGATCCTGGTCGGTCAGAACAGCCTTCTCGTCGATCAGCAGGGCCTGGAACTGGCCGCTGCCGAGCAACTGCACGCGGGCGAACAGGCCCGGCGTGAACTGGCGATCGGCGTTGTCCAGCAGCGCGCGGACGCGGATGGTGCCGGTGCTGCGTGCCACCTGGTTGTCGAGGAAGTCGACCTTGCCCGAATGCGGGTAACCCTCTTCGCCGGACAGGCCGACCTTCACCGGCAGATCGCTGTCACGCTCGCTCGGGCGTTCACCCTTGCGTGCCATCTGTGCATAGCGAAGGAAAGTGCTTTCATCGGCATCGAAGTAGACGAACACGGTGTCCAGCGAGACCAGCGTGGTCAGCACGCTGGCGCTGTCGCCGGCGGTGACCAGGTTGCCGGCGGTGACCATCGCGCGGCCGGCACGGCCGTCGATCGGCGCACGCACCTTGGTGAACTCCAGGTTGAGGCGGGCCGCATCCAGCGCAGCCTGCGCCGCCTGTACGGCGGCACCGGACTGGTCAGCCGCAGCGCGACGCTGCTCGGCCGTCTCGGTGGAAATGGCCTGCTGCTCGGACAAGCGCTTGGCACGCTCGGATTCACTGCGGGCCAGCGTGGCCTGGGTGCGGGCGCGGGCCAGTTCGGCAGCGGCGCGATCGTACTCGGCCTGGTAGCTGCGCGCGTCGATGGTGAAGAGCACTTCGCCCTTCTTCACTTCCTGGCCTTCGACGTAGTTGACCTTGTCGATGTAGCCGGACACGCGCGGGCGCAGTTCAACGCTCTGTACCGCTTCGACGCGGCCGCTGAACTCGTCCCACTGGCTGACCTGCTTGACCAGCACCGGTGCAGCACTGACCTGCGGCGGCGGCGGTGCACCGGCTTCTTCGGCGTGGCCGCCGCTGCAGGCCGCCAGCACGGCTGCGGCGAGGATCGACACGCCAACCATCGCGATGCGATGGCCGAAACGATGTGGGGTGGAATTGGGGGAAGTCATGGCATGCATCCGTACGGAGGGGTGGTACAGCTAGATGAGAACGTGTTGCAAAAACAGGCGGCGTATCCTGCGACCTCAACCATGGTCGAGGTCAAGCGACGCCTGCGGTATCGCGCCACAGGGGAGGAACGTCCAGGTGCAGCAGGCCGCGCGGCAGTTCGGCATCACTGCTGTCGCAGCGGACGATGGCGCGGTTGTCGCGGCAGCCGTCGAGCAGGGAGACCACGCGACGGCCGACCAGCAGTGAGCTGGGCCACTCGATGCAGGCATTGGCCGCGTTGGCCGGCGTACACACCGGGCTGCAGACTTCCAGCATCTGCGCGCGCACGCCCAATGCCTGGGCTTCCTGGTGCACCACCTGCGCGTACATACGAAGCGCCGCAGTGGTGATCGAGGTTTCGCCGTAGCCCGCCCATGGCTTGGCATTGGCCGGGCTGCCGATCATCACGTAGCGGCGCGCATGCACGTTGTCCTGCAGCAGCGGCAGCAGATGACGCACTGCGTGCACGTGCGGCATCAGATCGGCCTGCATCGCGCCCAGCAGTTCATCGCCGTTGCGGTCAGTCACCCGGCCGCGACGGTAAGGGCCGCCCATTGCGGCGATCACTGCCGCCAGCGGACGCGGGCGATGCGCGATGCGTTCGGCCAGTGCGCGCGCCGAGCCGTCATCGCTGAGCGAACCCAGCAGCGTCTCCAGGCCCGGCTCATCGGCGAACTGCTCATGCAGCGCCGCCAGCCGGCCCGGGTCGCGACCGACCACCAGCACCGGGCTGCCGGCTTCCAGCAGTGCGCCAACCACGCCCTGGCCGACGGCACCGGTGCCGCCGAGGACCAGGACTTCGGGCGTCAGCATCCCATTCACGGGACATTTCCTCCCAAATCCGGGATAGTCCCGATTCGACGCAGCCGGTCGCCCTTGTGCGGGGCAAGGCGGATGGCACCGCCACGCTGCTGACGCATCGGCGCGGTAAACTCACGGAAGTCCTTGTGTACCAAGGAACTCGGGCGGACTTCAACGGTCATTGCCAGGTCCAGGGTGCTCTGGCCGGCGTTCCGGAGACGGGCAAGAATGTTGCGCAGGCTCATGGCGGACGGGCTCCAAATAACGAATGGCGCCACGATAGACCTCAAACCTTTACTTGATTAGTCCTGATTAAGGGGAATAATCATCCCGCTCCCGGTCCAATCGTTCTGTCACGATTGTCCCATCCCCGACGTCCAGGATCCCAGACCATGTCCCACGATCTCAACGAGACGCTGATCTTCGTCAAAGTGGTCGAGCAAGGCAGTTTCATTGCCGCTGCCAAATCGCTCGGCCTGCCCAAGACCACGGTCAGCCGCAAAGTGCAGGAGCTGGAAACGCGCCTCGGTGCGCGCCTGCTGCACCGGACCACCCGCCGCCTCGGCCTGACCGAAGCGGGTTCGATCTACCACGAACATTGCCAGCGCATCGCGCGCGAACTGGAAGAAGCCGAGAGCGCGGTGAGCCAGCTGCAGTCCGGTCCGCGCGGCTGGCTGCGCTTCACTGTGCCCTACTCGATCGGCATCACCTGGATTGCACCGCTGCTGGGCCAGTTCCATGCGCAGTATCCAGAGATCCGTCTGGACATGCATATGGGCAACGAGAAGCTGGACCTGATTGCAGGTGAGGCGGACCTGGCCCTGCGCGTGGGTGCCCTGCCCGATTCCAACCTGGTGGCACGCAAGCTGGGCAGCCTGCGCACGCAGGTGTTCGCCAGCCCGGCCTACATCGAACGCTATGGTGAGCCGCTGCATCCGGAAGAGCTGCAGTTCCATCGCATCCTGGCGATGCGCAAGCCGTACCACACCGGCAACTCGCCGCGCTTCACCTGGCAGCTGGGCGAGAACGGCGGCGAGCTGCGCGACTTCCCTGTTACCCCGCTGATGACCGCCAACGACATGTCTGCGTTGAATGGTGCATTGGTGTGCGGCGAAGGCCTGCTGCTGACCGGCGACGTGATGGCCAAGCCGTTCGTCGAGTCGGGCATGGTACGCCGCGTGCTGGCCGGCTGGACTGGCCCGGAAGTGGACTTCAACGCCGTGTTCGCCGGTGGCCGCCTGGTCTCGCCGAAGGTGCGTGCATTCGTCGACTTCCTGGTCGAGAAGCTCAACTTCGACGCCAATTACATGCTGGCGCAGTGCCCGGGCGCGAAGCTGGCGCAGCAGCAGAAGGAAAAGGAAGACGCGGCGCTGGAAAGCAGCGGCAAGCGGATCCTGGAAAAGGTGACCGCTTCGGCCGCATGACCGGAAGCATCCACGCATGGCGTGGATCTACCGGCATTCCGTAGAGTCGAGGGGGGGGGGGGGGGGGGGGGGGGGGGGGGGGCACCCAGGGCGAGTCGGGGGGGGTGGGGGGGGGGGGCCCACCCGCATTGCCGTCGCGGCGAGCTGGCGCGCCTCGTGGGGCGCTTCAGTCGAGCAAGCTCGACTCTACGGGCGCTATCGGTGTGCCGAGCAACGCTCGGCACCCACAAAAATGCCGCCTGCAAGGGCGGCATTTTCGTTCCGGCTACGTGGCTTTCGGTAGA
Organism: Stenotrophomonas sp. SMYL86; assembly: GCF_036320025.1. Classification (NCBI taxonomy): domain Bacteria; kingdom Pseudomonadati; phylum Pseudomonadota; class Gammaproteobacteria; order Lysobacterales; family Lysobacteraceae; genus Stenotrophomonas; species Stenotrophomonas sp. SMYL86. The sequence continues at coordinate 40,180 of NZ_JAWIRU010000018.1, forward strand.
TGCCGACCTTGGTCGGCGCCGTTTGGAGAAACCGCGACCGGGAGCGCTATCGGCGTGCCGAGCAAGCTCGGCACCTACAGAAAATGCCGCCTGCAAGGGCGGCATTTTCGTTCCGGCTACGTGGCTTTCGGTAGATGCCGACCTTGGTCGGCGCCGTTTGGAGAAGCCGCGACCGGGAGCGCTATCGGTGTGCCGAGCAAGCTCGGCACCTACAGAAAATGCCGCCTGCAAGGGCGGCATTTTCGTTCCGGCTGCGCCGGAACCGTAACGCTACGCGTTACTGCTTCAGGGGAATCACGCGGATCTCGACGCGGCGGTTCTTGGCGCGGCCGGCATCGGTGCTGTTGTCGGCAATCGGGTACGACTTGCCGGCGCCCAGGGTTTCGATGCGCACGCTCTGCACGCCCTGGCCGATCAGATACTGCGCGACCGAGTCGGCACGTTCCTTCGACAGGCGGTTGTTGACCGCGTCACTGCCGATGCTGTCGGTATGGCCGACCACTTCGATCATGGTCTGGTTGTAGTCACGCAGGGTGCCTGCCACGCCATTGAGCGAGCCGTAGAACTGCGGCTTCAGGGTCGCCTTGCCGAAGTCGAAGGTGATGCCGTCCGGCAGGTTCAGCATGATGTTGTCGCCCTGGCGCTGCACATCGATGCCGGTGTTGGCAGTGCGCTCGCGCAGTGCGCGTTCCTGGCGATCCTGGTACTGGCCTACCGCGGCGCCGCTGAGCGCGCCGATACCGGCGCCGATCAGCGCATGCTGACGACGCTCCGTGGCGCTGTCGCCGGTCAGCAGGCCGGCGGCTACGCCGATGGCGGTGCCGATCAGCGCGTTGCGGCCGGTGCGGTTCTGCTGCTCGGTCGGGTTGCCGTACTGGTCACTCTGTACGTAGGAGCCGCCGGTGGCGCAGGCCGACAGGACGGCCGCACTCATCAGGGCCAGTGCGACGTTGCGGGTGGTGTTGCGGATCATGAGGTTCTCCTTGGTTTCCGGTCGGCCGGCGGCCTGCGGGCGCAAAGAGAATAAACAGCCCGATGCGATGCCGGAATGATGATCGGGCACGTCGACAGGGCCGCGTTCAGCTAACTGACCAGATCGCTCAGCCCGCACGTTACCCCGCTCCCGACTGCCGGTAGGCAGCCAGCGCGGCATCGCGGCCAACCGCCAGATCCACCAGCGGCGTGCGCGGATAGCCCGGGGCATGCGCGGCCAGCAGCAGCGGATGCTGCCACGGCGCGAAGCGCGCCTTCACCGGCAGCGCGGCCAGTTCGGGCACCCAGCGGCTGATGTAGCGGGCCTGGGGGTCGAACTTCTCGGCCTGGGTGACCGGGTTGAACACGCGGAAGTAAGGCGCGGCATCGGCACCGGTCCCGGCCACCCACTGCCAGCCCATCGTGTTGTTGGCCAGGTCGGCATCGACCAGGGTGTCCCAGAACCAGCGCGCGCCATGCAGCCAGTGCGCGCGCAGGTGCTTGCACAGATAGCTGGCCACGATCATCCGCACCCGGTTGTGCATGTAACCGGTGTGCCACAGCTCGCGCAGGCCTGCATCGACGATCGGCACGCCGGTGTTGCCTCGCTGCCAGTCGTGCAGCTGCGCGGCACTCGGTGTGGCCCACGGGAAACGGTCAAAGCGCGGGTTGAGGTTGTCGGTCGGCGTCTTCGGGAAGTGATGCAACAGGTGGTAGGCGAAGTCACGCCAGCCGAGCTGGCGCAGATAGCCGTCGATGTCGGCGTCGGTACCGGCACTGCGCAGGCCTTCCAGCGCATGGGCAATGCGCCACGGTGCGATCTCGCCGAAATGCAGGTGCGGCGACATCCGCGAGGTGCCCACGCGATCTGGCAGGTCACGCTGCTCGCGGTAGCCGCGCAGCGCACCGTCCTCGAACACGGACAGCGCTTCCAGCGCACCGGCTTCACCCGGCTGCCAGTGCTCCCAGAAGCCGGTATCCCAGTCCAGCGTCGGTGCCAACTGGAGATCATCCAATGCCAGGCTGTCGACCGCGTGCGTCGCCAGTGCCTTCGGTGCAGCCTGCAGTGCGGGCAGGCGCCAGTGGCTGAGTACGTTGCGCCAGTATGGCGTGAATACCTTGTAGGGCTGGCCCTGCTGGGTGGCGATGTCCCACGGCTCGAACAGCAGGCCGCCATTGCAGCTCTGTGCGTCGATGCCCTGCTCGCGCAACGTGCGCTTGATGGTGGCGTCGCGTGGCTGGGTGGCCGGTTCGTACTTGCGGTTCCAGTACACCGCCTCGGCGCCGGTCTGCACGATCAGCAACTGCAGGGCCGGCAGGCTGTCACCGTTGCGCAGCACCAGCGACGAACCGCGCACGCGCAGGTCGGCGTCCAACGCGGCCAGTGAACGGTGGCGCCACGCATCGGAGGCCGCGCCAGGCACCCACTCGCCCTCCTCGTGCGGCGCGTGGACGTAGACCGGCACCACATCGTGACCCGCGTCCAGCGCGGCCTGCAGGGCCGGATTGTCCTGCAGCCGCAGATCACGGCGGAACCATACCAACGCTACCGACACAGACACCGCCTTCGTTGTTGAAGGCGGACATGATAGCCAGCGGCGGTGAAGGCGTTGCACGCAGACGCCGTCTGCTAGGCTGCTGGGCCGCTCCTCGTTGGACCCCGCCATGGATGATCTGTACGCCTCATTCGCCCGCTTCGGGCTGCTGCGGGCCCAGCACGAAGGTGACTGGCAGGGACCGTTCCCGTTACCACCGGTGCTGGCGTGCTTCTACGCGCAGGTGGGACCGCTGGGTCATGAGATCAATGCGAAGGTGGGCAACTCCGGAATCACCATTCCGGGCCTCGATGTCTGGATACCGCCGCTGCGACGCGTATGGAGTCACCAGGCCGGCTATCGCTGGCATGGCATCAGCGGCGAGCCGATCGACAACTGGCCATCGAACTGGCTGGTGATTGCCGATCGCGGCGCCGATCCGTTCATCCTCGACCTGGATGACGGCCGTGTGCTGTTCAGTCACCACGGTGCGGGCCTGCTGGATGCCGGCGAGGTCACTACCGATGTGCCGACCTTGATGGCGGCTCTGGCTGCTGCAGGCACGGTGTACCTCGATGCAGGCGATGACCTCTACAACGACGAAGACGATGGTGGCATCCGTCCTGAACACCAGGAGGCAGCCGTACAGGCGGTGGCCCGGGTACTGGGCGACCACCTGCAGGCCGAGTCGTTCATCGAGACGTTGCTGGACTGAATCCACGCATGGCGTGGATCTACTTTTGGAAGCGCTCCATCGCTTCACTGATCAGCGCGCGGGCTTCGGCGGCGTTGCCCCAGCCGTTGAGCTGCACCGGATTGCGTCCCGCCGGCAGGTCCTTGTAGACCCGGAAGAACGCCTCGATGCGCTGGCGCTCGACCTCCGGCAGATCCGCAAGGTCGCGGATGCTGGCGTAGGTCGGGTCGACCTTGTCGGTGGGCACGCCGATGATCTTCTCGTCGTGCTCGCCGCCATCGATCATCTTCAGGTAACCGATCGGCCGGAAGCGCACGATCACGCCCGGATGCAGCGGTTCACGGGTCAGCACCAGCGCGTCCAGCGGATCGTTGTCGCCGGCCAGGGTGCGCGGCATCGAGCCGTAGTTGGCCGGATAGGCGACCGGCATCGACTGGAAGCGGTCCACATGGACCAGGCCGTCTTCCTTGATCTCGTACTTGGTGAAGCTGCCGGCCGGAATCTCCACCGCCAGATTCACCTCCTGTGGGGCCTGCTTCGGCTGGGCCACCAGGAACGGATGCAGTACGGTATCGGCAGCGGTCACCGCACTGACCAGCAACAGCAGGGCGGCACCGATGGCGGCGAGCGGAAGGATGCGCCGGGGCGTGGTCATATGCGTCTTCTCACTCCCAGCAGCGGTCGGCACGACCCTTGGCGGTCTGCGCGCGCGGGCAGTCGCGTGGCGTGATGCGACCTTCGGTCAGCTCCGTGCGCTGCTTACCACCCTTGGCATCACGGCGCAGTTCGAAGGCATCGTAGAGACGGCCGGTCACCGTGCGTGCTTCATAGCGCAGGTGCTGCGGATCAATGTTCAACACCTGGAACAACTGGGTATCCTCGGCCACCGGATCCATCGTCCTGCGTGCTTCGTCGGAAAGGCGGTACTGCTTCGGCCCGGCCACGGTCACCACGTACTGCGGCGTGGCGGCCTGCCCTTCACCGCGACGGCCATAGGTGTGATCGTGGCCCTGCAGCACCAGGTCGACGTTGTGGCGGCGTACCACCGGCAGCAGCACGTCACGCAGCGCAGCGTTCTCGCGGCCTTCGCGGGGTGAGTAGAACGGCTGATGCAGCAGCACAATGGTCCACGGCTGCCGGTTGCCGGCCAGGACCTTGTCCAGCCATTGCGCCTGTGCCTTGGCGGTGCCGAGGTCGAGTGCCGAGGTGCCATCGACCACCGCCACGCGTACACCCTGCGCATCGAACCAGTAGCTGGTCTGCTGCGCGGCAGTGGCGCCATTGCCCGGCAGCGCGAAGGTCACCGGCCAGTGCCGGCCCAGCACGCGACGCTCCTGCGGCGTGTCCTCGAATTCCTCGAAGTACTCATGGTTGCCGATCGCCGGGGCCACCAGTGTTTCCTGCCCCAGCCATCCGGTGGCGGCAAACCACTCGCCCCATTCGCTGTCGTCCATGTTGTCGCCGCCGCTGACCAGGTCACCGGCGAACAGGCTCATGCGCGCCTGCGGTGCAGCCTTCTGTGCGGCACGCACCACGCGGCTGACATGGCTGACGTTCTTGTTCTGGGTATCACCGAAGTACAGCAGGGTCAGCGGCTTGTCGGCCGCGGCCAGCGTGCGCAGCTGGTTCCAGGCGCTCCAGCTGCCATTGCCCTGCACGCGGTAGACGTACTGGGTGTCCGGCTGCAGGCCAGCGATGTCGGCACGATGATGGTGCGACAGCCCGTTCTCGGTCTGCAGTGCTCGCGTCGTCGCACGCACCTGGCGGATGCCCTCGATGGCCGGCGAATCCCCGGCGAGGGCAATCTCGAGCAGCGGTGCCTGCACGCTGCCGTCAGTACGCCAGGCCACGGCGAAACCGTGGCTGGGATCCACCGCCGGCGAGGCGACGATGCGATCCGGCACCGGCGTCGCTGCGTAGTGGCGGCTGCCCGCTGGCACCTGGGTGTTGGGTTCGGCCGCTGCGAACGACAGCGACGGCAGTGCCAGCAGCAGGCCCAACGCCAGCGTGCGCATCACGCACTGCCGGCTCATGCGCCACACTCCAGCGGCAATGCCAACTGCTTGGCGATGCTCTCCCAGTCGAACGCCACCACGCCCTGGTCGTCATGCACTGCATACAGTGCGCCGTGCGGGAAGCGCGCACTGGGTTGCTGCATCATCCAGATGCCGTCGGTGTTGGCCACGGTATTGCCCTGGAACGCGCCCACCGGCTTCAGCGTGTGCCGGTCGAACAGATGGAACACGCTGCGCTGCTTGCCCTGTTCGGTGGTGATCCACCAGCCGTCCTTGCCGCAGGTACGCAGGGTCACACCTTCGGCCTGCGCCTTGAACACGTCGCGACCGAATGTGGTGCCGGTGAAGCGTCCAGCAAGGGTGTAGACCTTGAACTCGCTGGCGTAGCTTTCATCCTCTTCGGCGATCAGCAGGCGATCATTCTCCGGGTCGCCCCAGATCGACTCGACCACGCGCAGCGCACCGGCTTCGCTGGTGTCACCGATGCTGGCCACCAGCTTCGCCTCGACCTTCGCACCGTCGCGGGTCACGTGGTACTGGCGCACGCGCTTGTCCAGCTCGGCCAGCGGCGGCAGGATGTCACGCCCCTGCGCATCCTCGCCGTTGTCCCAGGAGTCGGTAACGTAGACGCTGTAGCCATCGGCACGGCGGTCGACCCACAGCCCGTACGGCTTGCGCAGGTCGTCCGCAGCGAACGTCGCCAGCGGCGCGAAGTCCGGCAGGCTCAGCACCTGCATGCGGTGATTGTCGCGCTCCACGATCCACAGCAGGTCGTCGATTACCGCGATGCCGTTTGGGCGGTCGAACTGCCCCGATGCGGTGCCGCTGCTGCCGACGTCACGCAGGTGCTGGCCGGTGCTGCCGTCGTAGACCACCAGCTTGTCGGTGGCCTTGGCGGTGGCGATCAGCCACAGCGCGCCGTCCGGCGCGCGCCAGGCCGCCGGCGAGTCGATGTTGTCGGCCGGGGTCATCGGTGACAGGAAGGCTTCGGCGATGGTGGTCACCGTTCGCGCGCCCCCGGCTTTCGCTGCCGTGGGGGCCGCGGCCGGATCGTTGCCGGTGGCCGGCGTGCAGCCGGCGGCCAGGGTCGCCGCGAGCGCGACCGCCAGGACGGTGATGCCACGCCCCATCACAGTGCCACCTTCAGGCCGAGCGCGTAGGTACGACCGTATTCTTCCATCTGCAGGGTGCGCGAGCGCGTGCCCTGGTACAGCTCAAGCGGCTTGTCCAGCAGGTTCTGCGCCTCGAAGTACATGCTTACGCGCGGGGTGAACTTGTAGTCCAGCGAGAAATCGAGCTGGGTGTTCGGCGCAACGTAGATGTCGAACGCCCGGCCCTTGCCGATGCTGTCCAGGTACTCGCTGCGGTATACCGCCGCCAGGCGTGTACTTACACCGTACTTTTCATAGCCGATGTGTGCGCTGTAGACATGCTTGGAGGCGCGCGGCAGTGTGAAATCCTCGCCTGCACGGTCCTTGATGCCGGCATCGAATTTGGTATCCAGCCAGGTGCCACTGGCACCGACCAGCAGGCCATCCAGGCCGTCCGGCAGGAAGGCCAGCTGCTGCTGCCAGTTGAATTCCGCGCCACGCACGGTGGCCTTGCGGCCATTGATCGGCTGGGTCACGTCAAAGCCGCCATAAGCGGGATCATTGGTCCGCACCGTTTGCACGATGTAGCCATCGATCGACTTGTGGAACAGGCCAAGTGAAACGATACCGGTGCTGCCGATGTACTTCTCCACCGACAGGTCGATGTTCTTCGACTCGTACGGATCCAGTTCCGGATTACCCAGGCGCACTTCCTCGTCGCCGCGGCTGTAGCCCACGCGCGGCGAGATGTCACCGAAGGACGGGCGCGATACGGTCTTGTTGGCTGAGGCGCGCAGCACCCAGTCATCGGCCGCGTCGTAGCGCAGGTGCAGGCCCGGCAGCACGTTCGTGTAGCTGCTGTTGGCCACCCTCGGGGTGACGGTGAAGCTGCGGCCGTTGGAGGCCACGTCCACCTGATTGCCGACCGCCTTGAACTGGGTGTTTTCCACGCGCACACCGCCGATGATGCGCAGCGCGCCCACGTCCCAGGTGCCCATGGCGTAGCTGGCGAAGATGTCTTCGCTGGCCACGTAGTCCTCTTCCAGCGATGTCATCGCGTTGCCACCGGCATCCTGGGGACGGGCGCTGTACTGGCCGCCATTGGCCGCCCAGAAGGCACGCATCGCGGCCGAATCCATGCCGTCACCGAGGTTGCCGTGGCGGTGCTCCGGCGAGGAGGTGCTCCAGCTCGACAGCGCCACCTTCGGGCCGACACGCAGTTCGCGCTCGTCCACATTCACGTCGCGGTCGCGCCAGCGGCCCAGCAGGCCGAACTTGATGCTGCTGCTGTCGCCGTCGAAGCGCACGTTGACCTGCGCGCTGTGCTCCTTGTCGTTGACCTGCTTGGGTGAGAGCACGAAGCGGTCGAACGCGTAGTTGCTGTTGTCCAGCCACTGCGGGTTGTCGAAACTGTAGCTGGGCAGGCGGCTGCTTTGGTCCAGGGTGCCGTTGAAGGCCTTGCCGTTGAGCTTGAAGCGCGCCTCCATCTCGTCGTTCACGCGCTCTTCGGTACGGGTGTAGCCGATCCGGTAATCGACCACGGCGTTGGTCAGCTTGTTCTCGCCACCGAGACTGGCCGCGAAGGTGTTCTCCTTCTTGGTGCGGTAGCGCATGCGCTTGTCGATGGAATCTTTCGGCATTCCATCCAGGCGGTACTGGTCGGTGCCGGTCTTGACCATCTTCGCGTCGTCGAAGTTGAAGATCACGCGCTGGCGGGTCTCCGCATCGTCGAACTGGCTGTACAGCGTGCGCAGGAAGTACTTGCTGTCTTCATTCGGGCGCCAGTCGAGGTTGAGGTTGGCACCGATGCGCTTGCGCTCGATCTCGTACTTGCGGTGCTGCAGGTTGATCGCGGTGACATCGCCGGGGACGGCATCGTCCTCGCCGTCATACTCCACTTCGGTGTTGTCCGACTCGAACCTGCGCTTCTGGTAGTTCACGCCCAGCGCCACGCCGAAGGTGTCGTTGAACACTTCGCTGTAGTTGAAGGCGGCCTTGGGGCTGGTCTCGCCGGACAACTGCTGGTGGCTGCCTTCGATCTTGCCACGCAGGCTGCGACCGTTGCGGTCGAAGGCCGAGGCCGACTCCACGAGCACGGCGCCACCGATGGCATCACCCGGCATGTCCGGGGTCGGCGACTTGACCACGCGCAGGCGCTCGGTGGAGTCGGACGGGATCACGTCCAGCGGTGCGGCGCGGCTGGAATCCTCCGGCGTACCGATGGCGATGCCATCCACGCTGACGCTGTTGAGGTTGGCGTCCAGACCACGGATGACCACGAAGCGCCCCTCGCCCTGGTCGCGGGTCACGCTGATGCCCGGCAGGCGCTGCAGCGACTCGGCCACGTTCTTGTCCGGGTACTGACCCAGGGCATCGGAGGACACCGCATCCTCGATGGCGTCGCTGCTGCGCTTGAGGTCGACCGCGCGGATCTGCGATTCGAGCTGGGCGCGCACTTCGATGCGGTCCAGGTCGACCGCATCAGCGGCCACGGCGCCGGTGGCGGCTACCGCCTGCTGCCCGGCCGCCTGCAGCGGGGCTGCGGCCCCCATCGCCAGGGTCAGCGTGATGGCAACGGCCAACGGAGTCTTGATATGCACTGGGAATCCCCATTCCTGTTAAGAATGGGTCTGCACGGTATGTCCGCAAGGTTGCATGGCCGTGACATGCGCCTGCACATTTCGAGTAACGCCGCTCCGGGCCAGGTTTGGGTTCGGCCCGCCGATCCGGCAAAATGGCGCCCTCTCTCCTTTTCCCCTTCCCGACCATGAAGATCGTCGAAGTGCGCCACCCGCTGGTGCAGCACAAGATCGGCCTGATGCGCAACGCTGCGCTCAGCACCAAGGATTTCCGCGAACTGGCCAACGAGCTGGGTACGCTGCTGGCCTACGAGGCCACCGCCGACCTGGACACCGAGCCGCACACCCTGCCCGGCTGGGCCGGCCCGGTCACCGTGCAGCGCATTGCGGGCGCCAAGATCACCGTGGTGCCGATCCTGCGCGCCGGCCTGGGCATGCTCAGCGGCGTGCTGTCGCTGATCCCGGCGGCCCGTGTCAGCGTGGTCGGCCTGCAGCGCGATGAGGAAACCCTGCAGCCGGTGCCCTACTTCGAGCGCCTGACCGGGCGCCTGGAAGAGCGCGACGCGCTGATCCTGGACCCTATGCTGGCCACCGGCGGTACCCTGATCGCCACCATCGACATGCTCAAGCGTGCCGGCGCCCGCCGCATCAAGGGCATCTTCCTGGTGGCCGCGCCGGAAGGCATCGAGGCGGTCAAGGCCGTGCACCCGGACGTGGAGATCTACACCGCGGCCATCGATGCCCAGCTCAACGACAAGGGCTACATCCTGCCGGGCCTGGGCGATGCCGGTGACCGCATCTTCGGTACCCGCGTCGGCTGATCCGAAGAACCGGGGTCAGAGCCCTTTCGCCGCGAAAGGGGTCTGACCCCAACAGCGCAGGCCATCGCGGCCGCGTTGCGATTCTTCACGTGCTCTTGGCGCCGGGAAGCGAATGCTCCGCGCACCCGCCACCCTTGGAGCTCCCGATGAAAGCCTCTTTCCTGCTGGCCGCCGTCCTGCTGGTCGGCCTGCCCCTGGCTGCCAATGCCACCACTCCGCAGCAGCAGCGCATGGCCGAATGTTCGGCCAAGAACAAGGGGCTGAAGGGCGATGCCTACAAGACTGCACAGAGCTCCTGCCTCAGCGGCCACGCCGCCGACGCCAAGCCGGTCAATACGCAGCAGGAACGCATGCGCAAGTGCAACGCTGACGCGGGCGCCAAAAAGCTGGCCGGTGATGCGCGCAAGACCTTCATGAGCAGCTGCCTGAAGGCGTCGTAATGGTCGTGTCCGGATAAAACGCCATCCACGCATGGCGTGGATCCACGGACATCAGTGAAAGGCCGGGCATTGCCCGGCCATGCCATTAGCCCAGGGCGCGTGCCTTCAGCTCACCCTGCTCGTGCAGGGTCACGAAACGCCCCTTGTCATCCCTGCCAAGCTGCGCCAATGCCACCTGCGGGTCGTGGGTGAAGAACAGCCGCACGTTGCGCGCCAGCTTGTCTTCCAGGAACTGCCGCTTCTCGTCGATCAGCAGCTCGGCATTGCGGTCATAGCCCATGGTGATCGGCACGTGTACCCATGAGCGGCCGGGGATCAGGTCGGCACAGAACACCACGCCACCATGCGCACTTTCGCCTGTATGCGCGTGACCGACGATCTCGGCCAGCATCAGCCCCGGTGTATGCCCGTCGCTGTAACTGAAGCGCACGCTGCGGCCGAGCGCCTTCGAGTACTCCCCGTCCACCACTTCCAGCCGGCCACTGGCCTGCAGCAGGCCCGGCAGTTCCGGAATGAAGCTGGCGCGATCGCGCGGGTGTGGCTGTACGGCGCGCTGCCAATGCTGCGCGCCGACCACATAGGTTGCGTTGGGGAACAGCAGCTCGGGCTCACGTCCTTCGCTCCATGCCGCCAGCAGGCCACCGGCATGATCGAAATGCAGGTGGCTGAGCACCACCACGTCGATATCCTCGTGTTCGAAGCCGGCTTCGCGCAGCGAATCGATCAGCACGTGCTGGCTTTCCTGCACGCCGTAGCGCTCGCGCATGCGCGGATCGAAGAACGCGCCGATACCGGTTTCAAACAGCACCGTCTTGCCTTCCAGCGGGCTGGCAAGCAGCGCACGGCAGGCCAGCTCGATGCGATTGAGCTCGTCCGGTGCCGCCCATTTTTCCCACAACGCGCGCGGCGCGTTGCCGAACATCGCGCCGCCATCAAGGCGCTGCGAGTTTCCACGAATAGACCAGAGTTTCATGTGTCGATTATCGGCGCCGGCTCGTTAAATAATCGCTAGAAGGGAAACAGAAAACCCCGCCGGCAAAGGCGGGGTTTCGATAATCAGCCGGATTGCCGGCCCGCAGCCGGCACCACCGGATCAGTGTGCCGGCACCACCTGGGCACTGCCGACCGGATTGCGCGGGTCGCTGCCGCCGAACAGCTTGTTGGCCCTGCGGTCCCATTCCACGGTCTGCAGGTTGCCCCACACGTGGCTGGAACCGCGGCCACCCGCGGCGACATTGCCCGGCAGGTCGATCTTGTGGCCCATCGCCTGCAGCTGCTTCACCGTCGCCGCGTCGAACGCATCGTCCTCGGCTTCGATCAGGTCCGGCAGCCACTGGTGGTGGTAGCGCGGCAGTGCGGCAACCTGCTGCGCATCCAGGCCGTCGTCGTAGCCGAGGATGCCCAGCAGCACCATGGTGATGATGCGGCTGCCACCCGGGGTGCCCAGCACCACCACCTTGTCGGCGTTCTCCATGAAGGTCGGCGTCATCGAGCTGAGCATGCGCTTGCCCGGCTTCGGCGCATTGGCTTCATAACCCATCACGCCGAACGCATTGGGTGTGCCCGGCTTCAGCGCGAAGTCGTCCATCTCGTTGTTCAGCAGCACGCCGGTGCCCTTGGGAATCAGCCCCGAGCCGTACAGCAGGTTGACGGTCTGGGTGGCGCCGACGCGGTTGCCGTCGCGGTCGATGATCGAGAAGTGCGTGGTCTCGTCGTCTTCCAGCGGCGTCGGGTTGCCTGACAGCAGGTCGCTGGGCGTGGCCTTCTCCGGATGGATGGTCGCCCGCAGGCCCTGTGCATAGTCCTTGCTGGTCAGCACCTTCTGCGGGATCTGCACGAAGTCCGGATCGCCGAGGAAGAAGGTGCGGTCGCGGTAGGCGCGACGCATCGACTCCACCACCAGGTGGGTGCGGTGCGCCGGGTCCATCTTCTTGATATCCCAGCCTTCCAGGATCTGCAGCATGCTGGCCAGCGCGATGCCACCGGACGACGGCGGCGGCGCGGTGGTGATCTTCCAGCCGTTGTAGTTGAACACGATCGGCTCGCGCTGCTTCACGCGGTAACCAGCCAGCTCTTCAGCGGTCCACTTGCCGCCGGCCTGCTTCACGCCGGCCAGCAACAGCGTTCCGGTCTGGCCCTTGTAGAAGCCATCGAAGCCACCTGCGGCCAGGCGCTCCAGCGTCTGTGCCAGCTCCGGCTGCTTGAACAGGTCACCGCTGGCGATCGGCTTGCCGTTGCGCAGGTAGACCTCGCGCGTGCCGGGATAGCGCTCCATCACTTCACGGCGCGAGGCATAGCCCTTGGCCATGCGGTCATACACCGGGAAGCCTTCGCGCGCGATGCGGATGGCCGGCTGCAGCGAGGCCGCCAATGGCAGCTTGCCGTGCTTGGCCGACAGCTCGACCAGCGCTGCGGGCAGACCAGGAATACCGGCCGACCAGGCACCGTTGACCGAACGATCACGGTCGAGGTTGCCCTGCTTGTCGAGGAACGCCTGCGGGGTTGCTGCAGCCGGCGCGGTCTCGCGCGCATCCAGCATCACATCCTTGCCGGTGGCCGCATCGTGCAGCAGGAAGAAGCCACCACCGCCCAGGCCGGAACTGATCGGCTCGACCACCGCCAGCGTGGACGATACCGCCACCGCGGCATCGAAGGCGTTGCCGCCCTGCGCCAGGATGTCGATGCCCGCCTGGGTGGCCAGCGCATGGCCGCTGGCAATGGCCGCGCCATCGGGGCGCTCGGCACGGGCCGGGCTGTCGGCCCAGGCAATCGGGCTCAGCAGCAGGCCGAGCAGCAACAGGGGGCGGACGATCAGCGTCTTCATTCGGATGGGGGCTCCGCGTAGAGTTCGGGGTGATCGTGCTGCAGCTGGCGCAGCTTGGCCAGCAGCTGGTCTTCCGTTTCCACGATCTCCGGGTCCGGGTCGATGCACTCGACCGGGCAGACGACCACGCACTGTGGCTCGTCGAAATGACCCACGCATTCGGTGCAGCGCGCAGGGTCGATCACGTAGATGGTTTCACCCATCGCAATGGCCTGGTTCGGGCAGGCCGGCTCGCATACGTCGCAGTTGACGCAGAGCTCGTTGATTTTCAGCGACACGGCGATACTCCTCGCCCGCGCCCTGGGACAAAGGACCGGCCAGCGCGGGCGCGCGGGCCGGTCAGGTCATCAGCGGCGCCCTTGCAGGACGCCGCCCGGGCCATGCCGGAGCATGGCCGCCATGGCTCGGTATTACTTGGCTTCGACGAAAATGTATTCGGCACCGGTCGGCTGGATCGCAGCCTGTACGCGGGCGTTGTCGGCCGACTGGCCGATGAAGACGACGCGCACGCCCTTCATCGAATCCGGCGACACGTCCTTGAACACGGCCTGGATCATGTCAGCCATCTTGCCCGAGGCCGACGAACCGAAGGCCAGCATGTTGCCCGGCTGCACGCCACGGGCCACGGCCTGGGTCGCGCTCTCGGTCTGGCGCTCGTACTTGGCCTGGAAGTCCGGGTCCGATTCCGGCGAGAGGTAGTACAGGAACGGGCTGTTGGTGATGTTGCCCATGTTCTGGATCGCCACTTCCTGCAGGTACTTCTTCCAGCCTGCATCGTCGTCCTTGGACGGAGCGACCAGGGCCTGCTTGGCCTCGTCGACCGGAGCGGCCTCTTCCTTCTTGCAGGCGGTGAAGGCCAGGGCCAACGAAGCGATCAGCATCGCGCGCATGGTGGTGTTCATCGGTTTCCTCCCGGAATGGTGCGTGGTGTTGTACGTAATGGGGTGCGGGTACAGCGGGGCTTACGACTGTGCCGACTTCGCTTCGCGGACCTTGCGCAGGGCTTCGAGCACCGCGGCCGGCACGAAGCCGGACACGTCGCCGCCCAGGCGCGCGATCTCGCGGACCAGCGAGGACGAAATGAAGCTGTGCTGCTCGGCCGGGGTCAGGAACAGGGTCTCGACCTCGGGGATCAGGTGCCGGTTCATGCTGGCCATCTGGAACTCGTACTCGAAGTCGGACACCGCGCGCAGGCCGCGCAGCAGCACCCCGCCCTGGACCGAACGTACGAAATGCGCCAGCAGGGTATCGAAGCCGATGACCTCGACGTTGCTGTGGTGGGCCAGCGCGCCACGCGCCAGCTGCACGCGCTGCTCCAGCGGCAGCGCCGGGCCCTTGGACGGGCTCTGCGCCACGCCGACCACGACCTTTTCGAACAGCGGCGCGGCCCGGCTCACCAGGTCGATATGGCCGTTGGTGATGGGGTCGAACGTGCCGGGGTAAACGGCGATGCGGCGGTTGGCCACGGTCATGGGCGGTTGCAGATGTTCAGATGAGATCAAAGTGTAGCAGTGGCGCGGCGGTACAGGGCAAAGCGCACCTCGCGGGTGCCACCCTCGCGGTGCAGCAGCCAGTCCGGCGGCAGCACCGGCACGTGGCCGGCCGGCGATTCCAGGTACAGCCAGGCATCGGCGGCCAGGTGCCGCGGCAGCTGGGCCAGCACGTCCTGCCACAGGCCGTCGGCGAACGGCGGGTCGATGAAGACCAGATCGGCCTGCTGCGCCGGCGCGCCCTGCAGCCAGCGCAGGGCATCAGCCTGCACGACGCTGATCTGGTCGGAGGCCTGCAGCTTGGCCACGGCAGCGGTCAGATTGCGTCCCAGCTGCGCATCGCGTTCGACCAGGGTGGCGTGTGCGGCACCGCGCGAGACCGCCTCCAGGCCCAGTGCGCCACTGCCGGCGAACAGGTCCAGCACGCGGGCCCCACCGAGCCTGGGCATCAGCCAGTTGAACAGGGTTTCGCGCACACGGTCGCTGCTGGGCCGCAGCCCTGGCAGGGTCGGCACCGGCAGGCGGGTATTGCGCCAGCGCCCGCCGATGATGCGGACCTGGCCGTCATTGCCGCCACGGCCGCTCATCGGCGCCCCCGGCGGGAGGTATTCGAGAATTTCAGCATGAGCGGGATTGTAGTCGTCCGGGCAGCGCCCGGGGATGCGTCGAATCAACGGTCACCGCAGGTCACCTGGGGGGCATGGGACTCCAATGTCGGGATCACGCTCCAGCCAGGTCGACTCCATCGCTCTGAAACATCCGCGCATTGACCAGACTCTCTACGAACTCGGCCACTTCCCAAAGGTCATGAGGCTTGATCTTCGCCGGGGACCAATACTGTCCATGGGCAATCCAGTGCCGAAGCTGGAATGCACTGTTGATACGGTCGTACTGGTGATGGGTCAGCACACCCTGCTGCAGCCAGGCCTTGACGATGTCGTCCATGAGCGCGGCCTTGTTGCGCTTGCGATTGAACAACCTGATGAGGACCCTGGACAGTCCATCCTTGAGCTTCAGACGCTTTCTGTTTGCGTAGTCCAATCGGAAACATGCTTCCAGAAAGGCCAGCAACGCCATCATGTCCCGGTTTTGCTGGACTTGGACGCATGCCTTGCGGCGCTTTTCGAGCTCCTGCCGGGATAGGTCCGAGTTGTCAGGATTGTCTTCGGAAAAGAGCAGGTCGATCGCTGCGCGTGTGGTGGCGTGATGTCCCATCACGTGCATGTAATTGGGAAGATCGGGATTAACGACGAGCGGATTGGCCACGGGCAACATCCATGATGGCCGACTGCAGTGCTTCCGGATCCAGAGCGCTGTAGCGGATCAGGGGCGGAGAGGTGGACACTTTCCAGACGTACGCGGCCAGATCCATCGGTTTCGGCTGCTTGTCGGGGCGAGCCCCTTCGGAAGCGGTCGACCCGACAAGTATCGGTCGATCTGCATCCGGCAAGGTCAGCACGAAGCGGACTTTGCCGTGCGGCCCCACGAGGTCCACACGCCCAGGCGACCCCAGCAGGATCGTCCCTACCGGAACGAAGCGTACGCTGCTGTTTCCCAGCTCGATGTTCAGACTCGGCACTTCGTAACTGCCCAGCAACTCTTCACGGAGCTCCATGCTGGACACACGTACCCCCATGGCGCCGCGCTCTATGTACGGAAAAAGAATTTCCTGGACAGTCGCATAGAGAATCTGGATTTTCTCCAGCCATTGAGCCTTACGCTCAACCAAGTTGCCGCGTTCGGCCTTCCCTGCATTCTGCTCCCTGAGGAACTGATCGAAATCCAGATGCCTTGTCATGGTGATTATCGCCATCGAACCGCCCCGCAGAATTGTCTCACGACCCTGACCGGCTTTCCTGGGCAAGACAAGAGATTGAATACGACAATCTGGGCGCCCCCCTTTGGATCAGCCCATCGTGTGCCTGGCTGACGCGACCCTGGGGCTGACCGACCGCCTTGAGCAGGGCCAAATCCGACCCACGCGAGTGATGGCAGCGAACGGTCAAGGCAATCCAACGCGATTCACGCCCCCCCCCGCTCGCCCCCTTGATTTCGGGACAATCAGCCATACCCCTTGGCGAGGCCGCACGCGCTGGCGCGGCATTGCACACGGAGCCTTATCGATGACCGAGACCACCCAGACCGAAACCCTTGGCTTCCAGACCGAAGTCAAGCAGCTGCTGCAGCTGATGATCCACTCGCTGTACTCCAACAAGGAGATCTTCCTCCGCGAGCTGGTCTCCAACGCCGCCGATGCCGCTGACAAGCTGCGCTTCGAAGCCCTGACCCAGCCGGCACTGCTGGAAGGCGACAGCGAACTGCGCGTGCGCGTCAGCTTCGACCCCACCGCCCACACCATCACCATCGAAGACAACGGTATCGGCATGAGCCGCGCCGAAGCGATCGCCCACCTCGGCACGATCGCAAAGTCCGGCACCGGCGATTTCCTGCGCCAACTGTCCGGCGACCAGAAGAAGGATTCGCAGCTGATCGGCCAGTTCGGCGTCGGCTTCTACAGCGCCTTCATCGTCGCCGACGAAGTGGAAGTGACCTCGCGCCGCGCCGGCCTGGCTGCAGGCGAAGGCGTGCGCTGGACCTCGCGCGGCGAAGGCGATTTCGAGGTCGCCACCGTCGACAAGGCCGAGCGCGGCACCCGCATCGTGCTGCGCCTGAAGGACGGCGAGCACGACTTCGCCGATGGCTGGCGCCTGCGCAGCATCCTCAAGAAGTACTCGGACCATATCGGCCTGCCGATCCAGATGCCCAAGGAAGACGCCGAAGAAGGCGCTGCCGGCGAGTGGGAGACCGTCAACCGCGCCAGCGCGCTGTGGACCCGCCCGCGCACCGAGATCAGCGACGCCGAGTACACCGAGTTCTACAAGCACGTGGCACACGACCACAGCGATCCGCTGGCGTGGAGCCACAACAAGGTCGAGGGCAAGCTGGAGTACACCTCGCTGCTGTATGTGCCCGGCCGCGCACCGTTCGACCTGTATCACCGCGATGCACCCAAGGGCCTGAAGCTGTACGTGCAGCGCGTGTTCGTGATGGACCAGGCCGAGCAGTTCCTGCCGCTGTACCTGCGCTTCATCAAGGGCGTGGTCGATTCCAACGACCTGTCGCTGAACGTCTCGCGCGAGATCCTGCAGTCCGGCCCGGTCATCGATTCGATGAAGGCGGCGCTGACCAAGCGCTCGCTGGACATGCTGGAAAAGCTGGCCGCCGACAAGCCGGAGCAGTACGCCACGTTCTGGAAGGAATTCGGCCAGGTGCTGAAGGAAGGCCCGGCCGAGGACTACAACAACCGCGAGAAGGTGGCCGGCCTGCTGCGCTTCGCCTCCACCCGTGGCGACGGCGATGCGCAGACCGTGTCGCTGGCCGACTACCTCGGCCGCATGACCGAAGGCCAGGACAAGATCTACTACCTGACCGGCGAGGGCTACAGCCAGGTGCGCAACAGCCCGCACCTGGAAGTGTTCCGCAAGAAGGGCGTGGAAGTGCTGCTGCTGACCGACCGCATCGACGAGTGGCTGATGGGCTACCTGACCGATTTCGACGGCAAGGGCTTCGTCGACATCGCCCGTGGTGACCTCGACCTGGGCGCGCTGGAAACCGAAGCGGACAAGCAGGAGCAGGAAGCGGCGGCCAAGGACAAGCAGGGCCTGGTCGAGCGCCTGAAGACGGTGCTGGGCGATGACGTGGCCGAAGTGCGCGTCTCGCACCGCCTGACCGATTCGCCGGCGGTGCTGGCCATTGGCGAGCAGGACCTGGGCCTGCAGATGCGCCAGATCCTGGAGGCCAGCGGGCAGAAGGTGCCGGACAGCAAGCCGGTGCTGGAGATCAATCCGGGCCACCCGCTGATCGCCAAGCTGGATGCGGAAGCCGATGGCGCACGCTTCGACGACCTGGGCCGGGTGCTGTTCGACCAGGCCGCGCTGGCCGCCGGCGACAGCCTGAAGGACCCGGGTGCCTACGTGGCACGCCTGAACAAGCTGCTGCTGGAATTGTCGGCCTGATCGAGGCGGTGGTCGCCGGGCATGGCCCGGCGCTACCGGGTGCTGGTGGATGCCAACCTTGGTTGGCATTCCTGCTTTGGTAGGTGCCAACCTTGGTTGGCACTGTTGCCCTGGTAGAGGCCAACCTCGGTTGGCACTGCTGCCCTGGTAGAGGCCAACCTTGGTTGGCGCCCCAAAAGCGTGCCAACCAAGGTTGGCACCTACCAGGGCGGGTCGAGCGTGCCGACCAAGGTTGGCACCTACCAGGCTGGGTCGAAGCGTGCCGACCAAGGTTGGCACCCACCAGGGGGCGGCGGTTGGCACCTGCCAAAACGGTGTTGCTCAGGCGTCCCGATCCAGCAGTGAGCCCAGCATCTGGTCCTGGCGACGGATCACCGTGGCATTGGCGGCGAAGGCCACGACCTCGGCTTTCGCGGCCAGCAGATCACCCAGCGGCGCGCCGGCATCGGCGCCGATGGACGCCACCGAAGCCTGCACCCCACCCTGCTCGGTGGTATTGCGCTGCAACTGCAGGTGCTGGGCACCCGGGGTCGCCAGGTTGGCCACGTTGTGCGCGGCCACCTGCACACCCTGCTGGGCCGCACGCATCCCGCTGAGGGCGATTCCCATCACGTTGTCCATGGCGGTCTCCGGGCCGCACCGCGCAGCCCTCCGGACCGGTTAACGGCCGGTGGGCCGCAACCTTGAGTCCACATCGGCCCGACAGGCCCGAGTGGTAGCATATCCCTCTGATTTCAGCGCCTTTTGCCAATGCTCAGTTTTTTCCGCCGCAAGAAGCCCCAGGATGCCCCCGCAACGGAGGCGCCCAAGACCCAGCACTACTCGGCTGAAGAGCTGGCGGCGGCATTCCCGTCGGCCGCGCCGGTCGAGGACAAGGAGCCGGCGCCGGTAGCAGTACCGGCCGAGCCTGCACCGGTCGAGCCCACCCCGGTTATTCCGGCCCCAGCCGCACCGGTTCCAGCAGCTCCTGCGCCGACGGCTCAGATCGACGTCGCCCCCATCGCGACCCCGGCCATCGAACCAGCACCCGCACCGGTGCCTGAGCCCACCCCGGCACCGGCACCGGTCACCGACGACCTGCCTGCGGCCGCCTCGATCGACGCCGTTCCGGCGCCGGCTGGCAAGCCCGGCTGGCGCGAGCGCCTGCGCAACAGCGTCATCGCGCGCAGCTTTGGTGGCCTGTTCTCGCGCAACCCCAAGCTTGACGACGACCTGCTGGACGAGCTGGAAACCGCACTGATCACCGCCGACGTCGGTGTCGGTGCCACCACCGATCTGGTCGAGGGCCTGCGCAAGCGCATGAAATCGCGCGAATTCGCCGACGCCAATGCGCTGCTGGCCGCGCTGCGCGCCGAGCTGATCGCAATCCTGCAGCCGGTGGCCAAGCCGCTGTTGATCGACCGCAACGCCAAGCCCTTCGTGGTGCTCACCGTCGGCGTCAACGGCGTCGGCAAGACCACCACCATCGGCAAGCTGGCCAAGCGCTTCAAGGACGATGGCCACAGCCTGATGCTGGCCGCCGGTGACACCTTCCGCGCCGCCGCCGTGGCCCAGCTGCAGGCCTGGGGCGAGCGCAACGGCGTGGCCGTGGTCGCGCAGGGGCAGAACGCTGATGCCGCTTCGGTGGCATTCGACGCGCTCCAGGCCGGCAAGGCCCGTGGCACCTCGGTGCTGATCGCCGATACCGCGGGCCGCCTGCACACCCAATCCGGCCTGATGAACGAGCTGGGCAAGATCCGCCGCGTGCTCGGCAAGATCGACCCCACCGCCCCGCACGAAGTGCTGATGGTGATCGACGGCACCACTGGCCAGAACGCGCTGTCGCAGCTGCGCCAGTTCAATGCCGCAGTGAACGTGACCGGCCTGGTAGTGACCAAGCTGGACGGCACCGCCAAGGGCGGCGTGGTGTTCGCACTGGCCCGCGAGTTCGGCATTCCGATCCGTTTCGCCGGCATCGGCGAGCGCCCGGAAGACCTGCGCGTGTTCGACCCGGAAGCTTTCGTCGACGCCCTGCTGCCCGAAGCGCTGGGCGCCTGATACACCGTGCAGCCACGCATGGCGTGGCTCTACTGCATTCCAGTAGAGCCACCCCACGGGTGGCTCCTCTCTGGAACACCGATGCCCCGCCAGCCGCACGCCAGCGCCGGAACCACGCAGACCGATGGCTTCGTCGCCCACCTGCTGCATTGGTTCGACGACCACGGGCGCCACGACCTGCCCTGGCAGCACCCACGCAGCCCCTATCGGGTCTGGCTGTCGGAAATCATGCTGCAGCAGACCCAGGTGAGTACGGTCATCCCGTATTTCCAGCGGTTCCTGCAGCACTTCCCGACCCTGCCCGACCTCGCCGCCGCCAGCAACGACGCGGTGATGGCGCAGTGGGCCGGGCTCGGCTACTACGCCCGCGCACGCAACCTGCATGCCGCTGCGAAGCGCTGCGTGGAACTGCACGACGGCGACCTGCCGCGTGATTTCGATGCATTGCATGCCCTGCCCGGCATCGGCCGCAGCACCGCCGGTGCGATCCTCAGCCAGGCCTGGAACGACCCGTTCGCGATCCTCGATGGCAACGTCAAGCGCGTGCTCAGCCGTTACCACGGCATCGAGGGTTTCCCCGGGCTGCCGGCCATCGAGAAGCAGCTGTGGGCGATCGCCGAGGCGCACGTGGCGCAGGTGCCGGCCGGGCGCATGGCCGACTACACGCAGGCGCAGATGGATCTGGGCGCGACGGTGTGCAGCCGCGCCAAACCGGCCTGCGTGATCTGCCCGCTGCAGGATGACTGCGTGGCACGGCGCGAAGGCCGCACCGCTGAACTACCCACGCCCAGGCCCAGCAAGACCCTGCCCGAGCGCGAGGCCGTTGCGCTGCTGCTGCGCGACGCCCAGCAGCGTGTGCTGCTGCAGAAGCGGCCGGAGACCGGCATCTGGGCGCAGCTGTGGACGCTGCCGCAGGCCGATGCCGGCAGCGTGCTGCAGGACTGGTTCGACGTGCACGTCGACGGCTCGCTGGAAGAGGCCGAAGAGCTGCCAGTGCTGCAGCACACCTTCAGCCACTACAAGCTGCATCTGCAGGTATTGTCGCGGCAGGTACACGGCCTGCGCGTGGAAGAACCCACGCTGCGCTGGGTCGCCAGCGACGAACTGCACGCGCTGGGCCTGCCGGCACCGATCCGCAAACTGCTCGACGGCGCAACGATCAAGACGCCGAAACGAAATTCCAAGAAACCCCGCAACCACGAGTGAATGCCATGTCCCGAACCGTCTTCTGCCAGTACGAACAACGCGATGCCGAGGGCCTGGACTTCGTGCCCTACCCCGGCGAACTGGGCCAGCGCATCTTCAACAGCATCGGCAAGCAGGCCTGGGCTGCGTGGCTGGCGCACCAGACCATGCTGATCAACGAGAACCGCCTGTCGCCGCGCACGCCGGAGCATCGCGCGTTCCTTGAAGGCGAACTGGTCAAGTTCCTGTTCGAGAAGGACGCGGAAAAGCCGGTCGGCTTCACCCCGGAAGCCTGACACACAGGTAGTGCCGGCCGCTGGCCGGCAACCTGGCATCTGCGCGATGCCGGCCACCGGGCCGCCCGACCCCCCCGTGTCGTGGTGTGCTCCGGCGGCGGCCCC
>NZ_JAWIRU010000018.1:62289-103112 GCF_036320025.1 Stenotrophomonas sp. SMYL86
CCCCCGCGGGGCGGCCGCCCGGCCCCCCCCCCCCCCGCCCCGGCGCCCCCCCCCCCCCCCCCCCCCCACTACCACGCTATTTCGTGCTTTCCTCGCGCTCCTGCACCTGCGCCTGGCGCAGCTCCTGCTCGGAGGCGCGCAGCGCCTTCACGTCCAGCTTGCGGATGCTGTCGATGAAGCACGGCATGCGCGGGCCACCGGCAGGGTCGCGCACCAGCACCTTGTCGAAGCGCGCCGAAACACGGTTCATCTGGCTGGTCAGGCCGATGGCGGTGGCATACGGCAGGTCCTGGCAGGGACCCCTCAATTCCAGCAGATAGGCCTCGCTGGGACGCGTCCACACCGCCAACGCGCTGTCACCCAGTTCGGTCCAGCCGTTGAGGCTGCCGAAGAACTGCATGTCGTTCTGCGGCGCGCCGGCATGGGCACGGTACAGGTCAAGTTTCTCGGCAGAGCTGAGCCGGCCGGTGGTCGCGCAGGCGGCCAGCGCCAGGCAGAGTCCGGCCATCAGGATCGGGGTCTTCATGGCGATCTCCTCGGGGAACTGTCGCCATCATGCGCCTGCGCAGACAACGCCGACGCGAAAGCCAGTACCCCATTCAGCAGCCGGTCGGCGGTCGTTCCAAGCAGGCCCAAGGCTCCGGATTCCGGTAGTCGCCAACCTTGGTTGGTGCTTGCCCTGCAAGAGCAGCCGACCAAGGTCGGCTTCCACCAAAGCGGGCCCAGCGCCTCAGACGTCGGCGTGGGCCAGCGCGTGCAGGCGCCCCTCGCGCAGCTCCAGCACCCGGTCCAGGCGCCGTGCCAGGCTGCGGTCGTGGGTCACCAGCACCAGGCTGGTATGCCGCGCACGATTCAGTTCCAGCATCAGCTCGAACACCGTTGCAGCCGTGCGGTCATCCAGGTTGCCGGTCGGCTCGTCGCCGAGCACGCAGGCCGGATGGTTGACCAGCGCACGCGCCACGGCCGCACGCTGGCGTTCGCCACCGGACAGTTCGCCGGGCTTGTGGTCCAGGCGATGGCCAAGGCCGACCGCTTCCAGCAGCGTGGTGGCCCGGCTGCTCGCCTCGGCCACTGCAGTACCGGCCAGCAGCACCGGCATCATCACGTTTTCCAGCGCGGTGAACTCAGGCAGCAGGTGGTGGAACTGGTAGACGAAGCCCAGCGCCTGGTTGCGCAGCAGGCCGCGCGCGGTATCGGACAGCGCTGACATGCGCTGGCCGGTCACATAGACCTCGCCGGCGGTCGGAATGTCCAGGCCACCCAGCAGGTGCAGCAGCGTGCTCTTGCCGGCGCCGGAGGCACCGATGATCGCGACCGTTTCGCCGGCGGTCACGGTCAGGTCCAGGCCATCGAACACCGGGGTCTGCATGCGCCCTTCGGCGTAGGTCTTGCCCAGTGCTTCGGCGCGGATCACTTCATCGCCGCGGTTGAAGACCTTATTCATAACGCAGGGCCTCCGCCGGCTGGGTGCGTGCTGCCCGCCAGGCGGGATACAGGGTGGCCAGGAAGCTCATCAGCAGCGCGACCACGGTGATCGCCACCACGTCGCCGGTCTGCATGTCGGTCGGCAGGCCGGTGATGTAGTACACATCCTCCGGCATCAGCTTGACGTTGAACACGCTCTCGATGGCACCGAGGATGCGCTCCAGGTTGAGTGTGAGGGTGATGCCACCGATCAGGCCGGCCAGCGTGCCGAAGATGCCGATCAGCGAACCCTGCACCATGAATACCTGCATCACCCCGCCCGGGGTCAGGCCGAGCGTGCGCAGGATGGCGATGTCGGCCTGCTTGTCAGTGACCAGCATCACCTGCGAGGACACCAGGTTGAACGCGCCCATGGCGATGATCAGCGACAGCAGGATGCCCATCACCACCTTCTCCATGCGCAGCGAGTGGTAGAGGTTGGCGTTCTGCTGGGTCCAGTCACTCACGCGGTACGCACCACCGAGGTTCTGCGCCAGGTCCACACCCACTTCCAGCGATCGGTCCATGTCGTGCAGTTTCAGCCGCACGCCGGTGGCACCGTCGCTGCGCAGCACGCGCTCCAGGTCCTGCATGTTGGCGAAGCCGACGCCGCGGTCGACCTCGTTGTAGCCGGCCTCGAAGATGCCGCTGACGGTGAAGCGTTTCATCCGTGGCACCGCACCGGCAGGCGTGCCCTGCACTTCGGCGAAGGTCACCAGCACCTGGTCGCCGACATCAACGCCCAGCCAGATCGCCAGTTCCTTGCCCAGAAGCAGGTTGAAGCTGCCCGGCGTGAGGCTGCCATAGCTGCCCTTGGTGACCTTCTTGTCGATCACCGATACCTTCGGCTCCAGCGCCGGATCGATGCCCTGGATGATCGCGCCCTGCACGCGCGGGCCGCTGATCATCGACTGGATCTCGATGTACGGCGCAGCACCGGCCACGCGCGGGTCCTTGCTGGCCACGTCGACTACGCGCATCCAGTCCGGCATCGGCTCGCCGTCGCGGCTGATGGTGGTGTGCGCGGTCATCTGCAGCAGGCGGCTGCGGATTTCCTTCTGGAAACCGCTCATCACGGCCAAGGTGGTGATCAGCACCGTGACGCCGAGCGCGATGCCCAGGATCGATGCCATCGAGATGAAGGAGATGAAGCCGTTGCGGCGCTTGGCGCGCAGGTAGCGCAGGCCAATGGCCACGGGAATGGGTTTGAACATGCAGGCACGCCGGTCAATTCAGCTTATGGTGCCATCGACCGGGGCCTACGGGAAACGCCACGTGCGGCCACGGCCAGTCGCAGTTCACGTCGCTGCCCGGAATCGAGCACATCCGGCCAGAACAGCAGGCGCCGGCGGCGCCGATCCTCACGCCAGAGCAACAACAGCCATGGGCCACGCACGACCAGCTGTGGTGCATCGACGTCCTGCCCAGCCACCTGCAGCGGCTCGGGCGGCATCGGCAGAAGCACCTGCACGCGTGGCCTGCGCTGGCGCCAGGCCAGTTCGGCCAACCCGATGACCCAGGCCAGCACCACCGCGGGCATCAGCAACCGTGAAGGCAGATCCGATGCGCGCAGCAGCCAGGGTGCGGCCAGCAGCACCGCCAGTTGGGCGGCGGCCTGCAGCCGCGAGGGGCGCCACTCAAGGCTTGAGGGCGAGGATCTTCTGCATGAGGGGGATCGCGTGCGCATGCGGGCAGGCCTCGTAGCCCATGAACCAGCGCCACAACTTATCGTCCTCGCAGTCGAGCAGGAAGAGGAAAACCTCGCGCTCTTCGGTCGGCGCAGTGCTCCACTCGTGGTCCAGGTAACGGCCGAACAGCTGATCCAGCTCACGCATGCCGCGGCGGCAGCGCCAGCGCAGCTTCTTCAGCAGAACGTCTTCTTCCATCATGTTTCTCCAGATACAGCAAAGCCACGCATGGCGTGGCTCTACTGGGGTGGCACAGCCACGCGTGGCGTGGCTCTACCGGGTACAGCCAGGCCTGATCAGGCGCGGCGTTCCATCATCAGCTTCTTGATCTCGGCGATCGCCAGCGCCGGGTTCAGGCCCTTCGGGCAGGTCCGGGCGCAGTTCATGATGGTGTGGCAGCGGTACAGCTTGAACGGATCTTCCAGATCGTCCAGGCGTGCACCGGTGTCCTCATCGCGCGAGTCGATGATCCAGCGGTAGGCCTGCAGCAGGATCGCCGGGCCCAGGTAACGCTCGCCGTTCCACCAGTAGCTCGGGCAGCTGGTCGAGCAGCAGGCGCACAGGATGCACTCGTACAGGCCGTCCAGCTTCTTGCGGTCTTCCGGCGACTGCAGGCGCTCACGATCCGGCGGTGCCGGAGTCTGGGTGCGGATCCACGGCTTGATCGAGGCGTACTGCGCGTAGAAGTGGGTCAGGTCCGGAACCAGATCCTTGACCACGTTCATGTGCGGCAGCGGGTAGATCGGCACTTCCTTCTTGCCGCAGTCCGAGATGGCTCGGGTGCAGGCCAGGGTGTTGGTGCCGTCGATGTTCATCGCGCACGAACCACAGATACCTTCGCGGCAGGAGCGGCGGAAGGTCAGGGTCGGGTCGATCTCGTTCTTGATCTTGATCAGGGCGTCCAGGACCATCGGGCCACAGGCGTCCAGATCGACTTCATAGGTATCGGTGCGCGGGTTGCTGTCGTCGTCCGGACTCCAGCGGTAGATCTTGAAGGTGCGCACGTTCTTGCCGCCGTTCTTGACGGGGAAGTGCTTGCCCTTCGTGATCTTGGAATTCTTGGGGAGTGAAAACTCGGCCATGGCTGCTCTCGTTGGCTCAGGCGGCCCGCGCCCGTGGGCGCGGATTGCATGGTAGGCGGGGTCGGATCAGTACACGCGCGGCTTCGGCGGCACCACGGACACGTCGTCGGTCAACGTGTACATGTGCACCGGACGGTAGTCGAAGCTGCACTTGCCCTTCTCGTCGACGCTGACCAGGGTGTGCTTCTGCCAGTTGACGTCGTCGCGGTCCGGATAGTCCTCGTGCGCATGCGCGCCGCGGCTTTCCTTGCGCTGTTCGGCCGAGTTGATCGTCGCCACCGCGTTGAGCAGCAGGTTGTTCAGCTCGTAGGTCTCGATCAGGTCCGAGTTCCAGACCAGCGAACGGTCGGAGACCTTCACGTCCTGGAACGAGTCGAAGATCTTGTCCATCTTCTCGCAGCCTTCCTTCAGCGTCTGGCTGGTGCGGAAGACCGCCGCGTCGGCCTGCATGGTGCGCTGCATGCGATCGCGGATGACCGAGGTCGGGGTATCGCCGTTGGCGTGGCGCAGCTTGTCCAGCAGGCCCAGCGCCTTGTCGCAGGCATCGGCCGGCAGCGGCTTGTGCGACGCGCCCGGCTTGATGGTCTCGGCGCAGCGGTTGGCCACTGCACGACCGAACACCACCAGGTCCAGCAGCGAGTTCGAGCCGAGGCGGTTGGCACCGTGCACCGACACGCAGGCGGCTTCGCCGATCGCGTACAGGCCCGGGATCACCGCATCGGGGTTGTCGCCATCCTTGCGCACCACTTCGCCGTGGTAATTGGTCGGAATGCCGCCCATGTTGTAGTGCACGGTCGGGATCACCGGGATCGGCTGCTTGTGCACGTCGACGCCGGCGAAGATGCGGGCGCTCTCGGCAATGCCCGGCAGCTTCTCGTCGATCACGCCCGGGCCAAGGTGGGTCAGGTCGAGCAGGATGTGGTCCTTGTGCTCGCCGACGCCGCGGCCTTCGCGGATCTCGATGGTCATCGAACGGCTGACCACGTCGCGCGAGGCCAGATCCTTGTAGTGCGGTGCGTAACGCTCCATGAAGCGCTCGCCGCTGCTGTTGCGCAGGATGCCGCCTTCACCGCGGACACCCTCGGTGATCAGGCAGCCGGCGCCGTAGATGCCGGTCGGGTGGAACTGCACGAACTCCATGTCCTGCATGGCGATGCCGGCACGCATGGCCAGGCCGCCACCGTCGCCGGTGCAGGTGTGCGCCGAAGTGGCGCTGAAGTAGGCACGGCCGTAGCCGCCGGTGGCCAGTACCACGCCCTGGGCGCGGAACAGGTGCAGGGTGCCGTCGGACATGTCCAGAGCCAGCACGCCGCGGCAGGCACCTTCGTCGTCGAAGATCAGGTCGAGCGCGAAGTACTCGATCATGAAGCGCGCATCGTGCTTCAGCGACTGCTGGTACAGGGTGTGCAGCATCGCGTGGCCGGTACGGTCGGCCGCCGCGCAGGTACGCTGCGCCGCCGGGCCTTCGCCGTACTTGGTGGTCATGCCACCGAACGGACGCTGGTAGATCTTGCCTTCGGCGGTGCGCGAGAACGGCACGCCGTAGTGTTCGAGCTCGATGATGGCCGGGATGGCCTCACGGCACATGTACTCGATGGCGTCCTGGTCGCCCAGCCAGTCCGAACCCTTGATGGTGTCGAAGAAGTGGTAACGCCAGTCGTCCTCGCCCATGTTGGCGAGTGCGGCCGAGATACCGCCCTGGGCGGCAACGGTGTGCGAACGGGTCGGGAAGACCTTGGTCAGGCACACGGTCTGCAGGCCCTTGGCGGCCAGGCCGAACGTGGCGCGCAGGCCGGCGCCGCCGGCGCCCACCACGACCATGTCGTACTTGTGTTCGGTGATCTTGTAAGCGGACATCTAATCTGGATTCCTGTGTAGGTGCCTGGGCTCAGGCAACGCCGAGGGCGATGCGGCCCACCGCAAACACACTGACGATCATGCCGAGCACGGCGACGAACTTCACCGCGGTCTGCAGCACCAGGGCCAGCAGCGATTCGTGGATGTAGTCTTCCAGCACGACCTGCATGCCGAGCTGCGCGTGCCAGAACATGGCGATCAGCAGGCCGATCAGCGGCACGGCGTTCCACGGCTTGGCCACGGCGGCGGCGGCGGTCGCGTAGTCCGAGCCCAGCAGGCCCAGCACGAAGACCAGGAACCAGATGCCCAGCGCCACCAGGGCGGCGGCGGTCAGGCGCTGGTGCACGAAGTGCTCGGTGCCGGTCTTGGCCGAACCGAGGCCGCGCACGCTCTTCAACGGGGTACGGAACTTGCTCACGCGGCACCTCCGAACATCACATAGGCCCACACCAGCAGGGTGATCACCAGGCTGCCGATGACCGACAGCCAGCTGCTGCGGATGAAGGCGGGGATGCTGAAGCCGATGGCGAAGTCCTGCACCACATGGCGGATGCCATTGCACAGGTGATAGGCGAACGACCATGTCCACGCGAACAGGAACACGCGGCCATACCAGGCCCCGGCGTGGCCGGTGAAGCAGTTCCAGGACTCGGGCCCCATCATCAGGGCCAGCAGGCCGGCGGCGATGATGAGGGCACCAACAGACAGAAAGACGCCAGTGGCTCGATGCAGGATCGAGGTGGCCATCTGAATCTGCCAGCGATACACCTGAAGGTGCGGGGAAAGTGGGCGTTGTCTGGTCGCCATTCGCTGGGCTCGTTGTCTCGGCTGGGCGGCACACGGCCGCGTTGGCTCAATGCTGATCAGAAATCGATGCAGCGTCCGTTTTTCTCCCAATCGCCGTACCGCACCGGATCAAGTCCGCCGCGGCCGCCGAATTCCTCTGCTTTTTCCTGTTCCACGGGCACGGGTGCCGCGGGGACCAGCGGGGCTTCAGATTCGTCGTCGGGAGTGGGGGTTGTTTGGCCTATCATGTTCGGTCTCGCAACGCACAAATTTTAGACCTCGTTCACGTGCCTGACAACCTGCCCCCTGCTTTCGTCGGATATCCGCGCCTGCCCGGCCACCAGCTGCTGAGCCTGCAAGGCCCGGATGCGGCTGTCTTTGCCCACGCCCAGTTCAGCAGCGATGTCACTGCCCTGCCCCTGCTGCACTGGCAGTGGAGCGCCTGGCTGAGCGCCAAGGGCCGCACCCTGGCGGTGTTCCAGCTGCTTCGGCTGGCCGAAGACCATGTGATGCTGGTGCTGGCCGACGGTGATGCCGATGCGATTGCGTCGCAACTGCAGCGCTTCGTGTTCCGCCGCAAGGTGAAGGTGCAGGTGCGCAGCGATCTGGCCGTGGCCGGTGCGTTCACTGCGCCCGAAGCCGCCAGCGGCGCTGCGATTGCGCAGACCGCAGGTGACGGCTGGGAGCTGGACCTGGGCAGCGACGCCCTGCCGCGGACCCTGCGCATTGGCAGCGCCGATGCCTTCGCCGCCGAAAGTGAAGCCGATGAGGCCGCTTTCGCACTGGCCTGGCGCCAGGCCGACCTGCGCTACGGCCTGCCCCGGCTGCAAGAAAGCCAGCGCGAAGTGTGGACCCCGCAGCAGCTGGGGTTGGACCGCCTGAACGGTTACAGCGTGAAGAAGGGCTGCTATCCCGGCCAGGAAATCGTCGCCCGCACCCACTTCCTCGGCAAAGCCAAGCGCGCGGTGCAGCTGCTGCATACCGCGGCACCGGCGCAGGCCGGCGATGGCGTGCAGCAGGATGGCGCAGCGCTGGGCACGATTGCCTGCGTGGCCGGCGACCTGGCACTGGCGGTGCTGCCACTGGAAGCCAGCGACGCTGATCTGCAGGTGGGTGATGCGATCGCGCAGCGCATGCCGTTGCTGGATGGCCTGGCGCGCTGAGCCCGGTGGATGAAGGAATGGTAGTGGCGGGGGGGGGGGGGGGGGCCCCCCGGGGGGGAGATGTGGGGGCGCCGGGCGCGCGCCCCCACCGACACGCAACCTTTCGGTGTGCCCGGGGCCCCCCCCCCCCCCGGCACTACCCGTTACAGCCGCTCGCCGGATTCCGGGTTGAAGAAGTGCAGGCCCTGCGGGTGGATCGCCACGCGGATCTGCTCGCCCACCGCCGGCAGCGACTGCGGCGCCACGCGCATGGTCAGCGCGTGCTGGCCACTGCTCAGGTTGACGAAGATCTCGTTGCCGACCGGTTCGATGCCTTCAATGCGTGCGGCAAATGCATGCGCATCATCGGCACTGGCCGGCTGCAGGTGTTCCGGGCGCACGCCCACCGCGATCGGCTTCTGCAGCCACGCCGGATCGATCGTGGCCTGGCCCAGCGGTGCCCGCCATTCGCCGTCGACCACGGTCACGCCACCGGCATCGCCCTGCAGTGTGCCACGCAGCACGTTCATCGCCGGGCTGCCGAGGAAACCGGCCACGAACAGATTGGCCGGGCGGTCGTACAGCGCCATCGGCGTATCGATCTGCTGGATGATGCCGTCCTTCAGCACCACGATGCGCTGGCCCAGGGTCATTGCTTCGACCTGGTCGTGCGTCACGTAGATCATGGTGGTGCCCAGCTTGCGATGCAGCTGCGCGATCTCGGTACGCACGCTGTGGCGCAGCTTGGCGTCGAGGTTGGACAGCGGCTCGTCCAGCAGGAACACCGCCGGCTCGCGCACCAGTGCACGGCCCAGCGCAACACGCTGGCGCTGGCCACCGGACATCGCCTTGGGCAGCTTGTCCATCATCTCGGTCAGGCCCAGGGTCTGCGCTGCTTCGGCGATGCGCTTGTCGATGGTCGCCTTGTCATGCCCGCGCAGCTTCAGGCCGAAGGCCAGGTTCTCGGCCACGGTCATGTGCGGGTACAGCGCGTAGCTCTGGAACACCATGGCGATGTCGCGGTCCTTCGGCGCCACGTCGTTGACCACGCGATCACCGATGGTCAGCGTGCCGCCGCTGATCTCCTCCAGGCCAGCCACCATCCGCAGCAGGGTCGACTTGCCACAGCCGGACGGACCGACCAGCACCATCAGCTCGCCATCGGCGACCTCGAAGCTGGCGTCCTTCACCGCGACCTGGCCGTTGTCATAGACCTTGCGCACACCCTGCAACTGCACTTTTGCCATATCACCTATCCGGTCCGCCCGAAGCCGGGCTGTCTTTTGGGACTGCCTCGGCCCTCCCGATGGCAGTGATGATTGCGCGCCTGCCGCATGACGGCGAGCACTGCAATCGAATACAGTTGCCCATTCTGCCATGTAAACGTTTTCACGTGGCACTATCCGATGATCGGTGCGCACCGATCTGCGTCGGCGGTTGAACGAAGGTTCCGCCGAGGCAGTGGTTTCGAATGGAACGGTCTTCCAGTACCCCGGAAACCGCCCCCGACGAACCTCGGACAGGCAGTTGCGCGGATGTCCCCCGAACCCAGCCATGAAGCGATTGACAACGATGTCACCCGGATCTGAAACTCGAGCGATGCACGACACCCTCTTCCTGTTCGGTGCCACAGGTGATCTGGCCCAGCGCTACCTGTTCCCTTCGCTGCTTCGCCTGCTTGGCGACGGCCTGCTGCCGGAGGACTTCCGCATCCGTGCGCTGGCCCTGTCCGGGCATGACACCGAAGCCTTCCATGACATCCTGCGGCCGCGCCTGCAGCAGGCCATGCCGATGGCCACGCAGGACGACATCAGCGCCCTGCTGCGCCGCATCGACTATCGTTCGGTGGACCTGCGCGACGTCGACTCGGTTGCCGCCGCGGTCTCCGACCTGGTGCACCGCAAGTGCGTCAGCTACCTGGCCATTCCGCCGGGCCTGTACATCTCCACCTGCGAAGGCCTGGCCAAGGGTGGCGCCCTCGCCGCACCGGCACGTCTGATGCTGGAGAAGCCGATCGGCAGCGACAGCGAGAGCGCCGAGGAAATCATCAGCACCATCGGCCAGTGGATCGACGAGGACCGCGTGTTCCGCCTCGACCACTACCTGGGCAAGGCCGCAGTGCAGAACCTGATCGCGCTGCGCTTCGGCAACACGCTGCTGGAAGCGGTGTGGAACCGCAACTACATCGAATCGGTGCACATCCTTGTGGCCGAGAGCGAAGGCGTGGATGGCCGCGACGCCTACTACGCCCGCTCCGGCGCGCTGCGCGACATGGTGCAGAGCCACATCCTGCAGCTGCTGTGCATGGTGGCGATGGAGCCGCCGGCCTCGCTGGAAGCCGACCGCATCCGCGACGAGAAGGTCAAGGTGCTGCGCGCCCTGCGCCCGCTCGATGCCAAGCACGCCGCGCGTGACAGCATCCGTGGCCGCTACACCGCCGGTACCATCAACGGCCAGCCGGCCCAGGCCTACCAGCCGCCCGAAGGCAGCGACGTGGAGACCTTCGCCGGGGTCACCGCGCATATCGACAACTGGCGCTGGAGCGGCGTGCCGTTCCACCTGGTCACCGGCAAGCGCCTGCCCGAACGCACCACCCGCGTGGTGGTCACGCTGAAGCCGGTCACCCACTGGCTGTTCGAGCGCCCGCAGCGCGCGCAGGCCGCACCGAACCGCCTGGTGTTCCAGCTGCAGCCGCAGGAAAACATCGAACTGGGCCTGATGAGCAGCCTGGCCGGCCCGGAATGGGGCGCGCTGGAGCTGCATCCGCTGGAACTGGAACTGTCGGTGCCGACTGGCCTGCACCGCCGCATCGCCTACGAACGCCTGTTCCTGGATGCCTTCAACGGCAACCACACGCTGTTCGTGCGCGATGACGAAGTGCGCGCCGCCTGGGCGTGGATCGACAGCGTCGCCGACGCCTGGAAGGATGCCAAGCTGCCGCTGGAACCCTACCCCGCCGGCCAGTGGGGCCCGGCCAACGCGGGCGAGTTCCTGCCGCAGGGCGTGGACGCGCCGGACAGCGGAGCGTCGGCATGAGTGCCAGCTCGCAGCCGGTGCTGGTCGCCGACATCGGCGGTACCAACGCCCGCTTCGCCCTGGCCGACACCTCGCAGGACGCACCGCTGCAGAAGGACAGCATCCGCGAGTACGCGGTGGCGGAGTTCCCGTCGCTGGGTGATGCCGCGCGCCACCATCTGGAACAGATCGGCGCCACGGCCAGCCGCGGCGTGTTCGCGGTGGCCGGTCGCGTCGACGGTGACGAAGCGCGCATCACCAACCACCCGTGGGTGATCTCGCGCAGCCGCACCGCCGCCATGCTCGGCTTCAACGAGCTGCACCTGATCAACGACTTCGCCGCACAGGCGATGGCGATTTCGCTGCTGCAGCCCGATGACGTGGTCCAGGTCGGCGGTGCCGCCTGGGTGCCGGGCAAACCCGGCCAGCCGCGCAACTACGCGGTGATCGGGCCGGGTACGGGCCTGGGTGTCGGTGGCCTGATCCTGCGCCACGGCCGCTGCTACCCGCTGGAAACCGAAGGCGGCCATGTCAGCTTCCCGCCGGGAACGCCGGAGGAGATCCGCATCCTGGAGATCCTGTCCGAACAGTTCGGCCGCGTCTCCAACGAGCGCCTGATCTGCGGCCCTGGCCTGGTCAACATCCATCGCGCCGTATGCGAGATGGCCGGCATCGATCCGGGCCAACTGCAGCCGGTGGACGTGACCGCCCGCGCCCTGCATGGTGACCCGCAGGCGATGCGCACCGTCGATGTGTTCTGCGCCGTGTTCGGCGCCATCGCAGGCGACCTGGTGCTGACCCAGGGCGCGTGGGACGGCGTGTTCCTGACCGGCGGGCTGACCCCGAAGATGCTCGATTCGCTGCAGCACTCCGGGTTCCGCCAGCGCTTCGAACACAAGGGCCGCTTCTCCTCGATCATGGCGCGGGTGCCCTCGTTGGCCGTGATGCACCCCCACGCCGGACTACTGGGCGCCGCCGCCTATGCCGCCGACGCCGAACGTGACGCACCTGGAGTTGCCGCATGAGCCCCACCACCTTCCACGACGACCGCATCGAGTTCATCCAGCACGGCGATGCCGATGGCTGGATCGAGGCGGTGGCCGCCGAGATGGCGCAGACCCTCAACCACGACATCAACGAAGTGGGCCGCGCCCGCATCCTGTTGTCTGGCGGCACCACGCCGGCACCGGTGTACCAGGCGCTGGCCGAACTGGACGTGCACTGGGACCGGGTGGAAGTGAGCCTGGCCGATGAGCGCTGGTTGTCGCCGCAGGATCGCGACAGCAATGCCTGGCTGGTGCGCGAGAATCTGCTCAAGCGCGCCGAGGGTGCCCACTTCGATCCGCTGGTGCGGATCGGCAAGCCGCTGCCGGAATGCGTGTACACCGCCAACCTGCAGGCGCAGCACAGCCAGCCGCCGAGCCTGGTGGCACTGGGCATGGGCAACGACGGCCACACCGCCTCGCTGTTCCCCGGCTCGAAGGACCTGGCCCGCGCACTGGAAAGCACCCTGCCCTATGCCGCGCTGGACGCCACCGGCTGCCCGGGTGCCAACCAGTGGCCGCTGCGCATCACCCTGACCCCGCATGGCCTGCGCCAGTGCCGCCAGCGCCTGCTGCTGCTGCGCGGCAAGCAGAAGCTGCAGGTACTGCGCCAGGCGCTGGACAGCAATGACGCCCAGCAGTACCCCATCCTCAATGCGATCAACCTGGACGGCGCGCGCCTGCGCGTCCACTGGGCTGATTGATGTTGGCGGCGGCGCCGTGCCGCCGCTTGCCTCTCGCCACCACGAACGCCGGTAGCCAATGAGCCTCCATCCGCAACTGCAAGCCATCACTGAGCGTGTCATCCGCCGCAGCGCCGCCTCGCGCGCCGCCTACCTGGCCGCGATCGACGCCTCCCTGCGTGAAGGCCCGTTCCGCAGCCGCCTGAGCTGCGGCAACCTCGCCCACGGGTTCGCCGCCTGCGGCGGCACCGACAAGAGCCGCCTGCGCGGCGGCGTGACGCCGAACCTCGGCATCATCACCGCCTACAACGACATGCTGTCGGCGCACCAGCCGTTCGAGACCTATCCCGAGCAGATCCGCGAGATCGCCCGCGAGCTGGGCGCCACCGCACAGGTGGCCGGCGGCGTGCCGGCGATGTGCGACGGCGTCACCCAGGGCCGCGGCGGCATGGAACTGTCACTGTTCTCGCGCGATGTGATCGCGCAGGCCACCGCGATCGGGCTCAGCCACGATATGTTCGACACCACCGTCTACCTCGGTGTGTGCGACAAGATCGTGCCGGGCCTGCTGATCGGTGCGCTGGCCTTCGGCCATCTGCCGGCGGTGTTCGTGCCGGCCGGCCCGATGACCCCGGGCATCCCGAACAAGCAGAAGGCCGAAGTGCGCGAGCGCTATGCTGCCGGCGAAGCCACCCGCGAAGAACTGCTGGAAGCGGAGTCCGCGTCGTACCACGGCGCCGGCACCTGCACCTTCTACGGCACCGCCAACTCCAACCAGGTGCTGCTGGAAGCGATGGGCGTGCAGCTGCCGGGCGCATCGTTCGTCAATCCAGGCACGCCGTTGCGCGACGCCCTGACCCGTGAAGCCACCGAGCGCGCGCTCGACATCACGGCACTCGGCGACGACTTCCGCCCGTTGGGCCGGATCATCGACGAGCGCGCGATCATCAACGCGGTCATTGCGCTGATGGCGACCGGCGGTTCGACCAACCACACCATCCACTGGATCGCGGTGGCGCGTGCGGCCGGCATCGTGCTGACCTGGGACGACTTCGACGAACTGTCGCAGCTGATCCCGCTGCTGGCCCGCGTCTATCCGAACGGCGACGCCGACGTGAACCGCTTTGCAGCTGCCGGTGGCCCGGCCTTCGTGTTCGGCGAACTGATCAAGGCCGGCCTGATGCACGGCGACCTGGTCAGCGTGGCGCGTGGCGGCATGGCCGACTACGCACGCGAACCGCAGCTGCGCGACGGCAAGCTGGTCTACCTGCCGGGCCTGGAACGCAGCGCCGATGACGAAGTGGTGCGTGGCGTCGACAATCCGTTCGAGCACCAGGGTGGCCTGCGCCTGCTGCGCGGCAACCTGGGCAAATCGCTGATCAAGCTGTCGGCGGTGAAGCCGCAGTACCGCACGATCGAAGCACCGGCGGTGGTGGTCGATGCGCCGCAGGTGCTGAACAAGCTGCACGCCGCTGGCATGCTGCCGGAGCATTTCGTGGCGGTGGTGCGTTACCAGGGCCCGCGTGCGAACGGCATGCCGGAACTGCATTCGCTGGCGCCGCTGTTGGGCCTGCTGCAGAACCAGGGCCGGCGCGTAGCGCTGGTCACCGACGGCCGCCTGTCCGGCGCCTCGGGCAAGATCCCGGCGGCGATCCATGTGACACCGGAAGCGGCGCGGGGTGGTCCGCTGGCCAAGGTTCGCGAGGGCGACATGATCCGCCTCGATGGCGAGGCCGGCACGCTGGAAGTGCTGGTGGACGCGGCCGAATGGGCTGCACGTCCGCTGGCGCCGAACACCGCGCCTGCCGCGCATGATCTGGGCCGCAACCTGTTCGCCATCAACCGTCGTGTGGTGGGTCCGGCCGACCAGGGTGCGATTTCGATTTCGTGCGGGCCGGCGGCGGCTGATGGTGGGCCATGGGAGTACGACGCGGAGTATGAGCTGGGGCACGATGCCGCGGCGGCGGCGGCGCCGCATGAGGCGAAAGACGCCTGAAGCGAAAAGCCGCGGCAGGCTTCCCGGCTTGGGCAGTAGAGCGCCCTGGCCGGGACACGCCGTAAACCCATCCATGGGGGCTCGATCGCGGCATCCATGCCGCTCACGGTCCCGGCCAGGGCGCTCTACTGCCCTTGGACAATTCCCGGCGCGTCATTTGCGCTGCGGCCACTGAATCAAGAAGAGCAAAGGCAAGGGCAAAAGCATGGGTATCGAACAACATCAGGTGAAGGCGGCGGAGCTGTTGCGTGCGGCGGGCATCCTGCCGGTGGTGACGATTCATACGCTGGACCAGGCGCGTGCGGTCAGCGCGGCGCTGCTGGAAGGTGGTTTGCCGGCGATCGAGCTGACCCTGCGCACGCCGGTGGCGATGGAAGCGCTGGCGATGCTCAAGCGCGAGCTGCCGGACGTGGTGGTGGGTGCCGGTACGGTGCTGACCGTGGAGCAGATGCAGCAGTCCATCGATGCGGGTGCGGATTTCCTGGTGACCCCGGGTACGCCGCCGGCGCTGGCTGATGCACTGGCCGCTGCGCCGCTGCCGGTGGTGCCGGGTGCGGCAACGCCAACCGAGCTGCTGTCGCTGTATGCGCGCGGCTTCCGCGTGTGCAAGCTGTTCCCGGCCACTGCCGTGGGCGGGCTGGCGATGATCAAGGGCCTGGCCGGCCCGGTTGCCGACCTCAAGCTGTGCCCGACCGGCGGCATCACCGAAAACACCGCCGCCGAGTACCTCGAGCAGAAGAACGTGGTCTGCATCGGCGGTTCGTGGATGGTGCCGGGCAACTGGATCGCCAACGGCGAATGGGACAAGGTGCGCGCCAGCGCCGCCGACGCCGCGAAGATCATCAAGCGCGTGCGCGGCCACTGAGCCCGACAAAGGTGTAGAGCCGCGCCCACGCTCGGCTCCGGCATCATCAAGGGTCAGAGCCCTTTCCCACCGGGAAAGGGATCCGCCCCCGGGCGACGAGCGCGCACAGCGCGCGACCCGCTCCTGCTCTTCCTTCTTCATTCCGCGGTGGACGCGCACGGAACCTGTCCGTGGCCCTGCGGAGGGATTGCGCAGGGGCGTAAGCGCCATGGATGGCGCGCCCGAGCCTCCAGGGATGGATTCACGGCGTCCCCTACGCAATCCCTCCGCAGGGCCAACCCCACGAATCCTGCCGCACACCGCGAGGGGCTCAGCCGTTGGCCGAAACCCTTACAGCGGCCGTGCCGGATCCACCAGCCCGTACTGGCTGGCCATCCGCGCCAACGCGATGTTGTCGTGAATCCCCATCTTCTCGAACAACCGCGCCTTGTGCGTGTTCACCGTCTTCGCGCTCAGGCTCAACCGCCGCGCGATGTCTTCCTGGCGCAGGCCCTGGGTCAGCAGCAGTGCCACTTCCAGCTCGCGCGGGGACAGGCTGTCGAACGGCGAACCGTTGCCTTCCACCGTCGACAGCGCCAGGTTCTGCGCGATGCTGGTGCCCAGGTAACGGCGGCCACCGGCCACGTCACGCACCGCGCGCAACAGCTCCTGCGCATCGCAGCCCTTGCCGATGTAACCGGCGGCGCCAGCCTCGAGCAGCCGCTTCGGCAGCGGGCCATCTTCCAGCACCGACACGATCACCACGCGGGTATTGCGGTGGCTGCGCACGATGCGCTCGGTCACTTCCATGCCGCTCACACCCGGCAGGTGCAGGTCACACAGCACCACATCGGGCAGCAGCTGGCGGACTTCACGCAGCGCGTCTTCGCCGGTCTCGGCTTCGCCCACCACCTCGATGTCGGTTTCCCCCGACAGAATCATCTTCATCCCGGTGCGGACCAGCGCGTGGTCATCCACCAGGTAGACTCGAATCGTCATTCACGTACCTCTTCGAATGCGGCCATTGCAGGTCAAGCTAGGCAGGGTGCCGATACCCCTGCAAGCGCGTTCGGAATGCGACCCCGGCAATCTGCCTTGCGCATCACACTACCGCGCGTTGTGCTTGCCCCCTGTCTTGCAGAACCTGCTGCAACGAAACAACTGATCTATCACGTAGACGTCCCTCAAGGGCCATCCACGTCAATCCCCCTGTGATGATGCTTCGCTGGCCTTCGCTGGCGGCGAGCCGTGACGTCGCCATGGGTGCCGGCGACTGAACATGACCAGATAGCACCCTACCACCCAAACCAGCGCGGCACACCATCCGGCCAGGATATCGGAGGGGTAATGCACCCCCAGGTAGACCCGGGACACGCTGACCAGCAGGCTGAATGCCGGTGCCAGCAGCAGCACCGGCCAGCGCCAGCGGGTGTTCCAGGCCAGCAGTACCAGGGTCACTGCCAGGGTCATCGAGCCCATCGCATGGCCGCTGGGGAAGCTGAACGTCGATTCCGGCGCGATCGATTCCCACAGGCTGGGGCGCTGGCGCTGGAAGAAGTGCTTGCTGCCCATGTTCAGCAGCGCCGAGCCGACGAAGCTGACCGCCACGAAGGTCGCCTCGCGCCAACGCCGGTAGCCCAGCAGCACGCCGATGATCAGCACGTCGGCCGGGATCAGGAACCATTCGTAGCCCAGTCTGGAAATGAGCACGAAGAAGCGGTCCAGCAGCGGCGAATGCAGGCCATGCATCTGCCACAGCAGCGGCGCATCGAAATGGAACGATTCAAACTCGTGCACCTCGTCAGCCAGAGCGACGAAGCCGGCCAGCGGCAGCAGCACGCCACCGAACAACAGGACCAGGCGCCAGGCATTGCGCGCCATCCAGTGGCGGAAGCCGGAGGCGGACTCCGGTGCAGCGAGGAGGATCGCAGGCTTATCCGGCGCTTCGGACATACTTGTGTTCGACGTAATCGTCGATCAGGGCGACGAATTCCTGGGCGATGTTCTCGCCACGCAGGGTCACCTTCTTTTCGCCATCGACGAACACCGGCGCTGCAGGCGTTTCACCCGTGCCGGGCAGCGAGATGCCGATATTGGCATGGCGCGACTCACCCGGTCCGTTGACGATGCAGCCCATCACCGCCAGGGTCATGTTCTCCGCACCCGGGTGGTGGATCTTCCACAGCGGCATCTTCTCGCGCACGTGGTTCTGTACCACCTTGGCCAGCTCCTGGAAGAACTCGGAGGTGGTGCGGCCGCAGCCCGGGCAGGCCGTGACCAGCGGCGTGAAGGCGCGCTGGCCGGTGGTCTGCAGCAGCTCCTGGGCGACGATCACTTCCTGCGTACGCGACTGGCCCGGTTCCGGGGTCAGCGAGATGCGGATGGTGTCACCGATGCCCTCCTGCAGCAGCACGCTCAGCGCCGCGGACGAGGCGACGATGCCCTTGCTGCCAATTCCGGCCTCGGTCAGGCCCAGGTGCAGGGCGAAATCCGAGCGCTGGGCCAGGTCGCGGTACACCGCGATCAGCTCCTGCACGCCACTGACCTTGGCCGACAGCACGATGCGGTCGCGCGGCAGGCCGAGCTCCACCGCCTGCTCTGCCGAATCCAGCGCCGAGCGGATCAGCGCCTCGCGCAGCACGCGGCCGGCGTCCCAGGGCTGCTCACGCAGGTTGTTCTCGTCCATCAGCTTTGCCGCCAGGGCCTGGTCCAGCGAGCCCCAGTTGGCACCGATGCGCACCGGCTTGTTGTAGCGGATCGCGAACTCGATCAGCTGGGCGAACTGCAGGTCCTTCTTCTTGCCGAAGCCGACATTGCCCGGGTTGATGCGGTACTTGGCCAGCGCTTCGGCACAGGCCGGTTCGGCGGTCAGCAGCTGATGGCCGTTGTAATGGAAGTCACCGATCAGCGGCACGTCGATGCCCATCATCGCCAGCTTGTCGACAATGCGCGGGATCGCCGCAGCGGCTTCCACGGTATTGACGGTCAGCCGCACCATTTCCGAACCCGCACGCCACAACTCGGCCACCTGCTTCACGCTGGAGGCCACGTCGGAGGTATCGGTATTGGTCATCGACTGCACCACGACCGGCTTGCCTCCGCCTACGGTGACCCCGCCGATCTGGACGGCATGGGTCTGGCGGCGGGGCCAGGCAGTGGCATCGGAAGGGGGCGTCGGGCGGGTAACGGCGTCGTGCATGGGCGCATTCTACCGCCCGCCTCCGCATTCCGGGTGACTCGCATTCAGCCGGCGGCACGGCTGCGGCCGATTGTCGCAGGCATGTGCACGCGTGAACGCATACGATGAGCGTGAATGACCGGTCCCGACGCCCCGTTTCTCCGAACCCTGTGCAGCCTGCGCTGGCTTGCCGTAGGCGGCCAGGCCGCCACCATCCTGGTTGCCACCTGGGTGCTGGGCCTGCCGTTGCCGCAGCTGCCATTGTGGGCGGGCGTGGCCGTGCTGACCCTGTTCAACATCTACACCCAGCTGCGCCCGGAGGCGGCCGACACCGCGCCACTGACCGCATTCGGCCACATCCTGGTGGACGTGATCATCCTGACCTGGATGGTGGGCTGGAGTGGCGGCATGGCCAACCCGTTCAGTTCGCTGTTCCTGATCCTGATCGCGCTCGCCGCGTTCGCCCTGCCCCTGCGCTGGGCACTGGCGGTGGCGCTGGCCTGCCTGCTCGGCTACGCCGCCAGCGGCATCTTCGGCCAGTCGCTGCCGGATGGCTATTTCCGCGCCCAGGACCTCAACCGCTGGGGCGTGGTCGCCAATTTCCTGATTTCCGCAGCGGTCGTGCTGACCTTTTCCACCCGCCTGGCACTGGCGCTGCGCCAGCGCGAAATGGAACTGTCGGCCCTGCGCGAACGCTTCGCCCGCAACGAGGGCATCGTCGCCCTGGCCACCCATGCCGCCTCGGTGGCGCATGAACTGAACACGCCGCTGGCGACCATGACCCTGCTCGCCGATGACGTCGCCGAGCGCAGCGAAGAGCCCGAAGTACGCGAAGACATGGAAACCCTGCGCGAGCTGCTGGTGCAGTGCCGCGAGCGCGTGCTGGCGCTGGCCGCACCGGCCTCGGCCGATGCACCGGGTCGCAGCCACTCCAGCGCCCAGCAGGTACTGGAACAGTGGCGCCTGGTGCGGCCGACCATCGACCTGCATCGCAATGACGATGCGCCGCTGCGGCTGCCACTCGACCCGGGCGTGGGCCATCTGCTGATGGTCCTGCTCAACAATGCCGCCGATGCCGGCGAGCAGGCCGGCCGGCCGCGCGTGGACCTGGACCTGCGCATCGAAGGCGACGACCTGATCGGCGAAGTCCGCGACTACGGCCACGGCTTCGACGCCCGTGCCGCGGTGCTGCCGGGCAAGCTGTTCGGCAGCAGCAAAAGCGAGGGCATGGGCGTCGGCCTGGCCCTGTCCCATGCCACCATCGAACGCCTCGACGGCGAGATGTGGATGCGCCCGGCCCTGGGGGCCGGCAGCCGTGTCGGCTTCCGCCTGCCGCTGGCCCCACGCGAGGACACCCCATGAGCCTTCATCACTCCACCCTGGGCCTGCTGGTCGACGACGACGAGCTGTACCTGCGTACCCTGCAGCGCAGCCTGGCCCGCAAGGGGCTTGAAACGCAGACCGCACAGGATGCCGCCAGTGCGCTGGCGCTGGCCCGCCAGCATCCGCCGGCGTTCGCGCTGATCGACCTGAAGCTGGGCAGCGATTCCGGCCTGGCACTGATCCAGCCGCTGCGTGCCCTGCGCGCGGACATGCGCATCCTGCTGGTGACCGGCTACGCGAGCATCGCCACCGCCGTGGAGGCGATCAAGCTTGGTGCCGACGACTACCTGCCGAAGCCGGCCACGGTGCCGATGATCCTACGCGCCCTCGGCGAGGAAGACGATGGCCCGGCCGACGATGGCGAAATGGAAGTGCCGGACGCGATGACGCCGATCAGCCGCCTGCAGTGGGAACACATCCAGCAGGCGATGCACGAGACCGGCGGCAACGTGTCCGCGGCAGCGCGCCTGCTCGGCATGCACCGTCGTTCGCTGCAGCGCAAGCTGGCAAAGCGGCCAAGCCCGGAACGCGATCCCAGCCGTTGATTGCCGAACCCGTCCGGCTCAG
This sequence comes from Stenotrophomonas sp. SMYL86, assembly GCF_036320025.1. NCBI lineage: Bacteria > Pseudomonadati > Pseudomonadota > Gammaproteobacteria > Lysobacterales > Lysobacteraceae > Stenotrophomonas > Stenotrophomonas sp. SMYL86. Next base: position 83,018 of record NZ_JAWIRU010000018.1, read on the forward strand.
ACCTCGGCCAGCGCCGGTCGGTCCTGCGCGGCACTGGAACGCGATGCCGGGGCATCGACGCGCGCCGCCGCCGTCTCCTGCAGCAACGGCGACGGCAGCGCGCAGGCCGGATGCATGCGCAGGAAGCCATAGATCGCACCTGCCAGGCCGATCATCAGGCCCGGAGTAAAGGCCGCGCGGGTCAGTCCGCCGACCATGCCCTGGTGCTCCTCGATCGAAGAAACGATCTCGATGGCGGCCTCGTCCTGCGGATAGGGACATCCCTCCGGATCCAGCGCAGCCGCCAGCACCAGCAGCTCCCGGGTGGACACATCGCCATGGCACAGGGTGTGGCTGAACCCCCATTTGCCGCGCGCGTCGGCCACAGCCCGCCGCATGTCACGCAACTGCGCGGGATCGCCGGTGCGGGCGTACAGATCCGCCGCCGCCAGACCGATGCCAACACTGCCATGGCACCAGGTCGGGAAATTCTTCTGCCCGTCCTCCAGGTGGATATCGCGCCAGCGCCCGGTATGCGTCTCGAACAGCGCCGCCTGGAACGCAAAGGCTCCTTCGGCCAGCTGCCGCCAGGCGGCCCGCTCAGGCACGCTGCCGGCATCCGAACGCGCCAGCCGTGCCAGCGCCCAGCCCATGCCCATCGCGCCGTGGCCAAAGCCACCGATCGGCTCGCGGAACTGTGGCGTCGGCCAGCGTGCGCCGTCGGCATCGACGATCGCTGCTTCCTGCATGCGGCGCCCGGCTGCAGCCGCCAACTCCAGCCAGCGCGATCTGCCGGTGGCCTCGGCCAGCGCCAGCAACGGCAGGATCATGCCGGACACGCCATCAATCAGTTCGAATTTCACCGGCCCCTGGAATCCGCGACGCTCTGCGGCTTCTGCGCAGCGCTCCGCCAGCGCCAGCAGTGCCGGTCGCTGCAACAGGTCGTTCAATGTCAGCAATGTCCAGATCTGCGAACCGGTTCCGACGAATCCACCATCGATCCCGGCGGGATGCCGCTCACACATGGTCTGGAACACCGCGAGGGCGCCATCGATGGCCGGGGCCAGCCCCACTACCGGGTCGGCACGCCCCTGCTCCACTTCCCGGCGGTAGGCCGCCAGTGCGAACGCAATACCTCCCAGCCCGAAATACAGGTCGGGCTGCACCGGCTGGACGGTCCATCCGGTACGGGTCACCTCGGGCGTGATCCAGGTCATCGAACCGTCTTCGCCGTGCACCGCCAGCCGCAGCAGGCTCTCCACCGCGCGCGCGGCCAGCGTGCGACGGCGTGCATCCAGGTCGTCCGCACGCGGATGCTGTGCTGCATAGCTGTGGCCGGATCTAGCCTCGGCGCGGGCCAGCGCATGCTGATTCAGGTCGGTGGCTACCAGCGTGCTGCGGATGGTCACGTCTTCGAGGTCGATGCGCATCGCACGCCAGTTGTCGGCGATGGAGCGGATGCGGGTCGCGTCCAGCTGTGAAGTGAAGATCGGAATGTCACCGTGGCGCAGGTCGTCCACTTCTCCACGTACGGTTTCCAGGTCCGATGGCGCAGCCGGTGACACCGCTGCATTGCGCACCAGCAGATCGATCGCGCGTTCAACCGCCTGGGCTTCCTTGTGCAGCGATGCCGGATGCCAGAGCATCCGCCCGAGCTCGGCGTAGGCCATGGTCGGCCGCCGCACATCGCGCACCTGGCAGCCTTCGAAACCGGCCAGCAACGGCATCAGTTCGCCCCTGGCATCCAGCGCACGCAGGCGCCCGCTGGCATCGACGAAACCCTCGCTGATGTGATCCCAGTACAACGACACATCGGGCTGGGGGCTCGGATGGTTCTGTGCGATGGCGACCTCTGCCTCGACCAGGCCCAGCCGCGCCGGCGCCGTCCCGTCTTCGATGATCACCGGCACCTGCACGCGCGGCTGCTCGCCCGGCAGTGCGCCGGCGGCGGACAGGTCCACGCCTTCCATGCCGAGGCCGGTGGTGCGGAACGGCACGATACCGGTGCGCAGCACCGAATTGCGCATCAGCTTGACTGCCGTGTCATAGGCATCGCCCAGACCGGATGGTTCGACGTCGATGACCTGCGAGAACACGCTTTCGGCGTCGACCACCACCGGCACCGGCCCGACCGCGATCAGGTTCTCCAGATGGATGTCGGTCCCGCCCACCAGGCGCAGGATGGCCAGCCAGTGACCGAGACCGCGGTAGTAGGCGCGCAGCTCTTCGTCACCGGAACAATAACGGTGCTCGGCAAATGCAGCCCAGCCGTGGCTGCCACGATCCACCACGCGCGGCACGCGTACCCGGCCAGGGTCCTCGCCGAAGACGGCTTCAAGCAGGCCATCAAGCGTGGCATCGATGCGCAGCGAGCGCGGCTTGTACATCAGCGTACCGCCGTCGAACTGCAACCGCGCCACGGTCCGGCCGCCACCGTGCAGGTCACCGCGCCCCAGCGACACCGCACGCAGCGATCCTGCCGGACTGCCGAGCAGGTCCGTCAGCAGCGCACGATCACGGCCGATGCGCGCGGCCAGCTCCACCACAGCCGCACATTGTCCTTCGAGCATGCGCGACAGTCGCGGCAGCAGCACCGGGTAGCGTCGCTGCAGATGCTCATGGAAGCCCTCGCCGGTGGCGAGGGCCACGAATTCGTCCAGCGCACCGGCGCCCTCAAGCGGGCCGATGTCACCACCGCGCGCGGCCGCATGCAGTTCCAGCAGCAGTACGCGGTTGAGCTTGAGCTGGGCATGTTCACGAAGCGCCGCATCGCCCTGCTCATGCAGGAGTGCGCGCTCGTCTGGCCGCAGATCGATGGCGGGGTCATGCAGGCCAGCCGCCAACGCTGTGCGCGCGTCGACAAGAAAATGTTCGGTGATGCGCGCAAACGCGGCCGCAGCCGGAGAAGCGGTCATTACGCCCCCTGCAAAGTGTCCAGAGTCTGTTCCAGTCGCCGGCACGCAGCGCAAGCCGCTGCGTGCCGGCTCGGGCTACATCAACAGCACAGGCAGTGATTGACCACCGACATCGTGGTGGTGCACTCGGTACCGCCACCGGTGATCAGGGTGTCGGAGGCCGACGTGAGCGCGGACTCGGTGGCCCCAGCGCCATAGATGAACAGCGAACCCGCAGGGTTGGCGCATCCATCCACATCGTCCGAGCCATTGAGCCAGCCGGACACAACATCGTCGTTCAGATCCATTCGCAATCTCCTGTCATTCACAACATGAGGCGTTGAGGACATGGATCGATTCCACGTCCCTTCGGATACGGCCAGTCCCTGGCATCAACATCATGCTGCGAGCGATACTGGATGACAGGTACAGCCGCCCGTGCACACTGCATCCGCGTGTGAAGTGCGTCAAGCTGCGCTGCGGCAGGCACGCGGATGCGCTGCACGTGCAGTACGGAAGTGACGTGGAATGAGTGGCCGCGCCGCCATTCCTGCGCGACCGGATCGAAGGCAACCGGAGAGGCATCGGATGGCCGGCCGGCGCCGGCACATCCGCAGGCCGGGTCAGCCCTTCAGCTGCGCCAGGATCTCGCGGGTCATCGGATCGGCAATCGCCACATCCTCACCCTGCAGCGCCGGCAGCAGACCACTGGCCAGCTGCTTGCCAAGCTCGACACCGAACTGGTCGAAGGCATTGATGTTCCAGATCACCGACTGCACGTACACGGCGTGTTCGTACATGGCGATCAGCGCACCCAGCGCCTGCGGGGTCAGCGCGTCGAGCAGGATCAGCGTGCTCGGGCGGCCGCCCGGGTAATCACGGTGCGGGTCGTCGCTGCTCTGGCCATTGGCCAGTGCTTCGGTCTGCGCCAGCAGATTGGCCAGCAGGGCCTGATGATTGATCGTGTAGGGATCGTCGTTGTGTACGCAGCCGATGAAGTCGGCCGGAACGATGCTGGTGCCCTGATGCAGTGCCTGGAAGAAGCTGTGCTGCACATCGGTGCCCGCGCCGCCCCACCACACCGGCACGGTGTCGGTGGTGACCGGCTGGCCGTCACGCTGCACGCGCTTGCCCAGGCTTTCCATCACCAGCTGCTGCAGGTAGGCCGGCAGCAGCGCCAGGCGCTGGTCGTAAGTCATCACCGCGTGCGTGGCATGGCCCAGCAGGTTGCGGTTCCAGATGTCGGTCAGGCCGTGCAGCACCGGCAGGTTGCGCTCCAGCGGTGCATCCAGCGCGTGCGCATCCATCTGCGCGGCGCCTTCCAGCAGCTGCTCGAAGCGCTCGAAACCGATCGCCAGCGCGATCGGGAAACCAACGGCCGACCACAGCGAATAACGGCCACCGACCCAGTCCCACATCGGCAGTACGCGATCGGCGGCGATCGCGAAGGCCTTGGCGGCGCGATCCGGATTGGCGCTGACTGCATACAGGCGCTCGCTGCCACCCAGCCAGTCGTGCAGGATCTGGCCGTTGAGCAGGGTTTCCTGCGTACCGAAGGTCTTGGAGATGAGGATGCCGGCGGTCTTCGCCGGATCCAGCGTGGCCAGCGTGCGCTGCATGGCGGCGCCGTCCACGTTCGATACGAAATGCACGCGCAGGCGCGCGCCGGTGACCGGGCGCAACGCATCGGCGACCAGGCGCGGACCGAGATCGGAACCACCGATGCCGACGCTGACCACGTCAGTGACGCCGCTGTCTTCCAGCGCACGCACCAGCACGCCCATGCGCTGGCGGATCCCGCGCGCGGTGGCATAGGCCTCGGCCGCCACCGGCGCATCGACCACGTCGCCGCGCAGCGCGGTATGCAGCGCGGCGCGACCTTCGGTCAGGTTGACCTGCTCGCCACGGAACAAGCGGGTGATGGCACCACCGACATCACGGTCGGCGGCCAACGTGAGCAGGGCCTGCAACGCCGCGGCATCGTATTTCTGCCGCGCGAAGTTGACGTACAACGGACCGACCCGCAGCGCCAGGTCCTGCACGCGGCCGGGTTCGGCGGCGAGCAGGCTGGGAATGCTTGCGCCCTTCAGGCGCTGGGCGTGGGAATGCAGCGAGTCGAATCCGTTGTTCGTTGTCATGCGGCCTGGGTCGGGATCGTGTCGTTGGTGTGGGAGATCTTGTTCTTGCCATCAACGTACACCAGCTTCGGCTTGAAGCTGTCAGCTTCCTGCTCGGTCATGCTGGCGAACGCGGCGATGATGATGATGTCACCGACCTGCACGTGACGCGCAGCGCCACCGTTGAGCGAGACGACGCCGCTGCCGGCTTCGGCGCGGATGGCGTAGGTCGAGAAGCGCGCACCGTTGGTCACGTCCCAGATGTGCACCTGCTCGAACTCGCGGATGCCGGTGGCAGCCAGCAGGTTGTCATCGATGGCGATCGAGCCTTCGTAGTTCAGCTCGGAATGGGTGACGGTGGCGCGGTGGATCTTGGTCTTGAGCAGGGACAGGTGCATGGGGGCGCTGCAACGGCAAAGGAAAGAGCGGATTCTAGCACCCGCTTGGCCATCGTCAGGGGGCCGCAGCAGGACGCTGAGGGCTGTTCAGGCCCCCTCCCCCGGCGGCGGCGGCGCGGCATGCCCGGAACGGCCCTCCAGAGACAGCCGGAACACCGTATGGAAGGCCAGCCCGGCGACCAGGCCGAAGCCACCTGCGGCCAGCACCTGCAATGCATAGCTGATCACGTCGAAGGTGTCGACATAGCGCAGGCGCTGCAGCAGCGGACCATTGTCCGCGCCCGGCCAGGTGCAGGTGGCCATGGCCAGCGCGCCCAGTCCGAAGCCGACCAGCACGAATCCAGTCCGGCGCAGCCGCTGTTGAGACTGCAGGATCAGCGCCATCGGCAGCAACACCGCGATCGCATTGCACACGGCCAACACGAACATCAGCCCACCGCCGGTGAGCGCAGGCATCGGCGTGCGCCGGAATTCAAGCGCGAACAACAGGCCGCCAAACAGCTGGGCCGGCAGCATGCCGGCGGCCAGCACCGCCAGGATCGAGGCCTGGGCAAGACGGCCGGTATCAGTGCTGGGGGTCTTCATTTCCGGTCTCCCGTACGTGGGAAGTCGAGAGGCGCCCGTTGCGGGCGCCCCGGAGCCGCATGCGGCTCAGAACTCCAGGTTGTCGATCAGGCGCGTGCTGCCCAGGCGTGCGGCGATCAGCGCCACGCGGCCACCGCCGTCGAAGGTCGGCTCGGCCAGTTCCGGCGTGCGCAACACGGCGTAGTCGACCTGGAAACCATCCGCCTGCAGCGCGGCCGTTGCGTCGGCCTCGATCTGCGCGCGCGACTGGCCAGCCACGTAACCCTCGCGCATGCCCAGCAGGGTGCGGTGGATGCTGGTCGCGACCGGGCGCTGTTCGGCGCTCAGGTACTGGTTGCGCGAACTCTTGGCCAGGCCATCCTCGTCGCGCACGATGTCCGCACCGACGATCTGGATCGGGAACGACAGTTCGGCCACCATCTGCTTGATGACGGCCAGCTGCTGGTAGTCCTTGCGGCCAAACACGGCCACGTCCGGCTGCACCTGCAGGAACAGGCGCGCGACCACCGTGCAGACGCCATCGAAGTGCCCCGGACGGCTGGCGCCTTCCAGCACTTCACTCACGCCCGGCGCGTGCATGCGCGTGGTCTTGTCCACCCCCAGCGGGTACATCACCTCGACGCTGGGCAGCCACACCGCATCGCAGCCGGCCTGCTCCAGCCCCGCCACATCGGCCTCTGGCGTGCGCGGGTAGCGGCTGAAATCCTCGTTCGGCCCGAACTGGGTCGGGTTGACGAAGATGCTCGCCACCACCTTGTCGGCGTACTGGCGGGCCAGGGTCACCAGCGAATGGTGACCTCCATGCAGGTTGCCCATGGTCGGCACCAGCGCCACGCGCAGGCCCTCGCGCTTCCACTGGGCGATCTGCCCGCGCAGTGCGCCGAGCTCGTTGAAGGTCTGGATCATTGGGCGTAGGCGTGCTGTTCGTCGGGGAAGCTGCCGTCGCGCACCGCGTCGGCATAGGCGCGGGTGGCACCGGCCACCGAACCGCCTTCGGCAAGGAAATCCTTGACGAACTTGGGACGGCGATGACCACTGTCCAGGCCGAGGAAATCATGCAGCACCAGCACCTGGCCATCGCACTGCGGGCCTGCGCCAATGCCGATGGTCGGCACATCCACCGCAGCGGTCACTTCGGCGGCGACCGGAGTCGGCACGCATTCGAGCACCATGATGCTGGCGCCGGCAGCGGCCACAGCCTTGGCATCTTCCACCAGCTGGCGCGCGGCATCGCCACGCCCCTGGATCTTGAAGCCGCCCAGTCGCAGCACCGACTGCGGGGTCAGGCCCAGATGCGCGCAGACCGGAATCTCGCGCTCCACCAGGTAGCGGATGATGTCGACCTTGAAGCCGGCACCTTCGATCTTGACCATCTCGGCGCCGGCCTGCAGCAGCTGCAACGAGGCATCCAGCGCGCGCTCCGGAGTGGCATCGGCGCCGAACGGCAGGTCGGCCACCAGCAACGCACGCTGCAGCACGCGGGCCACGGCGCGGGTGTGGTAGACCATGTCGGCCACGGTCACCGGCAAGGTCGAATCATGGCCCTGCACGACCATGCCCAGAGAATCGCCGATCAGGATCAGGTCGACGCCGTTGGCATCGAAAGTGCGGGCGAAGCCGGCGTCGTAGGCGGTCAACATGACCAGCTTCTGGCCATTGCGCTTGGCCTCGGCCAGGGCGGGAACGGTCCAGGGCTTGCTGTCTGCGTGGGTGCTCATGTGCTGATAACCGGGGGAGATAACCCGGGCATTATCACCCTATCGGCGCAATCCCGCAGGCATCCACCCGCATCACTGCATCCCGCACGCGGCCATGGCCGGGAATGGCCAGATCCGGCGCGATTTCGGCCAGCGGCACCAACACGAAGGCACGCTCGTGCAGGTAAGGATGCGGCACCTGCAGACCAGGCTGGTCGAGCACCTGCGCGCCATACAGCAGCAGGTCCAGGTCCAGCGCGCGCGGGCCCCAGTGCACCGCCGGATCGCGTACGCGACCAAAACGCTGCTCCAGCGCCAGTATCGCCTGCAGCAGCGTATCGGCGGGCAGCGTGGTCTCGACCGCAGCCACCGCGTTGACGAACGGCGGCTGGTCTTCATTGCCCCAGGCCGGCGTGGCGTACAGCCTTGAGGCTTGGCGCAGGCGGGTATCGGGCAGGCCGTCGAGCGCGGCAATCGCCGCGCCGACGGTGACGGCCGCGTCGCCAAGGTTGGCGCCGAGGCCGATCCAGGCAAGGGTCATCGTTTACTCGCCAGCCGCACCGGCCGGGGCACCCGGACGACGGCGGCGACGGCGGCGCTTGCGCGGTGCCCCGCTCTCGTCATCCCCCTCTTCGCTGTGCATCACGTCCAGCGACGATTCCAGCTCGCGACCGGACTGCGCCTGCGCCTCACGCCAGAACTCGACATCGGCGGCGTGCTCGGCCGAGGCCACCTGGCGCAGGCTGAGGAAGTCGAACGCAGCGCGGAAGCGCGGATGGGTCAGGGTACGGAACACGCGCTTGCGCTGGCGCGAGCTGAAGCGCGACTGCAGCAGCCAGATTTCCTGCATCGGCAGCGAGAAGCGGCGCGGCAGCGCGATGGTGCTCAGCTGCTGCACCGTGACGCGATCGGCGGCACGGCGCTGCGCCTCTTCCGGTGCCACGCCCTGCTTGAGCAGGGTTGCCTGGGCGCGGCAGAACGCCGGCCACAGCAGCAGCGCAAACAGGAACGCGGGCGAGACTGGTTCATCGTTGGCCACGCGGGCATCGGTGTTGGCCAGGCCCTCCACCAGCATGCGGCGCAGCGCGCCGGTGCGGTTGGACTTCAGCGCCTTGGCGCTCTCCGGGAACAGCACGTCCAGCAGGCCGTAACGTTCGAGGCCTTCGAAGCTGGCCACGCCGTGCCCGGACAGGAACAGCTTGAGCACTTCTTCGAACAGGCGCGCCGGTGCGGCTTCGTTGAGCAGGCCCGCCAGGTGCGGGATCGGCGCGGCGGTGCCCTCTTCGATCTGGAAGCCGAGTTTGGCCGCCAGGCGCACCGCACGCAGCATGCGCACCGGATCTTCGCGATAACGCTGCTCGGGGTCGCCGATCAGCTTCATCAGGCGCGCCTGGACGTCTTCGAAGCCGCCGGTGTAATCGCGCACCGAGAAGTCCTCGATGGCGTAGTACAGGGCGTTGCAGGTGAAGTCGCGGCGGATGGCGTCGTCTTCGATGGTGCCGTACACGTTGTCGCGCACGAGCATGCCGTTTTCCATCTCGCGGTCGCCGCTGCCGTCATCGCTGTTGGCACGGAAGGTGGCGACTTCGATGATCTCGCGGCCGAACACGACGTGGGCGAGGCGGAACCGGCGACCGATCAGGCGGCAGTTGCGGAACAGCTGCTTGACCTGTTCGGGCGTGGCGTCGGTGGCCACGTCGAAATCCTTGGGTTGGCCATTGACCAGCAGATCGCGCACCGCGCCGCCGACAAGGTAGGCGCCGAAGCCGGCATCGCGCAGGCGATAAAGCACGCGCAGGGCGTTCGGGCTGATGTCCTTGCGGGAGATCGTGTGCTGGTCGCGCGGGATGACGCGCAGGCTGAACGGTGATGTAGCAGAGGAAATGATGTTGGCGCTTCCGGTTGAAGTTTCGGGATTGCCCAATGGCATCGAGGTGCATATACTAGCGCTCCTGCCTCGGCAGCGACACAGTTACGCTCCCTTCGTCTAGTGGTTAGGACGTGGCCCTCTCAAGGCTAAAACAGGGGTTCGAGTCCCCTAGGGAGCGCCAGTCGCCGCAGCAGGAACCGAAAAAGCCCGCCTTTGTGCGGGCTTTTCTGTTTTCCGGGGATTGCATTGGCATCGGTCGGCCTGGTCGCAGTAGCGCCTTCCTGTTCCTGCGCGGGAGGGGGCGGGCCACCCCCTCCAGACGATTTCCCGCGACGGCGGCACGAACAGCCTCGCTCCTCCGCAGCCAATTCAATCCCGACGCGCAGACCTGCGTCCGCCACCCGCAATGTGTCGAGAGGCTGCAGGCCAGCCGATCCAGGACCGTTGGCGCCATGGGTTGGGCGCATGCGCCCGACGGGTTGGGCAAGGAGCCCAACCCTGGTCTTGCCGAGTGCGCAGGACAGCGCACGCGAGCAAGGCGCCATCGAGCCCCCATGGATGGGTTTACGGCGTGTCCTGGATCGGCTGGCCTGCAGCCTCCCCACGGAGAAAGGAGGCGCTGAAACACAGGCCGGCCGTCAGCCTTCCATCTGCTCCAGCTCCTTGCCCTTGGTCTCGCGCACGTAGCGGACCACGAAGAAGATCGAAAGGATCGCCACGACCATATAGATGCCATAGGCACCGGCCAGGCCGATGCCGGCCAGCAGCATCGGGAAGGTCACGGTAATGGCGAAGTTCGAGGTCCATTGCGCCGCGCCGGCCACCGCCAGTGCCGGGCCGCGGATCTGGTTCGGGAACATTTCGCCCAGCATCACCCACATCACCGGGCCCCAGGACATGTTGAAGAACACCACGTAGACGTTGGCCGCAACCAGCGCCAGCCGGCCCATGCCGTCGGACAGCTGCAGGCGACCATCGGCCAGGCTGCCACTGGCGAAGGCGACCACCATCAGCACCAGCGCCACCGACATCCCAACCGAGCCGATCCACAGCAGCGGCTTGCGCCCGATGCGGTCGATCAACAGCACCGTCAGCAGGCAGGCGCCGATGCTCAGCGCACCGGACAGCACGTTGATCAGCAGCGCGTCGCTTTCCGAGAAGCCCACCGCCTGCCACAGCACCGCGCCGTAATAGAACACCACGTTGATGCCGACCAGCTGCTGGAACATGGCCAGGCCAATGCCTACCCAGAGGATCGGGCGCAGCTTGCCGGTGACCGTGTCGCGCAGGTCGCTGAAGCGCGGCTTGTGCTGATCCTGGGCCAGGCTGGCTTCGATCTCGGCCTGCTTGGTCGCCGCTGCCGCCTCGCCGTACAGCCGCGACAGTACCGCCCTCGCCTGCTGCTGACGCCCCTTCAGGACCAGGAAGCGCGGGCTTTCCGGAATCACCAGCAACAACAGCAGGAACAGCCCGGACGGCAGCGCCTGCATCCAGAACATCCAGCGCCAGGCCTCATGGCCCAGCCATAGCGGCTCGGTTGACGCCCCAGCAGCTCGGGCCAGCAGGTAATTGCTGAGGAAGGCGGCGAACAGGCCGCAGATGATCGCCATCTGCTGCACCGTGGCCAAACGCCCGCGATAGCGCGCCGAGGCCACCTCGGCAATGTAGGCCGGCGACATCACGCTGGCCGCGCCCACCGCGAAGCCGCCGAGCACGCGTGCGGCGATGAACAGCCAGGAAGCGTGAGCGGCACCGGCGCCCAGCGCCGAGACCAGGAACATCAGTGCGGAGGCGATCAGCACGCCACGACGGCCCAGGCGATCCCCCAGCCAGCCGGCCAGGAAGGCACCGATCGCGCAGCCCAGCAGCATCGAGGCGACTTCGAAACCGAGCGCCGCCTCGCTGGAGTTGAAGGCCTGGCGCAGGCCATCGACCGTGCCATTGATGACACCACTGTCGAAGCCGAACAGGAATCCACCCAGCGTGGCCACGCAGCTGATCAGGACGATGAATGCAGTGTTCTCACCACCATGGGAGGCGATGTTGGGCTGGGCTGGGGACATGAACGATCCTGCTGGGAAGGGGTCCGGCCATCCAACGCAGCCGGCTGACCCGCAGCCTCGCACAGGCCTCACCCTGCCGCCAACGACCACCACGGCCGCGCCTGCCAGACGCCCGATTTCCGCCCCGCGCCGACACCGGGGGCCAACCTGTTCTAGAATTGGCGGGTTCAGGAATCGATCCACCCCCAGCCCATGCCCTTTGTCGTCACCGAAAACTGCATCAAGTGCAAACACACCGATTGCGTGGAAGTATGTCCCGTGGATTGCTTCCACGAAGGCCCGAACTTCCTGGTGATCGACCCGGATGAGTGCATCGACTGCACCCTCTGCGAACCGGAATGCCCGGTCAACGCGATCTTCCCGGAGGACGATGTTCCTGCCGGCCAGGAGAGCTTCGTCGCCCTCAACGCCGAGCTGGCGAAGGAGTGGCCGGTACTGACCGTGCGCAAGGACCCGCCCGCCGACGCCGGCGAATGGGACGGCAAGCCGGACAAGCTGAAGCTGCTGGAGCGCTGAGAAGCGCCTCTTGCGGCAACGAAAAGGGCGCCTATGGCGCCCTTTTTCGTTGCTCGGCAGATAGCATCCGCGCGATCCGATAGGTGCCAACCGCAAGATCCGGTAGCTGCCAACCGCAGGATCCGGTAGGTGCCAACCTTGGTTGGCACAGAAGCGCCGACCAAGGTCGGCCTCTACCCGGGCACGTGCGGACCTGGGCCCGCACCCACCCGACCGGCCCTTACTGGGCCAGCTTTGCCTTGAGCGCGGCGATCAGCTTCACCGGCGCTTCTGCAGTGGCCGGCAGGCCACGCGGGTCGACCGCGGAGATGTAGGCGCCGGCATCGACGGCGACCACGCGGACCAGGAAGTTGCTGCCTTCGTAGGCCACGTCATACGAGCCCAGCAGCTGCGCGCGGCTGGCGATGGTCACGCCTTCCACGCCTTCCAGCGCGGTGCCGACCTTGGCGAAAGCCTCGTCCTTGCCGCCGGCAATGGTGAAACCGGTGTTGCCCACGGCCGGGGCCGCAGCCACCGGGGCCGCCGGCTTGGTCGCCGAGGCAAGGGTCGGCACCTTGTTGTCATTAGTGGCGTTGGGCAGGTTCAGGTCCGGCGGCACTTCCAGCGGACGCATCTCCGGGGCCAGGGCGTAGTCGCCCTTGACGCCACGCTTGAAGCAGCCGGTGGTGCCGGCGGCAACGGCCACCGCAAGCAGGGCGTAGGACAGCACGCGGACGGTGGATACGGATTGACGCATGTGAATCTCCTGGGTCAGACCAAGACGGAAGGTCAGTGGCTGGAAAGGGCTTCGAGGGCGGCGATGTCGCCGGCAAGATGATCGGCCGCCGGATGGTGCGCCACCGACAGCGGCAGCAGCGGCAGGCGCAGGTCGTGACCGATGCCGATACGGCGCAGCAACGCCTTGACCGGAATCGGGTTCGGCTCAACGCCGCAGAAATCATGGAACGGCTGCAGGCGCGCATCCCAGGACCCGGTGGCTTCGTGGTCGTGGGCGGCAGCCAGCTCGCACATCCGGCGGTAGGCGCCGGGCAGCACGTTGGAGCCGACCGAGATCAGGCCATCGATACCGGCCTGGATCGAGCGCGCCGCCGTACCGTCGTCGCCACTGAACACGGCAAACTGCGGGCTGCGCAGGGCGAGCAGCGCCTGCACCCGGCCGGTGTCACCCACCGCCTCCTTGATGCCGACGATGTTGGGATGGCTGGCCAGTTCGGCCACGGTCTCCGGCTGCATGTCGCACCCGGTACGGCCGGGCACGTTGTACAGCACGACCGGCAGCCCGCCCTGGTCGGCAACCGCGCGGTAGTGGGCGATCAGGCCAGCCTGGGTCGGCCGCACGTACGGCGGGGTGACCACCAGCGCGTGGCTGGCGCCAAGCGCGGCGGCACGGCGGGTCTGTTCGATGGTCTTGGCGGTGCCCGACAGGCCGGTACCGGCCATGACCGGGATGCGGCCGCCGATGCGCTCGACCGCGCTGGCCAGCAGCAGGTCGTACTCGGCATCGGTGAGGGTCGCTGCTTCACCGGTCGAGCCGGCTACGACAACGCCATGGACGCCACCTTCCAGTTGCAGGTGCAGCAGGCGCTGCCAACCGTCGGGATCGAGGGCGCCGTCGGCCCGGAACGGGGTCGCCAGCGCGGTGATGAGGCCGGAAAGGGACAAGGACGTGCTGCTCTTGGCTGGAAAGGGAAAACGCCCGCCACGAAAGGCCGGGGGCGACCTGAATGTTACTTGCGGCGCGAAAGCACGGGCAAGTATGCTGGACACCGGTGGATCCCCGCCTCTGGCGGGCATTCAGACTAACGCATGCATTACCCGGAATCGCCTTGACCGACACCACCCCGCGCCCCGCGCCGAGCGAAAACCACCTCCTGATCAACGCCTACACGACGCATCCGGAGTCCCCCCTGCTGTCCGTCACCCGCCGCATTGCCGACAGCGGCTGCAATCTGGTGGACGCACGCCTGGCCACGGTCGGCCGCGATGTCTCGGTCACCGCCCTGGCCACCGGCTCCTGGGACTCGGTGGCCAAGCTGGAAGCGATGCTGACCCGGCTGGAGCGCGAAGAGGGCCTGAAACTGGTCTGGTACCGCACCGCCGCCAAACAGGCGCAGTCCAACCTGCTGCCGTACATCGTCGAAGTGATCGCCGCCGACAAGCCGGGCATCCTGTTCCAGCTGGCCGATTTCTTCGACCGCCAGGGCATCACCATCGAGAACCTGCAGAGCACGCGCTACCGCGCCATGCAGACCGGTGCGGAGATGTTCAGCGCGCAGGTCACCATCGGCGTGCCGGCCAACATGCACATCGCCGCGCTGCGCGACGATTTCCTTGAATTCTGCGACCACCTGAACCTGGACGCGATCATGGACCCGATGAAATTCTGATTCTTCGCGCGCCTCTCACGGGCGCGTGGCGTTTCATGCAATTGTCGTAGAAAGAACCCAGGCTCGACAGAAGGACCTCATGAACAACGGCGATACCCTGGACAGCTCCACCCTCTCCCTGCCGCTGGCGCTGTCCGGTGGCGAACAGGCCACTCTCGGCGACTACGCCGGCCACTGGCTGGTGCTGTACTTCTATCCCAAGGACAGCACCCCCGGCTGCACCACCGAAGGCATCGACTTCAACGCACTGCTGCCGAAATTCAAGAAGGCAGGCGCGGTGGTACTCGGTGTCTCGCGCGACTCGGTGAAGTCGCACGACAACTTCTGTGCCAAGCAGGGCTTCAACTTCCCGTTGGTCAGCGATGGCGACGAAGCGCTGTGCAGCGCCTTCGACGTGATCAGGATGAAGAACATGTACGGCAAGCAGGTACGTGGCATCGAACGCAGCACCTTCCTGATTTCCCCCGACAGCCGCATCGTGCAGTCCTGGCGCAAGGTCAAGGTTGCAGGTCATGCCGATGCCGTTCTCGCCGAACTGAAGGCCTCCCAGTCCAAGTGAGTCCCACTGCCTACTGTGTCTGCCATCACCCTGCCCCGCAGCAGGCCGTGGTGGTTTTTCCCTGTCCGTAACCAGGAATCGACGATGACCCGAGGCAAGCGCATCTACGTGCTGGATACCAACGTGCTGATGCACGATCCCACCGCGCTGTTCAAATTCGAGGAGCACGACGTCTACCTGCCCATGCAGGTGATCGAGGAGCTGGACAACGGCAAGAAGGGCACCTCCGAAGCGAGCCGCAACGCCCGCCAGGTGAGCCGCTTCCTCAACGAGCTGGTGCAGGAATCCGGCCTGGACAACCTGGCCGACGGCATTCCGCTGCAGCGACCCAATGGCCTGCAGCTGCGCGGCAAGCAGAGCGCCGGCAAGCTGCGCTTCCAGACCAGCCATTTCGACGCCGGCAAGAGCTTCGGCAAGGTCATCCCGGACAACGCCATCCTCGGCGCGATCCTGGCGCTGAAGGAAGAAACCCCGGACCTGCCGGTGGTGTTCGTCTCCAAGGACATCAACCTGCGGATCAAGGCCGCGATCGCCGGCATCGTGTCCGAGGACTACGAGAACGACCGCGCGCTGGACGATTTCAGCCTGCTCTACACCGGCGCCACCGAGCTGCCGGAAGACTTCTGGAAGCGCCACGGCGATGACCTGCGCAGCTGGAGCGACAAGGGCCGCACGCATTACGAAATCCTGGCGCAGGATGGCGAGGAGTGGTACCCGAACCAGTACGTCTACCTGCCTGGCGAAGATGAAGTCGAGCTGCGCGTCAGCCGCGTGGTCGGCGACGGCAAGGTGGTGCTGTCACTGGTCGATGATTTCCGCCACGGCAGCCACGCCGTGTGGGGCATCAGCGCACGCAACCGAGAACAGAACTTCGCGCTCAACGCACTGATGGATCCGGAGATCGACTTCGTCACGCTGCTGGGTACCGCCGGCACCGGCAAGACCCTGCTGGCGCTGGCCGCCGGCCTGGCGCAGACGATGGACCAGCAGCGCTACCGCGAGATCATCATGACCCGCGCCACGGTCAGCGTCGGCGAGGACATCGGCTTCCTGCCCGGCACCGAGGAAGAGAAGATGACGCCGTGGATGGGTGCACTGACCGACAACCTGGAAGTGCTCACGCACAACCAGGAAGGCGGCACCTGGGGGCGCCAGGCGACCAACGACCTGCTCGCCAGCCGCATCAAGATCCGCTCGATGAACTTCATGCGGGGCCGCACCTTCCTGTCGCGCTACCTGATCCTGGACGAGGCGCAGAACCTCACCCCCAAGCAGATGAAGACGCTGATCACCCGTGCCGGCCCCGGTACCAAGATCGTCTGCCTGGGCAACGTCGAGCAGATCGACACCCCGTACCTGACCGAGACCACCTCGGGCCTGACCTACGCGGTGGATCGCTTCAAGAACTGGCCGCATAGTGCGCACATCACCCTGCGCCGAGGCGAACGCTCGCGCCTGGCCGATTACGCTTCGGAGGTGTTGTGAACCGCTGCACCCGCCTGCTGCTGCCCACGGCTGCGATCGCCCTCGCAGCCGCCCTGGGTGCCTGCACCACCACGCGCGGCCCGGCCAGCGTGCCGACCGCCGAGCGTACCGGCCAATCCTGGGTGGTCACCCGCCCGATCATCGCCGCGCAGGTGCTCGACACCTGCTCGCGCCCCAGTCCCGGCCGCGAGGCCGGGCGGGTCAGCGGCTACTGGGCACCCAGCCGGCAGCAGATCGACCAGCTGGAAGCGCAGCTGTCGTCGCTGGAGTCACAGGTACCGAAGGTGCTGGACTTCGACCGCCAGTACGTCGGCATCGAAAGCACCGGCAAGCGGCTGATCTACATCAACGCCTTCCATCTGCCCGACGACAGCGGCATCAACCCGGCACGGGAAGCGATCCGCGTCTGTGACGGCGGCACGCAGTTCTGGGGCGCGGTATTCGACCCGGCCAGCAACACCTTCAGCGAGCTGCAGTTCAACGGCGGCTTCGGCGGGCCCTGAGGCGCCCCGCCGATGGGAATACGCCTGCCCACCTGGGTCTGGATCGGCGCGGTCGCGCTCTCGTGCGTGGCCGGCATGGTCAACGTGGTCGGCTTCCTCGGTTTCGAGCACCAGGCGGTCAGCCACATGACCGGCAGCACCAGCCAGCTGGGCATGGCGCTGGCCCAGGGTGACTGGCGCGCGGTCGGCCACCTGTGGGGATTGCTGATCGCGTTTTCGCTGGGCGCGATGCTCAGCGGCCTGCTGATCCAGGACAGCGCATTGCAGCTGGGCCGCCGCTACGGTGTCGCGCTGGCGCTGGAATCGGCACTGCTGCTGGTGGCCATTCCGCTGTTCGAACAGCATCAGATCTGGGGTGCACTGGCCGCCGCCATGGCCTGCGGCCTGCAGAATGCGATGGCGACCACCTTCAGTGGCGCGGTGGTGCGCACCACCCACCTCAGCGGCATGTTCACCGACCTCGGCATCGGCCTGGGCCACCTGCTGCGCGGACTGCCGCTGCAGGTACGGCGGCTGACCCTCAGCGGCCTGATCATCAGCGGCTTCCTCGCCGGCGGCATCCTCGGCGCCTGGTTGTTCATGCGCTGGCAATACGACGCCCTCCTCGCCCCCGCCCTGCTGACCGGCCTGACCGGGCTGGGTTATGTGGTGTACCAGCAGTGGGCGCGTTGGCGGCATTGAATCAAGGACATCCACGCATGGCGTGGATCTACCTTCCCCTGCGGGACCACGGCACAATCAACTGATGAGCCCGACCACTCCCGTTTCCGCCCTCACCATCGCCGGCTCCGACTCCGGCGGTGGCGCCGGTGTCCCTGCCGATCTCAAGGCCTTCGCCGCGCACCGCGTGCATGGCCTGGCCGTGTTCGCCGCGCTGACTGCACAGAACACCCGTGGCGTCACCGCCGTGCATGTGCCACCGATCGCATTCCTGCAGGCGCAGATCGAAGCCTGCTTCGATGACTTCGACATCCATGCCGTGAAACTCGGCATGCTGGCCAACGCCGAGGTGATCCATGCCGTCGCCGACGCACTGGAAAAGCATCGCCCGCCGCACGTGGTGCTGGACCCGGTGATGGTCGCCACCAGCGGCGCGCGCCTGCTGGAGGAAAGTGCGCTCAAGGCCATGCGCGAACGCCTGCTGCCGTTGGCGACGCTGGTTACACCCAATACCCCGGAAGCAGAACTCCTGATCGGCCGGAAGATCGGCAACGGCGATGACGCCGAACAGGCTGCCTCTGCCCTGCTCGAGCTCGGTGCCGGTGCGGTGCTGCTGAAAGGCGGCCACCTGCAGGAAGGCAACCGCGTGATCGATCGCTACTTCGACGGCGTCAGCAGCGAAGAATTCATCCACGCCCGCCTGCCGCTGGACGCACATGGCACAGGCTGCACGCTCGCCTCGGCCATCGCCGCGCAGCTGTGCAACGGCCTGAGCCTGGCCAATGCCTGCGAAGCCGGCATCGACTACGTTGCGCGCGGCCTGCAGCAGGGCTACGCGCCTGGCCGCAGCGAGGTGCTGGTACTCGATCACTTCGGCGCGGCACCGCACGCATGAGTCTCGCACCGGACGTCGTTGCCGTGCAGTGCACTGATGGCCATCGCTACGAAGTGATCGCCTGCGTGCCCGCACAGCCCATCGCGCGCCTGCTGTGGCTGCCAGCGCTGGGCGTGGCCGCGCGTCACTACCTGCCACTGGCATTGGCGCTGGCGGCGAAGGGCGTGGCGGTCTACCTGCATGAGTGGCGCGGCAACGGCAGCAGCTCACTGCGCCCGTCGCGCACGCAGGACTGGGGCTATCGCGAGGTACTCGAACAGGATCTGCCGGCCAGCCAGGCCGTCCTGGCCGCAGCCGATGACGCCACCGACGCCCTGCCCTGGATCATCGGTGGACACAGTCTGGGCGGGCAGCTGGCCTGCGTGCATGCCGGCCGCAACCCGCAGCACTTCAACCGGCTGTGGCTGGCCGCCAGCGGCTCACCGTTCTGGCGCGGCTTCCCACCACCGCGCGGCTGGCTGCTGCCGCTGGTCTATCGTTTCCTGCCGTGGATCGCGCAACGCCAGGGCGTGCTGCATGGGCGGCGCCTCGGCTTTGGTGGCACCGAAGCGCGCGGGCTGATTGCCGACTGGGCACGCGTTGGCCTGAACAACCACTACGCCGCGGCCGGCATGAACGAAGACCTCGATGCGCAGATGGCGCGCGTGCATGGCAGCGCACAGGCCGTATTGATGGAGCACGACTGGTTGGCACCGACCGGATCGATGCAGACGCTGCTGGCGAAGCTGCCGAATGTGGCCGCGCAGCTGCGCGTGCTGTCCGCGCAGGAACTGGGCACGCGCTCCGATCATTTCGCGTGGCTGAAGGCGCCGGAGGCCGTAGCTGACAGCTTTTTCATTCAGTTGGATGAAAATTTTCACAAAACTGTTGACGGTACGCGCCGACATCCGCATAATTCCGCTCCTGTCGCAGGGCGCCCGTAGCTCAGTTGGATAGAGTACCTGGCTACGAACCAGGCGGTCGGGAGTTCGAATCTCTCCGGGCGCACCACTCGACAGGTTTTCAGCATCCGCCGCTGGAAATGCAGTAAAATTTAGCAGTAAGTTGATTGTGTACCGCGCGCCCGTAGCTCAGTTGGATAGAGTACCTGGCTACGAACCAGGCGGTCGGGAGTTCGAATCTCTCCGGGCGCACCATACACAGTCAGCACAACAAGTTTATGTAATTGGCGCCCGTAGCTCAGTTGGATAGAGTACCTGGCTACGAACCAGGCGGTCGGGAGTTCGAATCTCTCCGGGCGCACCATTACACCGAAACAGCAGGCCTCGGCCTGCTGTTTTTTTATGTGTGTTTTTCGGCAGGGCTGCGCCCTGCACCCCTGGTAGTGCCGGCCGCTGGCCGGCAACCTCAACAGCAAAAGCAAAAGCAAAAGCAAAAGCTGGCATTCCGTGGGTTGGCGGGGCGGTGTCGGAGTGCGGGGACGCCGCAAGTACGTCCCTGTAGGCTTGGCAGCCGCATCCATGCGGCTGACACCCCGCACTCCGACA
>NZ_JAWIRU010000019.1:0-79804 GCF_036320025.1 Stenotrophomonas sp. SMYL86
CCGACAGATCGCAGGAAACTGTCGAAGGCGGGGTGGGGGCGGGTGGGGGGGGGTGGGCGGGCTGGGTGGCCCGGGCCCCCCCCCGGGGGGGGGGGGGCGGCGCCCCCCCCCCCCCCCCCCCCCCCCCCCCCCCCCCCCCCCCCCCCCCCTCCCGCCCCCCCCCCCCCCCCCCCCCCCCCCCCGCCATGCCACGGATAGCCGGCTTCTGCTGTTGCTTCGGCTCTGGCCTCTGCAGGTGCCGGGTGCAACCCGGCCGATACCCTCCCAGTGCTAGGCTGTGGCTACCGACAACCACGGAGGCGGGATGGGGGCGATCGTGTTGTTGCCGCTGTGCGTGGACGATGCCGCACTCGACCGCTGCCTGGCCGCGCTGGATGCTGGCACTGCGCCGGGAACCGCGGTCTGGCTGGCCGATGACGCGCAGACCGGCCCGCGTGCGCAGGCGGTGGTGGAGCATTGGTTGGCGCATACGCCACTGCAGGCCGAATACACCCGCCGCGCGCGGCCGTTGGGCGAGGTCGCCCATCTGGATGAGATGCTGCGCGCCTGCGAGGGCATGGACGTGGCGGTGCTGGCGCCGGACAGCGTGCCCGCGCCGGGCTGGCTGCAGCAGCTGCAGGATGCCTTCGCCCGCGATGCCGCCATCGCCACCGCAACCCCGTGGTGCAATGCCGGCGAAACCGCTGCATGGCCGCGGCTGGGCGAGATCAATCCCGAACCGGAGGACCCGGCGCTGCTGGCACGCACCTGTGCCACGCTGCCGGTGCTGCATCCGGAGCTGCCCTCGGCGGTCACCCACGCGGTACTGGTGCGCGGCAACGCGCGCCGGCGTGCCGGCGGCCTGGACGTGGACAGCTACGTGGGTTGGAACGCGGCACTGGTGGACCTGAGCCTGCGCATGGCTGGCCTGGGATGGCGCAACGTGCTGTGCGAGACCGCCTTCGTCAGCGGGGCAGGGGAGGCGGTCAGCCGTGATGGCGATCTCGAGGCCCTGGCCGCGCGCTGGCCCGGGTGGGTGCCACGGCTGGCTGACTTCCTCATGCACGATCCGCTGCATGGCCTGCGTGCCGACCTGCAGCAGCGCATGCGGCAGGCGATAATGCCGAAGGAACAGGGTGACCTGTTCGTCTCGTCTTCCGCGCCGGAGCCTCCTGCTTGAATGTTGCCATTGCCGCCATCGTCGTCACCTACCAGAGCGGCAGCACCATCGACGCCTGCCTCTCGCGTCTGCGCCAGGCGCAGGACGTGGCCGAGATCCGGGTGATCGACAATGGCTCGATGGATGGCACGCTGGATATCGTGCAGCGCCATGCCAGCCACGACCCGCGCGTGCGTTTCGTCGGCAATCCGGACAATCCCGGCTTTGCCGCCGCCAACAACCAGGGCGTGGCCGATTCGCACAGCCCATGGCTGGCCTTCATCAACCCGGACCTGATGGTCGAACCGGAGACGTTGGCCGCACTGCGCAGCCGCGCGGAAGGACTGGGCGACTGCCTGCTCGGTGTCGAGCAGGTGGACGAGCAGGGCCATGCCGACGAAGCCGTGCGCCGCCGCGACCCGGATTTCCTGATGATGCTGCGCTCGCCGGGCAAGGGCTCGAAGCTGGCGGTGCCGCGTGACCCGCAGCAGGCGCTGCAGCGGGTGCCGGCGTTGTCCGGTGCGCTGCTGATGATGCCGCGTGCATTGTTCGACTGCATCGGAGGTTGGGACGCCGGCTATCGCCTGCATGCCGAAGACCTGGACCTGTGCCGGCGTGTACGCGAAGCCGGAGCAGTGGTGGCGATCGCCAATGACCTGCAGGTCACCCACGTTCGTGGCGTCTCCAGCCGCTCGCGGCCGTTCTTCGTTGAATGGCACAAGCACAAGGGCCTGTGGCGCTATTTCCAGAAGTTCGAGGCCAGGCAGCGTTCGCTGCCGGTGCGGGTAGCGGTGTGGGGCGCGATCTGGGCGCACGCGCTGATGCTGGTGCCGAAGCTGCTGCGCAGGGCGCTGTAGCGCCGCAAGAGCATCCACGCATGGCGTGGATCTACCAATGTTGTTTCCCGTGAGCTGAGTGTGGCCGCAGGCACCCCGGTTCACCCTGCCGGGCGCATAATCCGCCCCATGCCTATCATCCAGTCCCTGCTCGACACCGACCTGTACAAGTTCACCATGATGCAGGCGGTGCTCCACCAGCACCCCGGCGCCCAGGTGCAGTACCGGTTCAAGTGCCGCACGCCCGGCATCGACCTGGCCCATTACATCGACCAGATCGACGAAGAGATCGACCACCTGTGCAGCCTGCGTTTCAGCGACGCGGAGCTGGACTACATGCGTGGCCTGCGCTTCGTGAAGCCGGACTTCGCCGATTTCCTCGGCCTGTTCCACCTCGACCGCAAGTACATCCAGCTGCGCGCGTCGAAGACCGTGCCCGGCGAGATCGAACTGGACATCACCGGGCCCTGGCTGCACACCATTCTGTTCGAAGTGCCGCTGCTGGCGATCATCAACGAAGTCTGGTTCCGCAACACCACCACCGCCGACTTCGCCGAGGGCGAGCGCCGCCTGCAGGCCAAAGCCGCGCTGCTGCGTGATACCCCGGGGTTCGAGCAGTGCCGCATCGCCGACTACGGCAGCCGCCGCCGCTACTCGCGTGACTGGCATGCCCGTCTGCTGCCGCTGCTGCGCGATGCGCTCGGCCCGCAGCTGGTCGGCACCAGCAACGTGCACTTCGCCCGCCTGTACGGCATGACCCCGCACGGCACCATGGCCCATGAGTACCTGCAGGCGTTCCAGGCGCTGGGCCCGCGCCTGCGCGATTCGCAGGTGGCGGCACTGGAGTCGTGGGCACGCGAGTATCGCGGCGACCTCGGCATCGCGCTGTCCGACGTGGTCGGCCTGGATGCGTTCCTGCGCGACTTCGACATGTACTTCTGCAAGCTGTTCGACGGCGTCCGCCATGACTCCGGCGATCCGTTCGACTGGGGCGACCGCATGCTGGCGCACTTCCAGCAGCGCCGGGTGGATGCACGCAGCAAGGTGCTGGTGTTCAGCGATGGGCTCGACATCGCCAAGGTGATGCGCCTGTACGACTACTTCCGTGGTCGCTGCCAGGTCGCCTTCGGCGTCGGCACCCACCTGACCAATGATCTGGGGCCAACGCCGCTCAACATCGTCATCAAGATGGTCCGCTGCAACGGCCAGCCGGTGGCCAAGCTCAGCGATTCGCCGGGCAAGAGCATGTGCGACGACCCGGGCTACCTGGCCTATCTGCGCCAGGTGTTCGAGCTGCCGCCGGCGTAAACACGTCGGCTTACAGGTAGTCGACCACCACCAGGTAGGCGCCCTGCAGCGGCTGCTGCTTCGAAGCCTGCACGCTGTAACGCTCGGAGAAGGCGATATCGCCGGCGCGCATCGCGCTGGCCGACACCGACAGCTTCTGGCCCTGGCGCTTGCCGTTGCGCAGCGTCGCGGCCTGGCCATCGGCCAGCGCCGTCACGGCCACCGTCGAGCCCTTGGCCGAGGGCGGGCAGGCGGCCAGGCTCAGCTCACCCTGGGACAGGTTCGTCGTGCAGCCCGGCTCGGCGATACGGCCGCTGAAACGGATGCTGCCGCTGCTGGCCTGGGCCAGCGCACTGACGGACATCAGGGCCACACACAGCAGAATGGAGTTCCTCATGACACGTTCTCTGGTTCGGTGTGTCCTAGTTAGCGACAGGTTCGATCCGTCTTTAATAGGACAAATCCGAATCTGCTAGGGCCATCACCAAGAAAGAGTGATGCGCATCAAATAAGGCGATTTCCACCTGAAAAAAGCCTGTTTTCGCGCATGCCGAACGCGCCACGGGAAGCGTCATGCAGGGTCGTTTGTGACCTGATCGCCTTGCCGTCAAATCCCCCACGCCCGCCGGGCTCTCATTCCGCCTACCACGTCACATTTGAGGCGTCAATGAATTGGCGTTCAGAAAAATAATGAGACTTTCATCACAGTTGTGCCTATACTTGCGTCACGGATTCAGGGGAAGGTATGTCCGAGTCCGGCCACAGGTGAGACGCAAGGATGGGTCTTGATAGCCCGGCAGTGCTCCTTGCTTCCTCCTCTACTTCTCATCTCTTCAGTAGGGTTAGGTAAAAGCGAATGCACAAGATCAATATCATCGCCGCTCTGATGCTGGCCGCCGCTCCGCTGGCCGCCAACGCCGCCGACGGCACCATCACCTTCAACGGCAAGGTGACCGACAAGACCTGCACCATCTCGACCCCGGGCGGCAAGGACTTCTCCGTCAACCTGCCGACCGTGTCCAAGAACACCCTGGCCGCCGCCGGTAACGTTGCCGGTCGCACCCCGTTCGCCATCAACCTGACCAAGTGCAGCGCCGGCAACGTCGCGACCTACTTCGAGCCGGGTTCGACCGTTGACTTCAACACCGGCCGCCTGCTGAACCAGGCTTCGGCCAACGCTGCCACCAACGTGCAGCTGCAGCTGCTGGGCTCGAACAACCAGGTCCTGCCGATCAAGGCTGCAGGCGCTGGCCAGGCCCAGACCAACTCGCAGTGGGTCACCGTCGGCACCGACGGCTCGGCCGATCTGAACTACTACGCTGAGTACTACGCCACTGCCGCCGCCACCCCGGGCGACGTCACCAGCAGCGTCAAGTACACGATCATCTACAACTGATCGTAGTCGTACCCGCACTGGCCGGCGTACGCGCCGGCCAGTGCATCGCGGCCCCTGGCCACATACCTCGAGCGTAGTACTTCCGATGAAAGCATTCTTTCCCCGGGCGCTGCTGCTGGCAGCGTTCACGCTGCCCTTCTGCCAGAACGCTCTGGCCGGCGTGGTGGTCAATGGCACGCGAGTGATCTATCCGGCGCAGGCGCGCGAAGTCACCGTGCAGGTCGACAACGTGGGCGATTCGCCGGCGCTGGTGCAGGCCTGGATCGACAGCGGCGACGCCAACCAGACTGCCGATACCAGCGATGCCCCGTTCGTGCTGACGCCGCCGATCGCGCGCGTCGAACCGGGCCGCAGCCAGGCGCTGCGACTGATCTTCTCCGGCGCGCAGCTGCCGACCGACCGTGAGTCGGTGTTCTGGCTCAACGTGCTGGATGTTCCGCCGTCCCCGGACAACGCCGACAGCGGCGAACAGAATTACCTGCAGGTCGCGTTCCGTTCGCGCCTGAAGCTTTTCTACCGGCCGCAGGGCCTGAAGGGCGTCGCCAACGACGCGCCGGCAGCGCTGCGCTGGACCCGCACGGGCGACCGTCTGCGGGTGGAAAACCCGAGCCCCTTCCACGTCACTCTGGCCGAAGTACATGCCGTGACCGGCAGCAGTGAAAAGGCCGTCGAGGACAAGGGCGCGATGGTCGCGCCGAAGCAGAGCCTGGAGTTCGCCGCACCGGCGGGCACCGACCAGGTCCGCTTCATCACCATCAACGACTACGGCGGCCGGGTGGAACACACCATTCGCCTCGGCAGCACCGGGGGCTGAACGCGCCGCGCCGGCCTTGGGCCTGCGCATCCCGCCACCGCCGCTGTGCGGCGAATTGAAGGAATGTCAGTGTGATCGGAAACAGATTGACATTGTCGATCCATCAGGCGCTTTGCCTGTTGGTTGCTGGCGTGGCCTGCCCAGGATGGGCGCTGGCTGCCCCGGCCAATCTCGGCGAACAGGCGCTGATGGCGCAGAGTGGTGCGGCCAATGCGCGTGCACCGGAATCGGCCCAGTTCAACTCCAGCTTCCTGTCTGGCCAGGCCAAGCAGGTCGATCTGGCGGCCTTCAGCAACGGCAACCCGATGGTGGCCGGCACCTACCGTGTCGACGTCTACGTCAACGGTGCCTGGCAGGGCCGTCGCGATCTGCAGTTCAAGGCCGATGCGCAGGGCCGTGTCGACGCCTGCCTGCCGCTGCCGATGCTGGAAGAAATGGGCGTGGACAGCGAAGCCGTGCTGCTGCAGCAGGATCCGTCCGTGCCGACCGACAAGACCAGCTGCGTGCCGGTCCAGCAGCGCATGGCCAATGCCTATGGCGTCTATGACAGCGGCAACCTGCGCTACGACCTGAGCATCCCGCAGGTGTTCCTGCGTCGTGAGGCACGCGGCTACGTCAACCCGGCGCTGTGGGACCGCGGCATCAATGCCGGCTTCGTCGGCTACAGCTTCAATGCCATCGACAGCGACAGCCGTGTCGAAGGTGGCCAGCGCAACCGCAGTGCCTACCTCGGCCTCAACGCCGGCATGAACCTGGGTGGCTGGCAGTTCCGCCACGATTCGAACCTGACCTGGTCCGAGGGCGATGGCCGCCATTGGCAGAGCATCGCCACCTATGCGCAGCGCGGCATCCCGCAGGTGCGCGGCATGCTCACCATCGGTGAGGCCTACACCACCGGTGAACTGTTCGACTCGATCGGTTACCGCGGTGCCAGCCTGGCCAGCGACGACCGCATGCTGCCCGATTCGCTGCGCGGTTACGCGCCGGTCGTGCGCGGCATCGCCGAGACCAACGCACGCATCGAAGTGCGCCAGAACGAGCAGCTGATCTACTCCTCCACCGTGTCGCCGGGCAGCTTCGTCATCGACGACCTGTACCCGACCGGCTACGGCGGCGACCTGGAAGTGAGCGTGATCGAGGCCGATGGCCGCCGCCGCGAATTCAAGGTGCCGTTCGGTTCGGT
This sequence comes from Stenotrophomonas sp. SMYL86, assembly GCF_036320025.1. Lineage (NCBI taxonomy): Bacteria > Pseudomonadati > Pseudomonadota > Gammaproteobacteria > Lysobacterales > Lysobacteraceae > Stenotrophomonas > Stenotrophomonas sp. SMYL86. The sequence continues at coordinate 6,655 of NZ_JAWIRU010000019.1, forward strand.
GCCGCAGATGCTGCGCGAAGGCGTGTCGCGTTACTCGCTGACCGCCGGCCAGGTGCGCAACAAGCTGCTGGCCGATGAGCCGTGGCTGGTGCAGGGTACCTACCAGCGCGGTATCGGCAACCAGCTGACGCTGTACGGCGGCAGTGCACTGAGCGACGGCTACCTGTCGCTGCTGTACGGCGTCGGCCTGTCCACGCCGGTTGGCGCGTTCGCCGCCGACGTCACCCACGCACGTACGACGTTCGACCACTACGGCAACCACACCGGTGCCAGCGTGCGCTTGAGCTACAGCAACATGATCGGCGAGACCGGGACCAACCTGACCCTGGCCGCCTACCGCTATTCGACCGAAGGCTTCTACAGTCTGCAGGACGCGCTGTATGGCCGTGATTCGGACAAGCGCGGCATCGATCCGACCACCCGTGGCCGTCAGCGCAGCCAGTTCCAGGTAACGCTGAACCAGCCGCTGGGCCGTCGCGGCGGCGCGCTGTACGTGACCGGCTCGGTGCGTGACTTCTACGACCGCCCCGGCACCTCCAAGCAGTATCAGGTGGGCTACAACAACGCCTGGCGTTCGGTGAACTACGGCTTCTCGGCGCTGCGCACCGAAGAGGGCGTGCTCGGCCGTTCCGATACCCAGTACCTGCTGTCGATGAGCGTGCCGCTGGGTCGTGGTTCGCACCCGGTGTCGTTCAGCGCCGACCTCGGCGTGCGCGAGCGCGGTGGCTACGACAACAGCCGCGTTGGCATCACCGGTTCGACCGGCATCGACAACAACTTCAGCTACGGTGTGGCGCTGTCCGACTCCCGCGAAGGTGGCACCACCGCGGTGGGCAGTGCGGAATACCGCAGCCGCTACAGCGCGTTGAACGCGACCTACAGCCACTCGCGCGATTTCCGCCAGGCGTCGGTCGGTGCCAACGGCAGCGTGGTCGTGCATCCGGGCGGCTTCACCTTCACCCCGCAGCGTGGCGACACCATGGTGCTGGTGGAAGCGCCGGGCGCGCGCGATGCGATCGTCAGCAACGCCCCGGGCCTGCGCGTCGACGGCCGTGGCTATGCGGTGGTCCCGTACGTGTCGCCGTACCGCCTCAACACCGTCACCCTCGACCCGCAGGGCATGGCCCACGACGTCGAGCTGGAAAGCACCAGCCAGTCGATCGCGCCGTTCGCCGGTGCCATCAGCTACCTGCGCTTCGATACCCGCAAGGGCAACGCGCTGCTGATCCAGGTGCGCAACCCCGATGGCCGCACCATGCCGTTCGGTGCGCAGGTCAAGGACGAGCAGGGCCAGCCCGTGGGCATGGTCAGCCAGGGCGGCCGCCTGTACGTGCGCAGTGACAAGAACCAGGGCAGCCTGCTGGTGGAGTGGGGCGCCGGCGCCGACCAGCGCTGCACCGTTGATTACCAGGTACCGGCAGGCGCCGATGCGTCCAAGACCGGCTTCATCCCGCTGGAGGCAGCATGCCGATGATTTCTTCCCGTGGCCGCAAGGCGTTGGCTGCCATGGCCGTGCTCGGTGGCGTCGCCTTCGCCAGTCCGGCGTTCGCCAGTTGCTACATCACCCAATCCGGCTTCGTTGCGCAGGATGTTCAGATGGATATGGGGCAGATCGTGATCCTGCCCAATCTCGCTGTGGGTGGAGTGATCAAAGAGTTGATCGTGACCATCAATCAGCGGAACAGTATCGCCCGCTGTGATGGCTGGGGCGGCAATGCCAGTGGCCGCTTCGTCAATGCTGCACAGCAGACGCCGGTTCCGGGGTTCAGCAACGTTTATGCCACCGATGTGGCTGGGGTGGGTATTCGCGTCTATCGCGATTCTGGGGATATCCAGACCTACTACCCACATACTCTCAATTTGCGCGGCCCTGCCAATATATCGCTCAATGGCGGTCGCTTCCGTGTCGAGCTGATCAAGACCGCGGCGCAGACCGGCTCCGGCATCATTGCGCCGAATGGCCGGTTCACCACCTACTACTACGACGGCGATGGTACTGGCCGCCCGGTATTGACCTCGACCTTCAGGGGCTCGGGCACCACCGTGGTCAGCCCGACCTGTGAAGTGCAGGCCGGCAGCCGCAACATTGCTGTCGATTTCGGCAGCGTGCCCAACACCACCTTCACCGGTGTCGGTTCCAAGGCTGTCGATCGCGATTTCGAGATCCGCCTGAACTGCCAGGGCAGCAATGTCGCGCAGTATCAGAGCAAGATCGGTATCCGCCTGGATGCCGACCAGGACAGCTCGAACATGCCGGGCGTGCTGAAGCTCAGCGCGGCCACCAACAGTGCCACCCGCATCGGCATCCAGATGGTCCAGCGTGATGGCAGCACCGAGCGCGAAGTGCGTTTCGGCCAGACCGTCAACGTCGGTACCACCACGCCCGGCACCAGCACGATGACCTTGCCGCTGCGTGCGCGTTACGTGCAGACCCAGGCCGGCACGGTGGGTGCAGGTGTCGCAAACGGCCAGGCCACCTTCACCATCCAGTACGAGTAAGTCGGCCGCAGGCCGCGCCACTGCTGCGTTCCACCGCAACGTCGCCCGTTCCACGGGCGGCGTTGACTGCGTCTTGATCTTCCAACGATGAAGATCAATGCCACGACGCACGTACCATCATTCGAATGTGATGTACGTCGCGATTTTGGAGTTTCCTCATGAGGTGACCGTCTCCTGCCTGCGGGTGTTGGACGGGAACGCCGAAAGGATCCAGACGTGGCTACAGCTCCTGGCATTCCCTCGCGCCGGCCTTTCGGAGCGCTGCGATGAAGGTCCTGTCGGTGTTCGGCACGCGACCGGAAGCGATCAAGATGGGGCCGCTGGTAAGGGCCCTGGCGGAGGCTGCGGACATCGAATCGGTGGTCTGCATCACCGGCCAGCACCGGGCGATGCTGGACCAGGTGATGTCGCTGTTCGCGATCACCGCCGACCATGACCTCGATGTCATGGTGCCCAACCAGACCCTCAATGGCCTGTGTTCCAAGCTGTTCGAACGGCTTGACGCGCTCTACACGCAGGTTCGCCCGGACCGGGTACTGGTGCACGGCGATACCACCACGGCGATGACCGCCGCACTGGCCGCGTTCCACCACCGCATTCCGATCGGTCACGTCGAGGCCGGCCTGCGCACCGGCGACATCAACCGGCCGTGGCCGGAGGAAATGAACCGGCGGGTGATCGATGTGGTCGGCCACCAGCTGTACGCGCCCACGCCCAGCTCGCGCGCCAACCTGGCCGGTGAACACCTGGGCGGGCAGATCCTGGTCACCGGCAATACCGTCATCGATGCCCTGCAGCAGACCGTAGAGCGGCTGGATGCCGACCCGGCGCTGCGTGCGCGGGCTGACGAACCCTTCCACATGCTTGACCCCGATCGTCGCCTGCTGCTGGTCACCGGCCATCGCCGCGAGAGTTTCGGCCAGGGCTTCGAGGACATCTGCCGTGCGCTGGCCGAACTGGCCCGGCGGCCGGACCTGCAGGTGCTGTATCCGGTGCATCTCAACCCGAACGTGCAGGGGCCGGTCAACGCCCACCTCGGCCATCTCGACAATGTGCACCTGGTGCCGCCGCAGGACTACCTGCACTTCGTGCGCCTGATGCAGCGCGCCGACGTCATCCTCACCGACTCCGGTGGCGTGCAGGAAGAAGCGCCTGCGCTGGCCAAGCCCGTGCTGGTCATGCGCGATGTCACCGAACGCCCGGAGGCGGTCGAGGCCGGAGTGGTGACGCTGGTCGGCACCAGGCCCTCGCGCATTGTCGAGGCGGTCAACGCGGCACTGGCACAACCACCGCATCCGACCCGCTTCGATCCCGACGCCAGTCCCTACGGCGATGGCCGTGCCAGCGCGCGCATCGTCGCCGCCCTGCGTGGCACGCCCCTTCCCGAATTCTCGCCCGGCCTCCGCAACAGCGGTGCCGCCCACCTCCATCCACGCGAAGTGACGCCATGACCCAGACCGGCCGCTCTCCCCTGTTTGCATCCGCCGCCGCGTTCGTCCTGTCGGGCGTGGTTGCCAGTGCCCATGCCGCCGACAGCGTCGCCGGCCAATTCGCCGAATGGAGCGGCGACAGCACGGTCAACCGGCAGATGACCCTGCGTGAACTCGGTTTCCGCCAACCGCTGGTGCTCAGCGGGCAGGAGAGCCAGCGCGAGGTCTACCTGCCGGTGCCGGCCGGCGTCGCCACCCGCGATGCGCAGCTGCAGCTGGACGGGCGCTATGTGCGCGGCCACGCCGGGCGCACTTCCGGCCTGTGGTCGGTCGATGGCGATCCGATCGCCGCGCGCTCGATCACCGATGCGCAGGGCGACGCCAGCCAGCTGCTGGCCATTGATGGCGAACCTCGCCAGAACGGCTTCGTGCGGGTCGGCGTCGGCTGGTGGTCGATCGTCTCCGACTACCAATGTGCCGACCAGAGCGCGCCGGCCAACGTGTTGCGGCTGTCGCCGGACTCGCGTTTCAGCTACCGCTTCGACGGCCGCGCCGTGGACACCGTGGCCAAGGCCTGGGGCGCGCTGCCACCGCAGGTGCGCCTGCTGGTGGACGGCAAGGCGCTGCAGGCGCCGGCCTACGATGCCGCCTGGCGCGTCGGTACCGCGTTGCAGGGCGGTGGCAAGCAGGTGCAGGTGGTGGCGCTGCCCAAGGTCGGTGACAGTGTCGACCTGACCGGCATCAGCATCCCGGCCAGCCTGCAGAGCGTGCCGGCCTACGCTGCGCTGGCGACGGGCGAGCGTGCGCATGTGATCAAGGATCTGGCTGAAGTTGGCGCGCTGCTGTCGCTGCGTGACAGCGGGCCCTTGGCCGCTGACGTGATGATCGGCAGTGATGCGCTGCGGGCCGGCGTACGCGCGGCACTGGACGCGCTGGCCGTACAGGTTGCGGCTACGGGTGCCGATGCGGGCGCTGCCTTCGCCGCGTGGCGCGGTACCGATATGGGCGGCCTGGAAAAGCCCACGGCCAACGCATCGGTCAGCGTGGTCGCCGTTGCTGGCCGTCCGACGCTGGTGGTCGACCCGGCGGCGGCGGGCAAGGTCGCCGGGTTGTTCGCCGAACAGTGGCGCAGCTATGCGCTGGGCCGCAGCCTGCAGGTCAGCGCGGCGGGAACACCGAAGCTGGAAGGAGACCAGGTGCTGCTGAGCCGGCTCGGCAACATCGCCGGTACGATGGATGTGGTCACCCGCGCGGACCGCAGTGCCACCTTCGACCTCGGCGCGCTGTCGGCCGATGGGCGCCTGCCCGAGGAAGTGGTGATCGATGTCTCGGCGGCGCCCAACGCCGCCGGGCAGGGCGCGGTGGCCACGATCCATTTCAACGATTACCTGCTGGGCGGCAAGGTGCTGTCGGCCAATGGCCAGCCGCAACGGCTGGTGGCCAAGGTGCCGGCCTACGCGCTGTCGGCGCGCAACGAGATCCGCGTCAGCTTCCTGCGCCAGCCGGCACGACCTTATTGCCACGATCCCGCCACCGCCTATCCGGTCTCGATCCTGCCCAGCAGCCACCTGACCCTGGCCAAGCGGTCGCTGGGCAGTGATTTCGTCGGCGCCAGCAGTCAGCTGTCGCGCGGCAACCAGGTGTTCGTGCCGGCCACGTGGCTGCAGGATGCACCGGCATCGCTGCGCAAGGTGATTGCGGTGGCCAGTGCAGTGGGTGCCTCGCCGGAGGCGTCGGAACTGAAGGTGGTCGATGCCGGTGCGGCGGTCAGCCCGGGTGCGCCGTGGCTGGCGTTCGGTGTGGCGCCATCGGGTGTCGATGTGGCCGGCCTGAAGGACGGTCATCTGCTGCTCGGCGGGGAGCCGCAGCCGCTGCTGGATGTCAGCGGGCTGGATCGTGCCGCGGTGGTGCAGGTCGGCACCGCCGGCGGGCAGCTCGGCGTGCTGTACAGCGACCTGGGCGCACAGGCACCGCCGTTCGGCGCACCGTTCCGGCTGCTGCGCGGTGATCTCGCCGTGCTCGACGGCAGTGATGCCGTGCGCGAATTCGACCGCCAGGATCCCTATGGCACGCGTATCGCGCAGGACGGCAATCCGCAATCGAAGTGGGAACGGCACATGGTCTGGTTGCTGCTGCTGGTCGGCGTGATCGTGTTCGCGCTGCTGGCCGCCCGCGTTACCCAGGTGCGCCGCCGCAAGTCCGCCAACACAGGGCACTGATCCACCGTGGACGGTCTGTTCTGGAACATCCAGCTGGCCAACTACTACGCTGCCCTGGAAACCACGGCGGCGGCGGTGGCCGTGCTGATCCTGATCTCCAGCCTCGATGACCTGTTCATCGATGTCTGGTACTGGGTGCGCGAGAGCTGGCGGGCGCTCACCATCAAGCGTCGCGAGGCGTACCGGCCACTGACCCAGGAAGACCTGCTGCAGCGGCCGCAACAGCCGCTGGCGATCATGGTGCCGGCGTGGATGGAGTACGACGTCATCGCGCAGATGGTGGAGAACATGATCAACGTACTCGACTACCGCGAGTACGTCGTGTTCGTCGGCACCTATCCCAACGACCAGCAGACCATCGACGAAGTGGAGCGCATGCGCCGCCGCTACAAGCGCCTGCGCCGCGTGGAAGTGCCGCATGACGGGCCGACCAGCAAGGCCGACTGCCTGAACTGGCTGATCCTGGCCATCTTCGATTACGAGAAACGCCACGACATCGAGTTCGCCGGGGTGATCCTGCACGACAGCGAGGACGTGCTGCACCCGATGGAACTGCGCTTCTACAACTACCTGCTGCCGCGCAAGGACATGATCCAGTTGCCGGTCACCTCGCTGGACCGCGAGTGGTACGAACTGGTGGCCGGCGTCTACATGGACGAGTTCGCCGAATGGCATGCCAAGGATCTGGTGGTGCGTGAAAGTGTTTCCGGCATGGTGCCGTCGGCGGGCGTCGGCACCTGCTTCTCGCGGCGCGCGCTGCTGGCACTGAGCGCGCAGACCGACAACCAGCCCTTCAACACCGACAGCCTCACCGAGGACTACGACGTCGGTGCGCGGCTGGCGGCGATGGGGATGCAGTCGATCTTCGCGCGCTTCCCGGTGCAGTTCCGCGTGCGTCGCCCGTCCTGGTTCGGCTGGGGCCCGGTACGCGAGCGCACCCAGCAGATGGCGCTGTGCGTGCGCGAGTACTTCCCCGACAACTTCCGCGCATCGTACCGGCAGAAGGCGCGGTGGGTGCTGGGCATCGGCCTGCAGAGCTGGGAGTCGCTGGGCTGGCGCGGCTCGCTGGCCACCAAGTACCTGCTGGCGCGCGACCGCAAGGGCATCATCACCTCGTTCGTCAGCATCATCGCCTACGTCATCTTCCTGCAGCTGCTGCTGTTCTGGCTGTTGAAGATGACCGGGCTGTGGACGATGCAGTTTCCCAGCGTGTTCCAGGCCGGTACCTGGCAGATGAACGTGGCGCTGCTGACCACGGCGGCGCTGGCCACCCGCGTCGTGCAGCGCTTCTACTTCGTCAACCGGCTGTATGGCTGGGAGCATGCGCTGATGTCGATCCCGCGCATGGTGGTCGGCAACATGATCAATTTCATGGCCACCGCACGCGCGTGGAAGGTGTTCCTGGCCTACCTGCTGTTCGGCAAGCGCATGGTCTGGGACAAGACCATGCACGACTTCCCGGATGCGGCGCAGCTGGTGCAGACCCGCAAGCAGCTCGGTGAGCTGTTGACCACCTGGCAGGCGGTGGAACCCGAACGCCTGCAGCAGGCGCTGGATCAGCAGCAGGCAGGGCGCCAGCAGCCGCTGGGCCGCATCCTGCTCACCCAGGGCTGGCTGGATGATGAAACGCTGGCCGAGGCGATCGCCTTCCAGGGCGACCTGCCACGCGCGGTCATCGACGTGGACTACCTGCGCGCCTGCCAGTTCCCGGTCAGTGCCGATGCCTGCGTGCAATGGCGCATGCTGCCGCTGCCACCGCGTGAGCAAGGCACCCTGCGGCTGGCCGTCGCCAGCCCATTGCCCGAAGAGGCGTTGGCGCTGCTGAAGCAGGAAACCCGCAGTGAGCACGTCGAACAGAGCATCGCCCGCGAAAGCGAAATCAACGCGGGCCTGCGCCTGATCGGCGGCGACCGGCAGTGGCACCTGGACAACGTGCCGCTGCTGGGCGACCTGCTGGTGGAGATGCGCCTGATCGACCACGCGCGCTTCGAGATCGCACTGGATGACTACATGCCGCAGCGCGACGGCCGCATCGGCGATTACCTGGTCAAGCAGGGCATCACCACCGAGGAGGCCGTGGCCCAGGCCATGCAGGAGCAGCGCCGGCGTGCGGCCACGCTGCAGTCGCCGCCTCCAGGAGCCTTGCCGGCATGAAGACCACGCTGCTGTCCACCGTCATTGCCGTCGCGTTGGCCACGGCCAGCGTATCGGTACAGGCCCAGGCCGATGCGCAGCTGCCATTGTCTGGAGCTGCCTACCGCATCGCCGAGCAGGCGTTTGCCGCCTATGAACGTGGCGATTACCCCGCGGCCTACCAGCAGTCCAGTGAAGCGATCCGGCTGCGCCCGGATGTGGTGCGGCTGCGCCTGCTGCAGATCTATGCGCTGCAGAAGCTCGGGCGTGGCGCAGAAGCGCAGCAGCAGGCGCGCCGTGCGCTGGACGCGGGGATGAAAGATCCGGCCTTGCCGGCGCTGGCGGCTGCCACCGCTGCACGTAGCGCGGCAACCGGAGGCGAAGGTGCGCGCACGACATCCCCATCGCGTCCGGTCGGCAGCGCCGCAGACCGCAGCAGGCAGCAGGCCTACGCGCTGGCCACCGAGGCGTACGCGGCCTATGACGCCGGGCGGATGGGAGAGGCGGCCAGCAAGGCCGAGCAGGCGTTCCGGCAGCAGCCGAAACAGGGCGCATGGGCCCTGCTGTGGGTGGCGGCACTGGAGGCACAGCAACAGCCCGAACAGGCCGACGCCGCCATCGGCACCGCGCTGCAGCTGGGTGCACCGAATGCCGAGGCGCTGCGCACGCGGCGCGTGGCACTGGGTCGCCAACGCGCCCTGCTGCAGGCCCAGCAGGCCTATCAATCGCTGTCCGCAGGCGAGGATGCCGCCGCCATTGAGCAGGCACACGCTGCCGTGGAACTGGCCCCCGACGTGGCTTCATACCGGCTGCTGCTGATCACCGCGCAGCTGCAGGGCGATCAGCTGGCCGACGCTGAGCACAGTGCTGATCAGGCATTGCAGGTAGATGCCAACGACCTCAATGCACGGGTCATGCGCGGTTACCTGCGCCAGCGCCAGGGCAGCACGTTACGGGCCAATGAAGATTTCGACGCCGCGCTTGCCACGCCGGGATCAACCGCGCAGCAGCGCAACGTGCGACTGCTGGCGGTAGATGCGGCACTGGCCGCAGGTGATCGGGTACGCGCTGCTGCACTGCTGGCACCGTTGCAGGCGGCGGTACCGCCAGCTGAAGGCGATGCACGGACACGGCAGCTTCTGCAGCAGGGCATCGAGCAACGCAGCCGGGCGATCCGCTCCAGTCGCGAGCTTCCGCGTATGAGCGCGCAGACCTATCCGGTGCCGTTCCAGCACTGCCAGTCGGGCGACACAGGCAATGTCTGCGAGTTGATGCCGGCCGACCTGCAGGGCGACGGCGGTGCCGCACAGCGTGCCTATGCTGCCTACGCGCGCCAGGATTACACCGATGCCATCGGTGAGGCACGGCAGGCCGTGCAACTCGCACCGGACGACGCGAACCTGCAAGCCCTGCTGACCACCACGCTGGCAGCGGGCAACCGCGCACAGCAGGACGAAGCACGGCAGCGCCTGGATGCGGCACTGGCACAGCGTCCTGACGATGCGGAGGCGCTGATGCAGCGCGGCTACCTCAACCAGAAGGCGCACGAACCTGCGCAGGCACTGGCCGACTTCCGTGCCGCCGAGGCCACCGGCAAGGCACCGAAAAGCGTGGTGCTGGACCAGGCCTACGCCAGCGCAGCCAACGGCGATCATCCACAGGCGGTGTCACTGCTGCGTAGCGCCATCGACCGCGCCGACGTCGGTGAGCTGCCGCTGGATGAGCATCAGCGCTACAACGTGCGCAATGCCATCGCCAACTATTCACGCGAGTGGGGCGTGGTCGCCTCGGCGGGTTTCCGGGGTGCGCGCCAGGCCGCAACCAATGTCGGCGGTGCGGCGATCAGTACGCCCGGCGATTCGGTGTTCAGTACGCTGGAGGCGTTCTGGCGGCCACCAGCGTTCAATGACCAGCATGGCACGCTGGAGCTCTACGCACGCCTGCTCAACACGCTGTACGACGAGGGTGGCACCTACGAGTCGATCCGTGCGGTGGATCCGTGCACCGGCGAATCAACGCCAGATGCGCGTGCACGCGCCGAGCGCCTCAGTCATTCGCGCTCGACCACCGGCTGGCCGTCCACCATCGCCTCGTTCGGCCTGCGCTACGCCTTTGGCCAGACCGGTTTGAGCGCCGGCATCGAGCGCCGCCAGTTCCTGGGCAGTGCCACCCGCCAGGGCGAGGTCTACCCCGCATCGGCAGCGGTGCAGTGCCGCCTGCAGCTGGCCCTGAACCGGCCACTGGAAGCCAGCACGCTGGCGCGCTACCGCTTGGCCAGCGGTTCCGGTGGATGGATGTCCTACCTGACCTATGGTTATTACCACGGCACCGATCTGCGCACCGATGTGAACCAGTGGTGGATGGTCAGTGGCTATGCGCAGGGGGGATATACCTGGGACGACAACGGTGCCACCTTCACCCTCGACGCGCTCGATGCCAACGGCACGCCGGTGCGGCGGATCGGCGACGCCAACGGGCGCCTGCATCGCGAACAGTGGTTCGCTGCTGGTGAACTGCGCGCCGGGCGCAGCTTCCGTTTCGGTGCCGGGCAGACGCACTGGGTGGTGACACCCTATGTCGTGGTTGGCGCCGATTGGCTGGACCAGCGCTCGCGCGTGCGTGACATCCGTTATCCGCCGTTCCCGGCGCAGTCGTTCGCGCTCAATGATACACAGCGCAGCTGGTCACTTGGCGCAGGGCCAGGTGTGGGCGTGCGTTACTGGTTCCGCGAGGACCACTACAACACGCCGCGTTCCTACCTGGACCTGACCGTGCAGTACCGCATCGCCATCGGCGGTGGTGATACGCAGCGTGCCAAGGGCCTGTTCGCCACCGCCATCCTCTACTACTGAGGCAGGCCCCAGCGTCGCCGCAGCGCTGCGGCCTGCGGTGTGTCCTGGGTCAGCCATGGCTCCAGTGCATAGACCAGCACGTGCTGTGCGCCGCTGTCGCGTGCCCATGCCAACTGCCGCTGGATGCGTGCGGCATCGGCCGTTTCGCCCTTGAATCCGCTGCCGTCGGCGGGGCCGCCGGGCAGTTCGCGGAACAGTTCAACGATCGCATCGAAACCGATGCCGTTGGCATGGAGAAGATCGAGCAGCGGTTGCAGCTGCTGCACGTTGCCGGCGCCGGCCACCCCCACGCCGTCCTGCACCATGGGCCGCACGGCCGCGTGCGCGAGTACCGCCTGCCACAGCGTGACCAGGTTGCCATTGGTCTGCAGGCGGCTGAAGTAACAGGAGATCGCACAGTCACCGCCGCGTGCGCCGGCGGCCTGCACCAGGCCGTGCAACCACTGCGCCAGCCACAGCTGGCGGGCCGGATCGGCCCAGTGATACTGCTCCAGCTCGTAGGGCAGGTACCAGCCCCCGAAGGCCGGCTGCTGCGCCCAGGGCGCCTGTGCCAACCAGCGGCGTGCCTGCACCAGGCTGTCGGCCAGGAAGGCCTGCAGCGTGGCATCGTCGGCGCCGATGGCCTGCCACCAGCGCTGCTGGAAGGGCAGGCCGACGCGGATGCGGATGTCGTTCTCGCTGGCGGCGGTGAACAGCTGCTGCAGGCTGCTGTCCGGCAGCGACCAGTCGCCGTCGCTGCCACCGACGATGCCGGTCCACTGCAGCACCAGCTGCCGGCAGCCCAGCGTACGTGCAAGCTTCAAGGATCGTTGCCAGTCGGCCAGGTCCCACTGCAGGTGGCTGCGCCACGGCTGCAGGAAGGTGCCATCGACCTGCACCGGCAACGAGCAGCCGGGCAGGGTGGTCAGCGCAGTGGCCAGCGGTGCCAGCACTGCCGCACGCAGCAGCCGGCGGCGCAACGGCGAAGACGGATCCGCGGGAAGGTCAGGCCGAACCATGCCCGCATCATCCCAGAGCACCGTGCGCAGCAGGTGAACCAGCGCCCGGTAGCGCCGGCCGCTGGCCGAAGCGTGCTCTGGTAGTGCCGGCCGCTGGCCGGCATCACCTACCGCTTATTCCAACGCGTAGCGCAGGGTGAACAGCACCGCCACCAGCCACACCGCCGGATGCACTTCGCGCCAGCGGCCGGTACCGGCCTTCAGCGCGGCATAGGCGATGAAGCCGAACGCCAGGCCATTGGCGATGGAGTAGGTGAACGGCATCGCCAGCGCACACAGTGCGGCCGGCACCGATTCGGTCAGGTCGCTCCAGTCCACTTCCACCAGCTCACGCAGCATCAGCCCGGCCACGAACAGCAACGCCGGTGCGGTGGCATAGCTGGGCACCATCGCCGCCAGCGGCGAGAACAGCAGCGCGGCCAGGAACAGAGCCGATACCACCAGTGCGGTCAGGCCGGTGCGGCCGCCGACCTGCACGCCCGAGGCGCTTTCGGCAAAGGCCGTGGTGCTGCTGGTGCCGAGCATCGAACCGGCCACGATCGCGGTGCTGTCGGCCAGCAGCGCACGGCCGAAGCGCTTCTGCGCGCCCGGCAGCTTCAGCAGGCCGGCGCGGCCGACCACGCCATACAGGGTGCCAGTGGCATCGAACACTTCCACCAGCACGAACACCAGCACCACCTGCAGCAGCACCGCGATCGGCGCACCGCCGTCATGGTGCAGCAGGCCCGGCAGGTCCAGCTGCAGGAAGGTCGGCGCCAGGCTTGGCGGCAGCGAGACCAGGCCCTGGTACTGCACGTCGCCCAGCGCCCAACCGGCGCCGGTCACCGCCAGGATGCCGATCAGGATCGCGCCACGGATGCGGCGCGCTTCCAGCACCGCGATCAGCAGGAAACCGGCCAGCGCCAGCAGCGGCGGCGCCGTGTTCAACGGGCCCAGCGCCACCAGCGTGTCTTCATTGCCGACGATCACGCCGGACTTCTGCAGCGCGATGATCGCCAGGAACAGGCCGATGCCGGCCACGATGGCCGAGCGCAGCGACGAAGGAATACCCGACACCAGCCATGCACGCACACCGGTCAGCGACAGCACCAGGAACACCAGGCCGGAGATGAACACCGCGCCCAGTGCCTGCTGCCACGGCAGGCCGGCAGCGCCGACCACAGTGAAGGCGAAGAACGCGTTCAGGCCCATGCCGGGCGCCATGCCGACCGGGAAGTTGGCGGCCAGCGCCATCACTGCCGAACCCAGCGCAGCCGCCAGGCAGGTGGCCACGAACACCGCGCCCGCATCCATGCCGGTGGTGCCGAGAATCTCGGGATTGACGAAGACGATGTAGGACATCGTCAGGAAGGTGGTGACACCGGCCAGCAGCTCGGTGCGCACGGTGGTGCCGTGCTGCTGCAGCTGGAACAGGCGCTCGAACAGGGACATGGGGGAATCTCGCGACAATAATGCGTCACGACCAACGGTCGTGACCTACCCGAATGCAGAACGTGGGTGCCGACCGTTGGTCGGTACGCTTCACAGCGTCACCACCAACGGTGGCGACCTACCAAAAGGAGAAAGGCCGCGCGAGCGCGGCCTTTCCTGTTGCCTTACTTCAGCGCCTTGAAGCGCAGGCGCTTCGGCGCAGCGTCGTCGCCCATGCGGCGGCGCTTGTCTTCTTCGTACTCGCGGTAGTTGCCCTGGAAGAACTCCACGTGCGAGTCGCCTTCGAACGCCAGGATGTGGGTCGCGATGCGATCCAGGAACCAGCGGTCATGCGAAATGACGAAGGTGTTGCCCGGGAACTCCAGCAGCGCATCTTCCAGCGCACGCAGGGTTTCGATGTCCAGATCGTTGGACGGTTCGTCGAGCAGCAGCACGTTGCCACCCTGCAGCAGGGTCTTGGCCATGTGCAGGCGGCCACGCTCACCACCGGACAGCGAACCGACCATCTTCTGCTGGTCCTGGCCCTTGAAGTTGAAGCGGCCGATGTAGGCGCGCGACTGGATCTCGATGCCGTTGATGTTGAGGATGTCCAGGCCGCCAGCGATTTCCTGGAAGACGTTGTGGTTGCCTTCCAGCGCGTCGCGGCTCTGGTCCACGTAGGACAGCTTCACGGTCGGGCCAACCACGATCTCGCCGGTATCCGGCTTTTCCTGGCCGGTGATCATCTTGAACAGGGTCGACTTACCGGCACCGTTCGGGCCGATGATGCCGACGATGGCGCCGGCCGGCACCAGGAAGCTCAGGTTGTCGAACAGCAGGCGGTCGCCGAACTTCTTGGAGACGTTCTTGAACTCCATCACCGCATTGCCCAGGCGCTCGCCCGGCGGGATGAAGATTTCATTGGTCTCGTTGCGCTTCTGGTAATCGACCGACTGCAGCTCTTCCAGGCGGGCCAGACGGGCCTTGCCCTTGGTGCGGCCGCCCTTGGCGTTCTGGCGCGACCACTCCAGTTCCTTCTGGATCGCCTTCTGGCGGGCCTTTTCCTGGTTGTCTTCCTGCTTCAGGCGCTCATCCTTCTGGGTCAGCCAGTCGGTGTAGTTGCCCTTCCACGGAATGCCGCGGCCGCGGTCCAGTTCCAGGATCCACTCGGCGGCGTTGTCCAGGAAGTAGCGATCGTGGGTAACGGCCACCACGGTGCCGGTGTAGCGCGCCAGGAACTGTTCCAGCCATTCCACCGACTCGGCGTCGAGGTGGTTGGTCGGTTCGTCGAGCAGCAGCATGTCCGGCTTCTGCAGCAGCAGGCGGCACAGCGCTACGCGGCGCTTTTCACCACCGGACAGCTTGCCGACCACGGCATCCCACGGCGGCAGGCGCAGCGCATCGGCGGCCACGTCCAGCTGGTTCTCCAGGGTGTGCGCGTCGCCAGCGGCCAGGATCGCCTCCAGGCGCTCCTGTTCCTTGGCCAGCGCGTCGAAGTCGGCGCCTTCCTCGGCGTAGGCCAGGTACACCGCGTCCAGCGCGGCCTGGGCCTGCAGCACTTCGCCCACGCCTTCCTCGACCGCTTCACGCACGGTCTTGGTCGGGTCCAGTTCCGGTTCCTGCGCCAGGTAGCCGACCTTGATGCCCGGCTGCGGGCGGGCTTCGCCTTCGAAATCGGTGTCCACGCCGGCCATGATCTTCAGCACGGTGGACTTGCCGGCGCCGTTCAGGCCCAGCAGGCCGATCTTCGCGCCCGGGAAGAAGGACAGCGAGATGTCCTTGATGATCTGCCGCTTGGGCGGGACCACCTTGGACACGCGGTTCATGGTGTAGATGTATTGCGAGGACATGCGGTCTCCGTAGGCGCGGCCCTGCACCCGACCCGTCACGGGAACATCCCGTTGCGGCAGCGGGCACAGACTGAAATGGAATACCGCCAATTATAGCCGGAACCGGTTCCGGGCCGCGCCTGGAAGGGGCTGCCGGGCTGGCCGCGGCCTGAATACCTCGTCACAGTCCTGCAGCGGGAAGCGTTTCCAGCCGGAAACGGTTCAGATCGGGTGCGCAATATGGGCTCACCACCCACCCGAGCAGAGGTCTGACATGCGCATCAATCGAGTAATGGCCGGCGCCGTGGCCTCTGTGCTGGCGCTCGGCGCCGTGGCCCCGGCCTTCGCCGACAACGACCACCGCCGCGACCACGACCGCCGCGAGTGGCGCGAGGACCGCCGCGAATGGCGCCAGGACCGTCGTGACTGGGAACGCGACCGCCGCGAGGCCCGGCGCGACTACCGCCAGGATCGCCGCGAGTGGCACCGCGACCATGACCGCTACTACCGCCCGGCACCGCCGCGTGTGGTGTACCGCCCGGCCTATGGCCCGGGCTACGGCTGGAAGGTCGGCCATCGCTACCGCGACTACTACCGTGGCCCGGTCTATGTGGTGAACGACTACCCGCGCTATCACCTGCGTCGCCCGCCGTATGGCCACCACTGGATCCGCGATGACCGCGGCAACATGCTGCTGGTGGCCATCGCCACCGGTGTGATCGCCCAGTACGTGCTCAGCAACCGCTGAGGATCGCGGCCGGGGGCGGATCCCTTTCCCACGGAAAGGGCTCTGACCCCACAACATCAATCGAAACCATACGGGGCCGGATTCCTTCGGGGATGCCGGCCCCGTCCGTTTCGGCCCCGGCAGGCCCGGTGCGGGGCTACAATCGGGGGCTGAGCCGTACCCCTTTTCCCTGCCTGCTGGAGTACCCGATGTTCCCGCGTGACGTCCGCATCGAATCCTACGATCCCGAACTGGCCAAGGCCATCGCCGCTGAAACCCAGCGCCAGGAAGACCACGTCGAGCTGATCGCCAGCGAGAACTACACCAGCCCGGCGGTGATGGAAGCCCAGGGCAGCCAGCTGACCAACAAGTACGCCGAAGGCTACCCGGGCAAGCGCTACTACGGTGGCTGCGAATACGTGGACATCGCCGAGCAGCTGGCGATCGACCGCCTCAAGCAGCTGTTCGGCGCCGACTACGCCAACGTGCAGCCGCACAGCGGCTCGCAGGCCAACCAGGCCGTGTACTTCGCCCTGCTGCAGCCGGGTGACACCATCCTCGGCATGAGCCTGGCCCACGGCGGCCACCTCACCCACGGTGCCAAGGTCAATGCCTCGGGCAAGCTGTTCAACGCCGTGCAGTACGGTGTGAACGACCAGGGCCTGATCGATTACGACGAAGTCGAGCGCCTGGCCCTGGAGCACAAGCCGAAGATGGTCGTGGCTGGCTTCTCGGCCTACTCGCAGGTGATCGACTGGGCGCGCTTCCGCGCCATCGCCGACAAGGTCGGTGCCTACCTGTTCGTTGACATGGCCCACGTCGCCGGCCTGGTTGCTGCTGGCGTCTATCCCAGCCCGCTGGAACACGCGCACGTGGTCACCTCGACCACCCACAAGACCCTGCGCGGCCCGCGCGGCGGCATCATCGTCGCCAAGGGCGCCGACGATGACCTGGTCAAGAAGCTGCAGTCGATCGTGTTCCCGGGCATCCAGGGCGGTCCGCTGATGCACGTCATCGCCGGCAAGGCCGTGGCTTTCAAGGAAGCGCTGGAACCGGGCTTCAAGGCCTACCAGCAGCAGGTGGTGAAGAACGCCCAGGCGATGGCCAACACGCTGATCGCGCGCGGCTACAAGATCGTCTCCGGCGGCACCCAGAACCACCTGATGCTGGTCGACATGATCGGCAAGGACGTGTCCGGCAAGGACGCGGAAGCCGCGCTGGGCAAGGCCCACATCACCGTCAACAAGAACTCGGTGCCGAACGATCCGCGTTCGCCGTTCGTGACCTCGGGCCTGCGCCTGGGCACCCCGGCGGTGACCACCCGTGGTTACGTCGAACAGGATTGCGTGGACCTGGCCAACTGGATCGCCGACGTGCTCGACGCACCGAACGATGACGCCGTCATCGCCCGCGTGCGCGACGCCGTCAGCGCGCAGTGCCGCAAGTACCCGGTCTACGGCTGATCGCAGCAGGGGTCGGATCCCTTCCCGCCGGGAAGGGCTCCGACCCCGGTATGGGAGTAACCGCGCATGGATGAGCGCCACCTCAAGTACCTCTACACCGTCCTGGCGGTGCTGTTCGGCCTGCCCAGCCTGGCGATGGGCGGCGCGGCGGCGACGATGCTGCTGCTGATGGGGCTGGGCCAGTTTGGTCATGGCACGCTGGCCTCGGTAACGGTGATGCCGCTGTGGGGCCTGGCCGGCATTGCCGGCTGCCTGGCCTGGTTGTGGCTGAGCGCGGGTTTTCTGCTGCAGGGGCGTGCCGGGCTGCACGTGCACCGCCTCTGGTGGTGGATGCTGCTGGCGGGCGGTCTCGCCGCCTTGCCCCCGCTGGGGCTGGCGCTGTGGTGGGGCATCGCCGTGCACGGCGAAGGCCTCGGCTTGTTGCTGCTGGGCCCGTCGATGCTGGTGCCGGCTGCGATGCTGGTGTGGATCAAACGCCGCGGATGATGCGGCCCAGGGAAGGAAACCGAACGCATGGATGAGCGTCTGCACAAACGCTGGATGGCCATTGCCGGCCTGTTGGTGGGCCTGCCAACGGTGGCCGCCGGAGGCACGGGTGCCGTGCTGGGTCTGATGGTCGTATGGGATGGCAAGTACCTGACCGGTGACGAGTACAGGATCCTGCTGCTGTGGTCGTCGGCCGGGATCATCGGCCTGCTGTCGTGGTTGTGGCTGAGCGGCCTGTTCCTGTGGCGCGGTGTCAGCGGCCTGCGCCAATCGCCGGTTGTCGCCTGGGTCGGCCTGGCGCTGGGGGCCCTGGCCGCGCTGGGCGTGGTTGGCGCCACGCTGTACTTCACCTTCAAGCACGGGGAGATCTCGACCCTGGCCTTCCTCGGGTTCGGCCCGCCGTTGCTGGTGATGGCAGGGCATCTGGCGTGGCTGCGTTGGGCGCGCGCGGCCTCGGCGCCGCCGGCACCCGGTTGAACGCGCAGCGCTGACCGCGCTGGCGGCTCTGTTCGGCCGAAATGCAGGCACTTCCGCGCAGACAGCATTTGCTGCGGGGCCCTTTCTCAGGTACCTTTGCGACGCTGCCATGACCGTGGCAATAGGTACTTTCCTGAGCCAGGCGTTCCATGCACTGCCCCTTCTGCCAACATGCCGATACCCGGGTCATCGACTCGCGCGTCTCCGAAGACGGCGCGACGATCCGTCGTCGGCGTGAATGCGAAGCCTGTGGCGAGCGCTTCAGCACCATGGAAACGGTGGAGTTGAAACTGCCCGCCATCGTCAAGAGCGATGGCACCCGTGAAGCATTCGACCAGCGCAAGGTCCGCGCTGGCTTCGACCGCGCGCTGCAGAAGCGTGCGGTGGCCGAAGACAAGATCGAAGCGGCGGTACGCGCCGTGGTCCACCAGCTGCGCATCAGCGGCGAGCGCGAAGTGCCCTCGATCAAGGTCGGCGAGTTCGTCATGAACGAACTGCGCAAGCTCGACCATGTCGGCTACGTACGCTTCGCGTCGGTCTACCGCAGCTTCGAGGACGTGGCCGATTTCCGCGAGGAGATCGAGAAGCTTGAACGCGATCTGCCGTCCAGTACCGAACAGCTGCAGCTGCTGGGCGACGTGATCGCCCTGACCAAGAAGAAGAAGGGCTGAAGCTCTGGTAGGTGCCAACCTTGGTTGGCACAGATATCTGCTCCGGTGGGTGCCAACCTTGGTTGGCACAGATATCTGCTCCGGTGGGTGCCAACCTTGGTTGGCACAGTGGCGCCCATCCACGCATGGCGTGGATCTACACCGCCACCAACGGCGCTACCATGGCCGCATGACCACCCCGTTCTCCGTTCTCGACCACCTGCACATGGCCAACGCACTGCGTCTGGCCGAGCGTGCCGCCTACACCACCCGCCCCAACCCGATGGTCGGCTGCGTGATCGCCCACGGCGAACGTGTGGTCGGGCAGGGCTGGCACCAGCGCGCAGGTGGACCGCACGCCGAAGTGTTCGCGCTGCGCGAGGCCGGCAGCGAGGCACGTGGTGCCACCGCCTACGTCACCCTGGAACCCTGCGCACACTACGGTCGTACGCCGCCGTGTGCGCTGGCCCTGATCGAAGCGGGCGTATCGCGCGTAGTCGCGGCCATGCGCGATCCGTTCCCGAAGGTCGATGGTGGTGGCTTCGATCTGCTGCGCAACGCCGGCATCGAGGTCGCAGAAGGGCTGATGGCGGCGCAGGCACGCGAGCTCAACAAGGGCTTCCTGTCGCGTGTGGAGCGCAACCGACCGTGGTTGCGGGTGAAGCTGGCCGCCAGCCTCGATGGCCGTACCGCGATGGCCGATGGCAGCTCCAAGTGGATCACCGGGCCGGCCGCGCGCGAAGACGTGCAGCACTGGCGCGCGCGTGCGGGTGCGATCCTGACCGGCGCCGAGACCGTGCTGGCCGACGACCCGATGCTGACCGTGCGCCTGGCTGATGCCGAGGTGATGCCGCCACTGCGCGTAGTGCTGGATTCGCGCCTGCGCTCACTGGAGTGCAGCCGCGTGCGCGAGGGCGGGGCACCGACGCTGTACCTGCACGATGCTGCAGTGAGTGCACCGGATGCGGCCGATGCCGAATTCGCCAGCGTGCCCAGTGTTGACGGCCGTCTCGATCTTGGCGCGGTGCTGGCACTGCTGGCCGAACGCGGCATCAACGAAGTGCATACCGAAGCCGGCGCGACGCTGGCCGGTGCCTTGCTGCACGGCGGCTGGGTGGACGAACTGCTGCTGTATCAGGCGCCCACGCTGCTGGGCGATACCGGTCGCCCGCTGCTGGCCGGCCTCGGCATCGATGCCATGGACCAGCAGCGTCGCCTGCGTGTGGTTGACCAGCGTCAGGTCGGTGAGGACATCAGGCTGCTGCTGCGCCCGTGAGGGAATGACGCAGAGCATGGGCTACGCCTTTGTCGTCAGGCATCTTCGTCGTCTTCTTCGCCGACCGGGCACTGGCCCTTCCATTGCTGCTTCCACAGCGCATGCAGGTTGCGGCAGTACGCGCCCAGTGCCTCGCCCGGCAGGTTCTTCGCCTTCAATCGCAACTGGTGACGGGTAAACCCGTCGTCGTACTCATGCGGCAATACCAGCACGGCACACTGATCGTGGTACATCAGGAACGCGTGACAGTCGTCGTCTTCGCTCATCCACGCATCCAGCTGCCTGTCGCTCAGCAGGGTTGACTCGAAGGCAACCGCTGGGATGACCGAGAAGGTCGTAATCCTGGACTTGGGAGCTTTGGCTTGCCCGCACGCCACAAGCGCCAGCAGCGTCAGCAGCGTCAGCAACATGACCATGGTCGACGTCGTGCGGTGTTTCATGCGGTTGCCCCGATGGAAGAGGGCAACAGCATTGACCATGCAGGCCACGCAGGGCCATGCAACGGTTCTGAAAGTGCGGCCGCCCTCGTCGTCGGCGACAATGAGCCGAGCGTGGGCTCGGCTCTACACGCGGCTCACGCGCACTCGTCGGTCCACATCATCTCGGCGATCGGGCGCAGTGCCTTGCACTCCTGCGTCATCTCATCGGCCGACTGCACCTGTGCCTTGGCCTTCAGCTCCTCGGCCATGGCGTCCACGCCGCTGATCTGGTCCGGTGCGACCTTCGCCACGCAGGCACGATGCTGCTGCAGCAACAGGTCGCAGCCCGGTACGCCGGTCACCTTCGGCGCGTTGGCCGCCTGCGCGTCCTGCATCCAGTCCTCGAACGGTGCCAGCGCACCGGCCACGGTGCCCACCAGGTCATCGAAATTGCCGCTGTACCAGTAGCCGTTGTCCTTGGCCGGGTACAGGGTGAAGGTGCCGCTGACCGGCACGCGCGCGCCACTCTGCAGCGCTTGGGTGTAGGCATCGGTGAACTGCTTGCGCGAGGCCGGGCTGGCATCGGATGCGAGGCTGGCGGCGAACAGCGGGCGCACCTTGCCCAGGTCGGGCAGCTGGCAGCTGTAGGTGATCCGAGCCAGCTTCTGGTCTTCAACGTATTCGTTGTCTTCGATCACGCTCTTGGTGGCGCGGCACTTCGAATCACGCAGCGCCTTGGCGTACAGCGCTTCGGTGGCTGCAGCGTCTACCTTGGCGCCGGTGCTGGCCAGTACGGTCTGCCAGGGTTCGGCCAATGCCTTGGCCAGCGCACCCGGGTTCGGGGTCACAGCGTCCTGGCCTTCGAATGCCGGTTTCAGTGCGTCGTTGAGCGCGCGCGTGGCGGTCGCGTCGTCTTCCAGCAGGGTGCGTGCATACAGGTCGAACGCCTGTTCGGGCGACAGCGTGGCCGGGGCGGCCGTGGCGATCAGCGGGGCGCACAGCAGCATGCTGGCCAGCAGAGTACGGGTGGGGGTCTTCATGACGGTGTTTTCCTGTTCCAGAGGCGCGCAAGCCTAGCGCATCTGCGTGGACTTTCGATGGCGCGATGGGGTCACGAGGTCGTGTATGGCGGCCAAAAAAACGGGCCCCTTGCGGGGCCCGTTCGATCGCACGACGAGGAGCGATCGCTGGATCAGAAGCTGGCGCGGACGCCGGCCGAGTACTGGGTGACGTCGCGGTAGCCGGAGATCTCGCCCACCAGACCCCAGGTCCTGGTGAAGTTGATCTGGCCACCGATGGTGCCGACCCAGGTGCCCTTGTAGTTGTTGCCGCCGTCCATGTAACCGGCCTTGGCCCAGGCTTCGGTCATGCGCGACGGCTTGCCGCGGATGCCCATGGTGGCGCGGGCCAGGTTGGTGTGGTCCTTGTAGCGGTCGCTGTAGCCGTCATAACGATCGGTCAGCTCAGCGTTCTGGCGCACCCAGGCGATGTCGGCGGTGAAGTCGACGCGGTCGGTCCACGGCATGTGGTAGCCGATGCCCAGCTCCGGCTGATTCAGTTCAACCTTCAGCGAACCGTCGCTGTAGTGATAGGTCTTGCTGGTGCGCGACCAGCCACCAAACACGTAGACCTGTTCGGCGATGGCCACGGAGCCACGCAGGTAGCCGCCGTCGACCTTCGGGTCGTCCAGTGCGTTGTCGTCAACCTTGACCTGCGTCCAACCGCCTTCAACGTAGGTGTAGCTCAGGGCGTCGGCCGAAGCCGAGAGCGGGGCGGTGGCCAGCAGGGCGGCCACGATCAGCATCTTGCGCATGGGAATTCCTGTGAATTTCAGTCCTTTGGCGGGCCTGCCCAGCGGGCTGCCCGTGGCGACCTCATGTCGTCCGGGGCAGAATTTTAATGAAAGTTTTACAAATTGCGAGCGACGGCCGTCACAGCTGTGGCATCCGACCCCGTTCAGCACGGGCTGGTACACTAGCCACGCCGGTTCGCCGGTACACAAACGTCTTCAGGGCGGGGTGCAATTCCCCACCGGCGGTAGGTGCGCAAGCACGAGCCCGCGAGCGCCCCGGCCCACGGCCGGGGGTCAGCAGATCCGGTCCAATGCCGGAGCCGACGGTCATAGTCCGGATGAAAGAAGACGGTGCCACAGGGCTCATGCCCTGCGTGCGCCTGTTTGCCTTGCGGCGTTTTTCGCTCACTTTTCGCGGAGAACGTTACTTGTTTACTGGAATCATCGAAGGCGTCGGCCGTCTGGCCGCACGCGAATCCATCGGCGGCGATGTCCGCTTCACCTTCAATGTCGGGACTCTGCCGTTCGACAACGTGCAGATGGGCGAGAGCATTGCCATCAACGGCGTCTGCCTCACCGTCATCGCATTCGACGCCAGCAGCTTCCAGGCCGATGCCTCCACCGAGACCCTGGGCCTGACCACGCTGGGCCAGCTGGGCGAGGGTGCGGTCATCAACCTGGAGCGCGCCATGCGCCCGACCGACCGCCTCGGCGGCCATCTGGTCAGCGGCCACGTCGACGGCCTCGGCCAGGTGCTGTCCATCCACGAAGACGCACGTGCCCAGCGCTGGCGTTTCGCCGCGCCGGCCTCGCTGCGCCGCTACATCGCCAAGAAGGGCTCGATCTGCGTGGACGGCGTCAGCCTCACCGTCAACGAAGTGGACGATGAAGGTTTTGAAGTCGCCCTGATCCCGCACACGGTGGCCAACACCGCCTTCTCCGCCGCAGGCGTGGGCAGCGCGGTCAATCTTGAAATCGATCTGGTCGCCCGTTATGTGGAGCGGTTGATCAGTGTGCCGGCCAACGGTCAGCACCCACATGGAGATGCAGCATGAATTTCGCCCCGATTCCGGAGATCCTGGAAGACATCCGCCTGGGCCGCATGGTCGTCATCGTCGATGACGAAGACCGCGAGAACGAAGGCGACCTGATCATGGCCGCCGAGCTGGTCAAGGCCAGCGACATCAACTTCATGGTCACCCATGGCCGTGGCCTGGTGTGCCTGCCGCTGAACCGCACCCGCGCCGCCGATCTCGGCCTGGCGCCGATGGTGCAGGCCAATACCGCGCAGTTCCAGACCAATTTCACGGTCAGCATCGAGGCCGCCGAGGGCGTCACCACCGGCATCTCGGCGCATGACCGCGCGCATACCATCCGCACCGCGGTGAAGCCCAACGCCAAGCCGTCGGACCTGCACCAGCCGGGCCACATCTTCCCGCTGATCGCTCAGCCGGGCGGCGTGCTGACCCGCGCCGGCCACACCGAGGCGGCCGTGGACATGGCCATGCTGGCCGGGCTGGAACCGGCCGGCGTGCTGGTGGAGATCCTGAACCCGGATGGCAGCATGGCACGCCGCCCGGAACTGGAAGTGTTCGCCCGCGAGCACGGTCTGAAGATGGGCTCCATCGCCGACCTGATCGCCTACCGCCTGGCCACCGAAAAGACCGTCGAGCGTGTGGACGAGCGCGAGATCGAGACCGAGTTCGGCCCGTTCAAGCTGGTCACCTACCGCGATCGCATCGCCCACGACGTGCATTTCGCCCTGGTGCGCGGCACCCCGGATGCCGAAACGCCGACCCTGGTGCGCGTGCAGGTGGAAAACCCGCTGGCCGACCTGCTGCACTGGCGCCGCGATGACTTCGGCGTGGCTGCCACCGATGCCCTGCGCGCGATCGATGCCGAAGGCGCCGGCGTGATGGTGGTGCTGTCGGCCCCGCGCGACGGCGAGGCCCTGCTGGCCCGCCTGCGGCAGCAGCCGGCGCCGGTGGTACCGGGCAAGGACAAGGACGTGAGCCAGTGGCGCCGCAATGGTGCTGGCGCACAGATCCTGTCCGACCTGGGCCTGGGCAAGCTGCGCGTACTGGGCACCCCGCGCCGCCAGATCGGCCTGGCCGGCTACGGCCTGGAAGTGGTGGAGACGGTGACCCTGTAATGGGTAGTGGCGGGGGGGGGGGGGGCCCCCGCGGGCCCCGGGGGTGCGGGCCCCGGCCCGGGCCACCGGAGGGGGGGTCGCCGCCGCCCCCCCGCCCCCCACCGTGGGGGGGCCCCCCCCCCCCCCGGGGGGGGCCCCCCCGGGGGGCCCCCCCCCCCCGGGCCCCCATCGGCCACGGCCGGGGCCCATCCACGCTAGAATTACCCCCTTATCGAGTCCCCCAAGCCGCATATGAGCCACTTCGAAGGCGATCTTCGCACTCCCGAATCGGCGCGCTTCGCCATCCTGGCCAGCCGCTGGAACGCCCGCATCACCGACACGCTGGTCGCTGGCGCCCGCCAGAGCCTGGCTGGCAACGGCATCACCGAAGCCAACATCGACGTGATCCGCGTGCCGGGTGCCTGGGAACTGCCGCTGGTGGCCGCGCGCCTGGCCGCCGCCCACGAACACGCCGCCATCCTTACCCTGGGCTGCGTGATCCGTGGCGATACCCGCCACTACGAGCACGTGGCCGATCGCTGCGCCGAAGGCCTGATGCGCGTGCAGCTGGACTTCGGCGTGCCGGTGCTGAACGGCGTGCTGGCGGTGGAACGCGTTGAAGACGCCGAGGCCCGCGCAGGCGGCAGCCACGGCAACAAGGGCGAGGAAGTCGCACTCGCCGCATTGGAAATGGTCAATCTTCTGGAGCAGCTGCCATGAACAAGAACACCCAGGGCAAGCCCTCCGGTAAACCCGTCCGCCGTGATGGCGTCGATCCGGTGCTGCGCTCGCGCGCGCGCCGTCGTGCTGTGCAGGCCATCTACGCCTGGCAGATCTCCGGCGGCAACGCCCAGTCGCTGATCGCCCAGTTCGCCCACGAGCAGGCCCGCGAAATCGCCGACCTGGCGTACTTCGAAGCACTGCTGCACGGCGTGCTCGACAACCGCCGCGACATCGACGAAGCGCTCGGCCCGTACCTGGACCGTGGCATCGAAGAAGTGGACGCGATCGAACGCGCGGTGCTGCGCCTGGCCGCCTACGAGCTGCGCTACCGCCTGGACGTGCCGTACCGCGTGGTGATCAACGAAGCCATCGAATCGGCCAAGCGCTTCGGTTCCGAGCATGGCCATACCTACGTCAACGGCGTGCTGGATCGTGCCGCCGTGGAATGGCGGAAGGTCGAATCGGGTCACTGACCCACCTGTGGTCGTGGGGGGGGGGGGGGGGGGGGCGGGCGGGGGGGGGGGGGGGGCGCGGGCCGCCCGCGCGCCCCCCCCCCCCCCCCGCCACTACCGCCCACCGCGCACTGCGCGGCACGTACAACAGCGGGAACGCCCCATGTCCCTGGCCGAATTCGCCCTCATTGACCGCATCCGCGCCCGTACCCTCGAGCGCGACGACATCCTGCTCGGCATCGGCGACGACGCTGCGCTGCTGCAGCCGCGTGCCAATGAGCAACTGGTGGTCACTGCCGACACGCTCAACAGCGGCGTGCACTTCCCGGTGGAAACCCCGGCCTTCGACATCGGCTGGAAGACCTTGGCGGTCAATCTGTCGGACCTGGCCGCGATGGGCGCGCGCCCGGCGTGGTGCACGCTGGCGTTGTCGCTGCCGGAAGCCTCCGAAGACTGGATCGATGCGTTCGCCGATGGCTTTTTCGCCCTGGCCGATCAGCACGACATCGCGTTGATCGGCGGTGACACCACGCGTGGTCCGTTGTCGCTGTCGGTGACCGCGATGGGCCAGGTGGGACGTGGCCAGGCGCTGCGTCGCGACCGCGCGCAGGTGGGCGATGACATCTGGGTGAGCGGCACGCTCGGCGATGCCGCTGGCGCGCTGCGCCTGTGGCAGCAAGCTGCGCTGAGCATCGCCACCGCCACGCTGCTGGCCGACTACGAAAGCCTGCGCCTGCGTCTGCTGCGGCCGACGCCGCGTGTGACCCTGGGCCTGCGCCTGCGTGCGTTCGCACACGCGGCGGTGGATGTGTCCGATGGCCTGCTGGCCGATCTGGGTCACATCACCACGCGCAGCAACGTGGCCGCACATGTCGATGCCGATTCGTTGCCGATCTCCCACGCGCTGCGTGAGCTGCTCGGCCGCGATGGCGCGCGCGACTGCGCACTGCGCGGTGGCGACGACTACGAACTGTGCTTCACCGCCGCCGCCGACCAGCGCGACGCGCTGCACTACCTGGCCGAATCGCTGGACGTGCCGCTCACCCGCATCGGTCGCATTGCCGAAGGGCAGGGCGTGCATGTGGATGGCGAAGCCGCCGACGGCGGATACCAGCACTTCGTCTGATTGATGACGCCGGGCATGGCCCGGCGCTGCCACGCGACTGAAACCGCCGGGCATGACCGGGTGCTGCCGTATCGGTGCGCGGTTGCTGGATGACATCGACGCTGCAGAGCCGAGCCTACGCTCGGCTCACGCGCGAAGCGCGGCTTTCATCGCGATGTGCCCCATGGCAGCCGAGCATGGGCTCGGCTCTGCAGATGTCGCTAAGCTGCCTGCAACTGCACATCCAGTACTCAGTCAGCCTGCGGCTGCCTGCCGCGACGCTGCTGCAGGCAGGACTCACACGTGACCGTTGCCAGCGACCGCGCATCGTTGACCGCGGCCAGGGCCTGCTCCAGGATCGGCGCGAGGTCATGTGGCAGGCGCGCAGCGGCTTCGCCAAGAGTGGTGATGACATGGGGATAGAGAGGCTTGTACATCTCGGCATCCTTGTTCGCAGGGCGTGGGCGCTGTTGCTTCGACCCAACCCGTTCGGCGGTTGCCAACGGCTCACAGAGATGCCGATGGTGCTGTCACTGCAGGCTCACTGGACCAGGCAGCTGGCGCTCACGGCGGGCGTGAGTCAGAGCTGTGTGGTGCTGTTGGCGATATGTTCCTGGCAAAGGCGCAGTTTTCCCATGCAACAAGTTGCAAAGCACACTGGACACCGGATGGAGCTTCAGTTGACGGCTGGCAGCGTGAAGGTCCGTAGCGGGCACAGTGCGACGCCTCCAGCTGGGGAGGGCTCCTGCGGGTCGTCGTCAACACATTGGCAGTGGCACTACACTGGCGGCAGCACCTTACCGGGGTTGAGGATGCCGTCCGGGTCCAGCGCGGCCTTGATCGCTCGCATCGTCGCCAGCGTTTCCGCAGTGAACGCCTGCGCCATGAAATCGCGCTTGGCCAGGCCAATGCCGTGCTCACCCGACAGAGTTCCACCCAGCGCCAGCGTCAGTTCGAAGATCTTTGGCAGCGCGGCATGCGCGCGCGCGTTCTCGTCGGCATCATCCGGGTGGTAGAGGATGTTGACGTGCAGGTTGCCGTTGCCGGCATGGCCGAAGGTGACGATGGTGAGTGCGTAGTCACGTGCCAGTGCCTGCACGCCGGCCACCAGTTCCGGAATGCGCGACACCGGTACCACCACGTCTTCGTTGATCTTGCCCGGCGCGACGCTGCGCAGTGCGGGCGACAACGCTTTGCGTGCGGCCCACAGCTGATCGCGTGCACGACCTTCCATCGCCACATCCAGTTCGATCATGCCGTCGCCCTCTGCGGCGCTGGCCAGCGCCTGCAGCAGGTAGGGCAGGGTGTCGTGGTCACCATCGGCTTCGACCAGCAGCATCGCACCGGCCTCCGGCACGTCGGCACCATTCAGCCGCAGCAGCTCCAGGCTGCGTGCGTCCATGAATTCCAGGCGCGTGGGCACCACCGGTTGCGACATCAATCGCGATACGGCGGCCGCGGCGGCATCGGCATCGCGGTACAGCACGCGCAGGCCGGCCTGGCTGACCGGCAGCGGGGTCAGTTTCAGCGTGGCTTCCACGATCAATGCCAGCGTGCCTTCGCTGCCTACCAGCAGATGCGTGAGGTCATAGCCGGTGGCGTCCTTGGTGTAGGCACCGCCGCAGCGGATCACGTCGCCGGTGCCGGTAACGGCAACCAGGCCCAGCACGTTGTCGCGGCTGGTGCCGTACTTCACCGCGCGCGGGCCGCCGGCATTGCAGGCCAGGTTGCCGCCGATGCTGCAGATCTCGGCGCTGGAGGGGTCCGGTGCCCAGAACAGACCATGCGGGGCCAGCGCCTGCTGCAGGGCGCCGTTGAGCACGCCCGGCTGCACCACCGCGCAACGGTCACCGGCGCGGATCTCGACGATGCGGTCCATGCGGGTGAACGACAGCACGATACTGCCGGGCAGCGGCACCGCCGCGCCGGTGGTGCCGGTACCAGCGCCACGTGCGACCAGGGCCACGCCATGCGCACGGCAGGCCCGCACCAAAGCCTGCACCTGTTCGATGTCGGCTGGCAGCGCCACCGCCGCCGGGCGCTGGTGACGCCATGAGTTGTCCTGCGCGTTCGCCTCCAGCGCGCCGTCATCCATGCGCCAGCCCTCCGCGCCCAGCAGGGCGGACAGTTCGGCAACCAGTGCAGCAGGCAGGGCAGGACTCATGACGGATCTCGTGGGGCAACGGGAGCGGGTTGGATCAGTTTCCAGGCAACAACGGCGGTAGCCAGTGGCAGCCACACCCAGCGCAGTTCAGAGAGCAGGGTGGCCACGCCCCGCGCGCTGAAGAACTGCGGGGCGAAGGGTGAAACGCGGATGGGTCGCCACGGCGCGAAGAAGCGTTGTTCGCTCCATGGCCAGGCCAGAGCGACGCCGAGGCCGCCGGAGGTCATCGCATCCAGCAGCGGGTGGCTGGCGGCGCAGACGAAGACGAATACAGCGGCTTGTACGGTCGATGCCACCGTTGGCCCTGCCTTGGTAGGTGCCAACCTTGGTTGGCACAGAAGCGCCGACCAAGGTCGGCGACTACCTAAGCTGCGTGGTGCCGACCAAGGTCGGCCACTACCAGAGCGTGCCATTGCCTCTTCGGTAGGTGCCAACCTTGGTTGGCACAGAAGCGCCGACCAAGGTCGGCGACTACCGGGGTTGCGGGGTGCCGACCAAGGCCGGCGGCTACCAAAGAACGCCAACACCGCGGCCAATGCCGCCAGCACGCCGGCAAACAGCAACGAATGGCTGGCACCGCGGTGGCCGAAGGCATCGGCATAGGGAATGTGCAGTGCAAAGGCCAATACGTCGGCATCGGGCAGCATCGCAGCGATCACACCGGCCGCCAGCAGGCGCGGCGGGATGCGGCCACGGTCAGCGGCGCACCAGAGCGCCAACGGCACAGCGGCATGGGTGATGATCGAAGGCATCAGTCACGCACCGTGGTTGTGCCGGCCAGGCTGCGCTCTGGTAGGTGCCAACCATGGTTGGCACAGAGGCGCCGACCAAGGTCGGCCTCTACCAGAGCGGACGGTAACCATCAGCAGTCATCCAGCCGGAACGCATCACGCAGCCACCGCAGCTGCGGCGGTTCACCGCTGGCTTCAACCACATCAAAACGGCAGGGTGCATTGGCCAGCGCCGGGTTGTCCTGCAGATACAGCTGCGCGGCATGGGCCAGGCGGCGGCATTTGCGCGCATCGACCGAGGCGGCGCCGCCACCGAAATCGGAACGCGCGCGATAGCGCACTTCCACGAACACCACGGTGCCAGCGTCGTCCATCACCAGGTCCAGTTCACCACCGCGATAGCGCACGTTGCGCGCACGCGGCTGCAGTCCGGCCTGTTGCAGATGCAGCTCGGCGGCGGCTTCCACCGCCGAGCCACGTTGGCTGCGCTCAGCGACCACCGACGATCGGCATCGGCCGGCCGCCATTGAAGGTGGACCATGCCGGCTGGCGCAGGATGTTGCCGTTGCTGTCCAGGAACAGGGTGCCGGTGGCACCGTCCAGGCCGCCCTCGTTGGACAGCTTGTCCAGATAGGCGGTGATCTTCCAGGCATCGGCACCGAAAGCGAACAGGCGGCCAGCGGCGCCGCGAGCGCTGGGCAGCGCGCTGGCCACCTGGCTGGCCGACGGCAGGCCGGACACGCTGCGCACATTCCAGGCTTCGTTCGGGTAGACGATGCCGTCCAGCGCCACGTCTTCTTCCACCTTGCCGCTGCCGACGGTCAGCTGCGAGGTGCCGACGCGGGTCGCGCCACCGGCACCGGCCAACGCCAGCTGCGGCGCCAGCAGCCGGGCCTGCGGGGCGCGCACGGCGAGGAACACGGCATCGACCTGACCGGCATTGCGCACCTGCGCGCCGACATCGCCGACGGCTTCGCTGACATTGACCGTGGCCACCACCTGGCCGCCGCGCTGTGCGAAGCGCTGGGCAAAGGCGGCGGCGGAACGGCGGCCGGTGTCGTCGTTGCTGCTGATCACCAGCGCGCGGTTGCGCTCGCGGCCACGCAGGTACTCGGCGGCGACGATGCCGTCGTCTTCCGGTGCCAGCGAGAAACCAGCGCTGCCGGCCGGCGGTGCATCCTTGCCGCGGTTCAGGGCCAGCACCGGTACCTGCAGCTGCTGGCGGCCGTACACGGCGTCCACTTCGTCGCGGCCCAGCGGGCCGACCACGAAGTCGGCACCGGAGGCGACGGCCTTGTCGTAGGCGGCGAGGGCACCAGCCGGGGTGCCAGCGGTGTCGAAGAAATTGATGTCCGGGCGGCGACGGCTTTCACCGTAGTAGGCGCTCAACAGGCCGTCGCGCACCGGCTGCGCGGCGGTGGCCAGGCGGCCGCTGAGCGGCAGCAGCACGGCCAGCTTGGCCGGCGGCCGGTAGCCGTCGCTCATCGCCGGCGGACGCTTGCTGGTATCAAACTGGGCCGCGCCATCGCGGTCGAACGGGCGCGGCAGCGGCAGGCCGCGCGCGATCAGCGCACGGCCGGCGAAGTTGTACAGAGGATCGTTGGCCGGCAGGGCAGCGGCACGGCTGCGCAAAGTGGCGTCGTCGAGGGTACCGAGCAGGCCGGAGATGGCGGCCTGGTTCTCGCTGCGCGCACTGCCGGTCAGGCTGGCATGGGCGCGTGCACGTTCGGTGGCGGCGCCGAAGGCATCGCCGGTGCCCTGCAGGGCACTGGCGCGGGCCAGATACCAGCGCGTACGCAGCGCCGGCAGCACGTTGTCGCCGTGGTCCTTCAGCAGGGCCAGGGCCTGCGCCGGCTGCTTGTCGGCCAGTGCCAGCTCGGCGCCGGTCAGCTGGTAGCGCTGCAGGCTGGCGCCGGACAGCTGGCGGGCGGTGAGCTGGCCCAGCAGGCTGCGCGCGCGCGCACTGTCACCGGCCAGGTGCCAGGCCCAGGCCGCGTCGGCCAGCGCGTTGCTGCGGGCACCGCCGCGCAGGGTGGCGGCCAGGGCTTCCAGCTGCAGCGCGGCGTCGCGCGGCTTGCCCTGTTCGATCAGCGCCAGCGCCTGGCTCTGGGCCGGCGAATCGGGCGTGCTGGTCAGGCTGGTGGTGGCACAACCGGCCAGCAGCATCAGCGACAGCGACAGGGCGGAGATCCGTGCGGCGGGCTTGTTCATGATCGGGTCCATGCGATGAGGGCAGCGGCCTTGGCCGGGTACACGCTACGATTCTACCCTTGCCCTGTGAGTACCGCTGAAATGAGTGTGCCAACCCTGTACGTCGTCGCCACCCCGATCGGCAACCTGGCCGATCTGAGCCCGCGCGCGCAGGAGGTGCTGCGGTCGGTGGCGGCCATCTGTGCTGAAGACACCCGCCGCAGTGGCCAGCTGCTGTCCCATTTCGGCATCCAGCAGCCGTTGGTGGCCCTGCACGAACACAATGAAGAGGCCCTGGCCCAGCGCCTGGTCTCGCGCCTGCAGGCCGGCGAATCGCTGGCGCTGGTCAGTGATGCCGGCACCCCGCTGGTCAGTGATCCCGGTTTCCGCCTGGTGCGTGCTGCGCGCGCGGCGGGCATCAAGGTCAGTCCGATTCCCGGCGCCTGTGCTGCCATCGCCGCGCTGAGCGTGGCCGGCCTGCCCAGCGACCGTTTCAGTTTCGAGGGTTTCCTGCCGGCCAAGGCCAGCGGCCGCCGCGACCGCCTGCAGGCGCTGGCCGGTGAAGTACGCACCATGGTGTTCTACGAATCCTCGCACCGCATCGCCGAATCGCTGGCCGACATGGCGGCGATCTTCGGCGGTGAGCGCCCGGCGGTGTTGGCCCGCGAGCTGACCAAGCTGTTCGAGACCGTGCTTGATGGTGACCTGGCCGGCCTGCTGGCGAAGGTGGAAGCTGACGAGAACCAGCGCAAGGGCGAGTTCGTGGTGATGGTGCAGGGTGCTGGCGACGATGAGGAAGCGCAGCTGGCGCATGGCCGCCGTGTCTACGCCAAATTGAGCGAGCATCTGCCGCCGTCGACCGCCGCCAAGCTGGCTGCCGAGCTGACCGGCGCACCGCGCAAGGCGTTGTACGGGAGTTGATGGATCGTGCGGACCAAGGTCCGCACCCACCAGAGCGGAATCCGCACCCACCAGAGCAGCGGAGTCGGTAGATCCGCGCCATGCGTGGATGAACGGGCCGCGCCAAGGTCCGCGTCCACCCGGGCGGACGCGGTAGCGCCAGGCCTTGCCGCGTCAGGACTGTACGGGTGTGTCGAGGGTGTCCAGATAGTTGGCAATCTCGGCAATCACCGAAGAGAGGTCCGGCGCGATCAGGCGATTCCTGCGCAGGAAGGCGCGCCACTGGGTCTGCTTCTGGGTATCTGCGGCGAATGACTGAGTCAGTCCGTAGGGCAGGGGCGTTGGCGGCGGGGTCCTTCGTCGATCAAACGTCGCGCCAATGGCCGCAACAAGGTGCGGGCGATCCATGGCGTCTTCACGGATCAGTGCCAGCAAGTCGAAGAAGTCCTTCATCCTGCTGTTAGCGATGCCCAGTGCCGCTATAGCCTCGAGCTTTTCGGCAAACACGGTTTCGCGTGGATAGACGCGCAGGCAGGCTGGAGGGAATCCCTCCAGAATCACCGGATAGGTGATTTCCGGCGGCGGGGTGATCACCGCGTCGCCAAACCCGACGTCCCACTGCACATGGCAGCGTGCGCGGCCCAGATGTGCGATCAGGCGCATGCGCAGCCCCTCGTACGTGGCTTCTTCACGTATGGCCTCGATGACGATGCTGCCTGGATCGAAGCGCAGGCCGTCGTCCCCGGGCATTCCACAGAGCGAAAGTGCGATATGTAGCAGGCGATCGGGCTCAGCGCTGCCGGATCCCAGGAAATCGGCATCCCGTGTAGGGCGGTGCGGCGCGTCGAACCACACTGCGAACAGCATGGCACCCTTCAGCAGGAACTGGTCGCGGTATCGAGAAGCGGAGAGCCGGTAGAGCAGGCGCTCAACGGCGAACCTGTCCAGCACGAACTGAAAGTCCTCACCCCGCTTGCGTGCGAGATCGAGCAGCCGTTGCCGGATGGAGGCAACGCGGTGGGGAGGTGTTGGAGAGGGGATCAAGCCAGGGCATCGAGGTACGGTCTCATCAGTCTGGCAACGCGGCAGATCCGCGCATACTCCATCAACGCATCCGGCGTGGTTGCACGGCTGTGAAGCGCGTCACGCAGGGCTTCAAGTGCGACATCAAGCCCTACGAGATTGCGGAACTTGAAGCAATCGGCGACGGTTTTGGCTACGTTGCTGACGTATATGAGACGTCCGCCTACGCGACGTTCTTCCAGCCCCGCATTGAGGGTCGTTGCCGACATGCGGACCACACGGAGGGGCGGCCAGTCGATCCGCGGAACGCGGTCGCTGTTGCCGATGGAGACCCAGCTTTCGAATGGTGCCTGGGTGGTCAGGCCATGCAGGCGCAGGGCACTCAGCAGGCATAGACGGGGGTGTGGCAGGCGTTCTGCAATGATCCGCAGTCCATCATCGGTGTCGTCGCTCTTTCTTTCCGCCAACGCGTAGACGCCACGGGACAACCGGATCAGTGCGCCTGCCTCGACCAGGCGGGTCAGTTGGGCGCGGGCGATCCCGGCAGTCACCAGTTCGCGGGCGCGCAGGGTGCCTGCGCGTCGCAATAGCTTTCGTGCCTTGGCCTCGGCGTTTCCCATGACGGCATTGTTCCATAATGTCGGGTGTTTTGAATATCGACCGACAAAAAGGAACATCGTTGGCTGCGGCGAGTGACGAGTGAATGGTGCGGACCAAGGTCCGCACCCACCAGAGCGGAATCTGCACCCACCAGAGCCGCGCGGGTTTCGCCGGCCCTGTCCAGTGAATCGGTAGATCCACGCCATGCGTGGATGGATGAACCGGACGCCGCGATCAGCACGGCAGGAAGGGCGTGCGTAGGCTAGAATGTGCACTGGCGGAGCCGGCCAGACAGTCGCGTCATCCCTTCGGGGGTGCCGAGGAAAGTCCGGGCTCCATAGGGCAAGGTGCCAGGTAACGCCTGGGCGGCGCAAGCCGACGGAAAGTGCAACAGAAAGATACCGCCTACGTCTTCTTCGGAAGGCCGGTAAGGGTGAAATGGTGCGGTAAGAGCGCACCGCGAGTCTGGCAACAGACCGGCACGGCAAACCCCACCTGGAGCAAGACCAAATAGGGATCCTTTGGCGCGGCCCGCGTTGGATCCGGGTAGGTTGCTTGAGCGTTGCGGTGACGTAACGCCTAGAGGAATGACTGTCCACGACAGAACCCGGCTTATCGGCCGGCTCCGCCTCCTTCTTCCATATGCGTGAACCGCGCATCGGTAGTGCCGGCCGCTGGCCGGCAGCGCAACCGTGCCGGAGGGGCGGCAACAAATGCGGGCGCCGGGCCGCAATAAATACTCGGCGTGACCCGCGACTGGTTTGTGCCGGCCGCTGGCCGGCAGCTTCACGTTGCCTGCAGGGCGGACAGAATGCCGGCCAGCGGCCGGCACTACCTCGACGTCGCGCGTTCGTCAGCCCGGCGTGCGGTACTGCCCTGCGGAAATGAACTGCGAGAAGCGCTCGCACCACACCACCACCGTGGTGTAGTCGTCCACGTTGACGTCATCGGGTACATCGACCAGGAAACGGTTGAAGGTCTTCACCTCGCCGATGCGCCGGGCCTGCGCCTTGATCTTCAGGAAGTCCGCCTTGTTGTCGACGAAATCGCGGACCAGGTAGACCTTGTAGTCCGGGCCGGGTCCCATCTTGCCGTCGAAGGCCACCTGGCGTGCGCTGACGCTGACCTTGCCTTCCGCCCAGTGCACCGCGTCGCTG
This sequence comes from Stenotrophomonas sp. SMYL86, assembly GCF_036320025.1. Taxonomy (NCBI): domain Bacteria; kingdom Pseudomonadati; phylum Pseudomonadota; class Gammaproteobacteria; order Lysobacterales; family Lysobacteraceae; genus Stenotrophomonas; species Stenotrophomonas sp. SMYL86. The sequence continues at coordinate 42,491 of NZ_JAWIRU010000019.1, forward strand.
CCCTTGAGGTCGCGGCGGAACGTGGTGTGATGGGTGGCGTCGTTCATGGCGGCCTGCACCTGTGCCGCGGGCGGATCATCAGGAGCGATCAGGATCGGCAGGAAGTAGACGCCCAGGCCGAAGCCGAGGCCGAGGGTGAGCAGGTGGGTGGCGAGCAGGATGAGGGTGCGGCGCATGGGGCCTCCATGTGGATGTGGATCGCGCGGCATGGTGCCGGGCATGACCACCTTGGGAGGTTGCGGGCGGCATTTATAGACACAGTGCCAAGCGCAAAAAGGGCACAGTGGGGTGGCTGCGGCAACGCAGGCCCTGTGGCGCGGGCGGAAAGGCGCTGCGTCGGGAAGCTGAATGACGTTGGCAGCCTTGGATCGCAGTGACGGGTAGTGGGGGGGGGGGGGGGGGGGGCGGCGGGGGGGGCGCCCCCCGCGGGGGGGGGGGGGGGCGGCCCCCCCGGGCGCCCCCCCCCCCCCCCCCCCCCCCCCCCGCCGGGGGGGGCCCCCCCCCCCCCCCCCCACTACCCTGCTGGAAAGAGATTCCGGCCAGCGGCCGGCACGACCCGGTCAGAAAATGACGTGACTCTGTCCGTTGGCTGCGCCCTGTGGGCCAAAGCGGCGCTCGTGGATCTGGCCGTGGCCATCGGCGTCGATCAGCAGCACGGTGCTGGCGCGGGTGCCGTAGTCGTCGCCGCGGATGAAGGCGGGGCTCAGCCAGCGCTCGCGTTCCAGGCCGATGCCGGTGTCGGGCAGGTCGCTGTCGGCGGGGCGATGTTCGTCGGCCAGGGCGGCCCAGAGCGGGGTCAGGTCCGGGGTCAGATCCTTTTCGCTTTGCGAAAGGGATCTGACCCGGTCTTCCTGCAGCCAGGATTCAAGGGCCGCCATCAGCCGCCGGGTCTTCGGCCAGGGCGCGTCCAGCGCACCGTTGGACATGCCATGCACGCCCGGGCCCAGGCGCTGCCGCTCGGCGGGGTGGTTGCCCAGGAACTCCAGGCTGTGGCCGTCGGCCAGCAACAGGTTGAAGGGCGCATAGGCGCCGGCCACGGTTGCCAACCGGTCGATATGCACGGCGGCCGGGTCGCGGCCGCGCAGGAAGTCGGCCACCAGCGCGCCCCGTGAAGGACCGGTCTGGGAGGCCAGCGGATCACGCACATTGGTGACCACCGCCATCCGGCCTGCGGCACCGACGCCCGCCCAGCCGCCGCCGGAGCGCAGGTCGCGCCCCCCGATGACGGAGGTCTCATCTTGCCAGGGGGCCAGCGCCGCCGTCGGGCGGGCGTGGAACTCATCACGGTTGCCGGTCATCACCAGCCGCCAGCGCGGGTGGTGCATCCAGCCAAGAGCGAGCAGGCACATGGCCTCATTGTGCACGGTTTGCGCAGTCTGGCGCCGCTTCCGGCCCGTTTTGGATGAATGCGCGGCCGATGTTTCACGCGCTGTCCACAGCCCTGAACTTCCGTTCAATCTCAAAAATTGAGACGGATCAGCAACTTGTGGATAAGCCTTGAACAATTCTCTAAAGGTTGTTGCAAGCCATTGATGTGGCTGGCGATTTCCCCGCTGAAAAGTTGTTGACAACCCTTCGGCCGCTGCTAAGGTGGGCATCAGAGGGAAATCCGGGTGTTTTGTGGGTTTTCGTGGTTCAATGTTTCACCGGGCGAAGGATAGGTGCACGCGTCGTGTTCCAGGGCGAGACGGCCATCACAGTTGACGATAAAGGGCGCATGGCGGTTCCCACCGCTTACCGCGACCTCGTCGCGCGCGCCAGCAACAACCGTCTCGTGCTGACCTACAACCCGTTCGAAGCCGGCTGCCTGTGGCTGTATGCAGAGTCGGAATGGGAGCGGGTCCGCGACGACGTGATGTCCAAGCCCAACACCCAGCGCGTCGTGCGCCTGTTGCAGCAGAAGCTGGTCGGTTCGGCCGCCCATCTTGAGCTGGACGGCAACGGTCGCATCAGCATCCCCGCCAGCCACCGCGGTGCGGTGGGCATTGAGAAGAAGGCGGTATTGCTCGGTATGGGCGACAAGTTCGAATTGTGGAGCGAGCAGGCGCATCGGGCCCTGATCCAGCAGACATTGTCTGACGAGGATCTGGGTGATGGGTTGCTCGACCTGAAGTTGTGAGCCGGGGTGCCCGGATGCGCCCAGAAGCGCAGGCCGGTCACCTTCCGGTGTCGCAGTCGCCGGCGGTGCACCTGCCGGTCCTGTACACCCAGGTCCTTGAAGGCCTGAGGGTGATCGAAAACGGACGTTATCTGGATGGCACGTTCGGTCGTGGCGGTCATGCACGTGGCGTGCTCACCCAGCTCGGTCCCGAGGGGCGCCTGCTGGTCATGGACAAGGATCCGGAAGCCATCGCCGTAGCCGAGCGCGATTTCGCGCCGGACCCGCGCGTGTCCATCTTCCGTGGCAGCTTCGCCCAGCTGCTGCAGTGGGATGCGACGGCTGAAGGCCTGGACGGCGTCCTGTTCGACCTGGGCGTGTCGTCGCCGCAGTTGGACGTGGCCGAACGTGGCTTCAGCTTCGGCAAGGACGGCCCGCTGGACATGCGCATGGATCCGGACAACGGTGAAAGCGCCGCACAATGGATCAACCGCGTTGAAGAACGCGAGATTGCCGACGTGCTGTGGACCTACGGCGAAGAGCGCCAGAGCCGCCGTATCGCCCGTGCCATCGTGGCCCGCCGCGAGAAGCAGCCGTTCTCCCGCACCGCCGAACTGGCTGAGCTGATCGCCTCGGTGATGCCGCGCGGCAAGGACAAGATCCACCCGGCCACGCGCAGCTTCCAGGCCATCCGCATCCACATCAACCGCGAGCTGGCCGATCTGGAAGCCGGGCTCGATGCGGCCGTGGAACGGCTCAAGCCCGGCGGCCGCCTGGCGATCATCAGCTTCCACTCGCTGGAAGATCGAATCGTCAAGCAGTACATGAACCGCCTGGCCAAGGCGCCGCCGGCCAACCGCCGCCTGCCCGAGGCGGAGGTGTTCGTGCCGACCCTGGATCTGATCGGTGGCGCCATCAAGGCCACCGACGAAGAACTGGCGGCCAACCCGCGTGCCCGCAGCGCCGTGCTGCGCGTGGCCCAGAAGCGGGAGGCTGATGCATGAGCCGGCTGCTGCTGATCATCCTGTTGGCCTCGACCGTGGCCTCGGCGATCGGCGTCGTGTTCGTGCGTCACCGTCACCGGCAGACGTTCATCGAGCTGTCGCGCGCTGAGCGCAAGCGCGATGACATCAATCTGGAATTCGGCCGCCTGCAGCTGGAACAGGCCACCCTGGCCGAAGCCAACCGTGTGGATCGCATCGCCCGCGAGAAGCTCGGCATGAAGTTCCCCGAGGCCGCCGACATCGTGGTGGTGCGCCCATGAGCAAGACCGGCCGCAACCGCCCCCGCAACGCCTTCAACCTGCGCCAGCGCCTGCGTTGGGTTGCCCTGGCGCTCGGCCTGTGCTCGGTGTCGCTGGTCGGCCGCGCGGCCTACGTGCAGATCATCAACAGCGACTTCTACCAGCGCCAGGGTGAGGCCCGCTACCTGCGTGAGCTGCCGATCAAGACCTCGCGCGGCATGATCACCGACCGCAACGGCGAGCCGCTGGCGGTGTCGACCCCGGTCGCTTCGATCTGGGTCAACCCGCAGGACCTGCTGCGTTCGCCTGAGCGCATCCCTGAGCTGGCCCAGGCGGTCGGCATGTCGGTGGATGAACTGAGCAGCCGCCTGTCGCAGAAGTCGGACAAGGAATTCATGTACCTGCGCCGCCGGATCAATCCGGACGAGGCAGAGAAGGTGGTCGCGCTGAAGATTCCGGGCGTGGCCGCGCAGCGCGAGTTCCGCCGCTTCTACCCGCAGGGTGAGGCGATGGCGCACGTGCTGGGCTTCACCAACATCGACGACCGCGGCCAGGAAGGCCTGGAGCTGGCGTTCGACGAATGGCTGCGCGGCAAGGCCGGTGCCAAGCGGGTGATCCGCAACCGCAAGGGCGAGACCGTCGAAAGCGATCTGCTGCGCGCCGCCGAACCGGGCAAGGACCTGACCCTCAGCATCGACCGCCGCATCCAGTACCTGGCGTTCAAGGAACTGCGCAACGCGCTGGTGGCCAACAAGGCGGCCGGCGGTTCGATGGTGATCATGGACGTGACCACCGGCGAGATCCTGGCCATGGTCAACCTGCCGACCTACAACCCGAATTCGCTGACCGGCGCGCTGCCCGATGCGCGCCGTAACCGTGCAGTGACCGACCTGGTCGAGCCGGGTTCGACGATGAAGCCGCTGACCATCGCCACCGCATTGCAGGCCGGTGCGGTGACCAAGGACACCGTCATCGACACCAATCCGGGCTACATGCAGGTGGCGCGCTTCACCATCCGCGACGTGCCGCGCAACAACGGCGTGCTGAACGTGACCGGCGTGATCACCCGCAGTTCCAACATCGGCGCGGCCAAGGTCGCGGCGAAGATGCCGGACCAGGTGTTCTATGACGGCGTGCGCCGCTTCGGCTATGGCTCGGTGCCGCACAGCGGCTTCCCGGGTGAATCCGGCGGCGTCGTGCGGCGCCCGGCCAACTGGGACGGTGCCACCAAAACCACCATGTCCTACGGCTACGGCCTGAATGTGACCCCGCTGCAGATCGCCACCGCCTATTCGGCGCTGGCCAATGGCGGCAAATTGATCGCGCCGACCTTTGTCAAAGGCCAGCGCAACGAAGCGCATCAGATCATCGATGAGAGCGTCGCCAGGCAGGTGGTGGCGATGATGGAAACGGTTGTTACCCAAGGCGGCGCCAAGCAGGCGGCGGTGCTGGGTTACCGCGTGGCCGGCAAGACCGGTACCGCGCGCAAGACCGGCCCGGGTGGTTACGAGCGTGGCCATTACAACGCGCTGTTCGCCGGCGTGGTGCCGGCCACCAATCCGCGCTTCGCGACCGTCATCGTCATCAACGACCCGCAGGCCGGCAAGTTCTACGGCGGCCTGGTGTCGGCGCCGGTCTACCACAACGTGATGGAAGGCACCCTGCGCCTGATGGACGTGCCGCTGGACGACCTGCAGTCGTGGCTGGCCGCACAGCAGTCCGGCAAGGTCGGTCACTCGGCCTCGATCCTGCCCGCGCCGCCGGCCGAGGCCGCGCTGCCGGTGGATGCCGCCGCTGAATTCGACGCTGCGCTGCCCAGCGCGCAAGCCCAGACGCCGCCCGCTACGGGAGGCACGCAATGAGTCCTTCGATGTTGCTTTCGCAGTTGCTTCCGGATGTGGCCCTGGCGGGCCACGATCCCGTTCTGACCGGCCTGGTGCTGGACAGCCGCGCCGTGCGCCCCGGCAATGCCTTCGTCGCCATCGCCGGTTTCGGCGCGCATGGCCTGGGCTTTGTCGAGCAGGCCCGTGCGGCCGGCGCTGGCGCCATCCTGTTCGAACCGCCGGCACCGGTCGAACTGCCGGCACCGGACGATGCGATCGCTGTGCCGGGCCTGCGCGCGCGCATGGGTGCGATGGCCGACCAGTTCCATGGCGCGCCGTCGCGGGCGATGGCGATGGTGGGCGTGACCGGCACCAACGGCAAGACCTCCACCGTGCAGCTGCTGGCCCAGGCCTGGCACCTGCTCGGAACGCCCAGTGGCAGTATCGGCACGTTGGGCGCCGGACTTTATGGTTCGGTTGAGCCGACCGGTTTCACTACGCCGCTGGTGCTGCAGATGCATGCGCTGCTGGCGCAGCTGCGTGATGCCGGTGCGCGCGCGGTGGCGATGGAAGTCAGCTCGCACGCGCTGGACCAGGGCCGCGTGGATGCGGTGCACTACGACGTGGCGGTGTTTACCAATCTCACCCGCGACCATCTGGACTACCACGGCGACATGGCCAGCTACGGCGCGGCCAAGGCACGGCTGTTCCATCGCCCGGGACTGAAGGCCGCGGTGATCAATCTTGACGACGCGTTCGGTCGCCAGCTGTTCGCCGGCCTCCCGGCGGGCGTGCAACCGATCGGCCTGAGCTCGCGCGGTGCCACCGATGCCAGCGTGCGCGCCGAGGCGCTGCAGCTGGACGGCCGTGGCATTGCCTTCGAACTGGTCATCGACGGCCAGCGCGCGGCGGTGCAGTCGCCGCTGCTGGGCCGCTTCAACGTGGACAACCTGCTGGCCGTGGCCGGCACCCTGCACGCGCAGGGTCAGCCGCTGCCGCGCATTGCCGAGGTGTTGTCGGCGCTGCAGCCGATCCGTGGCCGCATGAACCGCCTCGGCGGCGAAGACGGCCTGCCGACCGTGGTGGTCGATTACGCGCATACCCCGGACGCACTGGAACAGGCGCTGGACAGCCTGCACGGCCACCTGCAGGGCACGCTGTTCTGCGTGTTCGGCTGCGGTGGCGAGCGTGATACCGGCAAGCGCCCGCAGATGGCCGCGATCGCCGAGCGCTTGGCCAACCAGGTCATCGTCACCGACGACAATCCGCGTGGCGAAGATGGCGACGTGATCGTAGCCGACATCCTGGCCGGCTTCACCGATGCCTCCGCCGTGACCGTGCAGCGCAGCCGCGCGCGTGCGATCGGCCTGGCGGTGAAGCGTGCCGGTGCCGGCGACATCATCCTGATCGCTGGCAAGGGCCACGAGCCGTACCAGGAAGTGAATGGCGTGCGCCATGACTTCGACGACACCGAAGTGGCCGCCGCTGCGTTGGCCGCCAAGGCCGGTGTGCTCAGCGCGCAGGCCGGGGAGGGCATCGCATGAAGCGCACTCTGCTTTCGCTGATCGCACACTGGGCCGGCGGCGAGATCCACGGCGACGACGTGGCCATCGATGCGGTCAGCAATGACACCCGCAGCCTCGGCCCGGGCAGCCTGTATGTGGCGCTGCGCGGTGAGCGTTTCGATGGCCATGACTTTGCCGCCGACGCGCAGGCGCGCGGTGCCAGCGCGCTGCTGGTCGAGCGCCTGCTGCCGATCGAACTGCCGCAGGTGCTGGTGGCCGACAGCGAACTGGCGCTGGCGAAGATCGCCACCGGCATGCAGCGTGACCGTGATACCGAGGTGTTCGCGATCACCGGCAGCAACGGCAAGACCAGCGTGAAGAGCCTGCTGCTGTCGATCCTGCAGCAGGTGGCCCGTCATGCGCACAAGGTGGTCTACGCCAACCCGGGCAACCGCAACAACGAGATCGGCCTGCCGCTGGCAGTGATCGATGCCCCGGAAGATGCCGACTACGCTGTCTACGAGATGGGCGCGGGCAAGCCGGGTGACATCGCCTACCTGACCGATATCGCCCGCCCGCGCTATGCGCTGGTCAACAACATCGCCCCGGCGCACCTGGAACGAATGGGCAGCCTGCTCGGCGTGGCAGTGACCAAGGGCGCGATCTATGCCGCGCTGCCGGCCGATGGCGTGGCCGTGATCAACGTCGACGATGCCTACGGCCGCTGGTTCGAACAGCACTTCGTCGGCACCCCGCCGCGCTGCCGCGTACTGCGCTATGGCTTGGAGCACACCGCGGACATCACCGCGCGCGACATCCGCGCCGGCGCGCAGGGCAGCCAGTTCACCCTGGTCGCACCGGGCGGCGAAGCCCGCGTGGTGCTGGGCCTGCCGGGTCGCCACAACGTCAGCAATGCGCTGGCCGCTGCCAGCCTGGCGCTGGCCGCCGGTGTCGATCTGGCGCTGATCGCGGCCGGCCTGGCCGAAGCACAGCCGGTACCGGGCCGCCAGATCGCCCATCAGCTGCGCAACGGCGCGGTGCTGGTGGACGACAGCTACAACGCCAACCCCGGTTCGCTGGCCGCGGCCATCGACGCCCTTGCCGCCGCACCGGAAGATGGTTGGCTGGTGCTGGGCGACATGCGCGAGCTGGGTCCGGACGCCGAAGCGCTGCACGCGCAGGCAGGGCTCCGCGCGCGCGCTGCTGGCCTGAAGCGCCTGTATGCGCTGGGCCCGCTCAGCGCCGCTGCCGCCACCGCCTTCGGTGAAGGCGGCCGTCATTTCGCCACCCATGACGCGCTGTCGCAGGCGCTGAAGGACGAGCTGCACGCCGGCGTGCGCTGCCTGGTCAAGGGTTCCCGTGGCAGCGCCATGGACACGATTGTCAAAGCGCTGCTGGCGCAAGGAGAGGAATCCCCGCATGTTGTATGAACTGGCTCGATGGTTGCAGCAGTTGGAGAGCCTGTTCGGGCTGTTCAACTACCAGACGTTCCGCGCCATCCTTGCCGCGTTGACGGCCCTGTTCCTGTCGCTGTGGCTCGGCCCGGCGATGATCCGCAAGCTTGCCCAGTTCAAGGGCGGCCAGCCGATCCGCAAGGACGGTCCGCAGACCCATTTCTCCAAGGCCGGTACGCCGACCATGGGCGGTTCGCTGATCCTGCTCACCATCACCCTGTCGGTGCTGATGTGGGCCGACCTGCGCAACCGCTACGTGTGGCTGGTGCTGGCGGTGATGCTGTGCTTCGGCGCCATCGGCTGGTATGACGACTGGATCAAGATCGTCCGCCGCGACCCGAACGGCCTGAAGTCGCGCTGGAAGTACCTGCTGCAGTCGATCTTCGGCCTGGCCGCGGGCCTGTTCCTGTTCTACACGGCCGACGTGCCGGCAGCACTGACCTTCTACATCCCGATGTTCAAGTCGATCGCGCTGCCGCTGGCCGGCATCGGATTCGTGGCCATCGCCTACTTCTGGATCGTCGGCTTCTCCAACGCGGTGAACCTGACCGACGGCCTGGACGGCCTGGCGATCATGCCGACCGTGCTGGTGGCCTGCGCACTGGGCGTGTTCGCCTACGCCTCGGGCAACGTGGTGTTCGCCAACTACCTGCAGATCCCGCAGATCCCGGGCGCCGGCGAGCTGGTCATCATCTGCGCGGCCATCGCCGGTGCGGGCCTGGGGTTCCTGTGGTTCAACACCTATCCGGCCATGGTGTTCATGGGCGACATCGGCGCGCTGGCGCTGGGTGCGGTGCTGGGTACGATCGCAGTGATCACCCGCCAGGAGCTGGTGCTGGTGATCATGGGCGGCGTGTTCGTCATCGAAACGCTGTCGGTGATGATCCAGGTCGCCTCGTTCAAGCTGACCGGCAAGCGCGTGTTCCGCATGGCGCCGATCCACCACCACTTCGAACTGAAGGGCTGGCCGGAGCCGCGCGTGATCGTGCGCTTCTGGATCATCTCGGTCGTGCTCGTGCTGATCGGCCTGGCCACGTTGAAGGTGCGCTGAGATGAACGACCTGTCCCGCCAGGCAACACGCCTTGAGGCCATCGAAGGCAGCTACGACAAGTGGCTGCTGGGCGCGATCATCGCGCTCACGGGCATCGGCGTGGTGATGGTGGCGTCCAGCTCGATCGCTCTGATGAGCAGCCCGTTCTACTACCTCAACCGCCACCTGATCTTCCTGGCGGTGGGTATCGTGCTGGCGGTCGTTGCCGCCCGCACTGAACTGAAGTCCATCGAGCAGTACAACCAGATGCTGCTGCTGGGCTGCTTCGTGCTGCTGTTGGCGGTGTTCGCACCGGGCCTGGGCAGCACGGTCAACGGCGCACGCCGCTGGATCAATCTGGGCATCTCCAAGTTCCAGACGGTGGAAGCGGTGAAGGTGCTCTATATCGTCTGGCTGTCCAGCTACCTGGTGCGCTTCCGCGACGAGGTCAACGCGACCTGGCCGGCGATGCTCAAGCCACTGGGCGTGGCCGGTGCGCTGGTGCTGTTGCTGCTGCTGCAGCCGGACTTCGGTTCCTCGACCCTGCTGCTGGCGATCACCGCCGGCATGCTGGTGCTGGGCGGTGTGAACATGCCGCGCATGTCGATGCCGGTGATCATCGGCCTGGTCGGCATGAGCGCGCTGGCGATCATCGAACCGTACCGCATGCGCCGCATCACCTCCTTCCTCGACCCGTGGGCCGACCAGCAGGGCGACGGCTACCAGCTGTCCAACGCGCTGATGGCCGTGGGCCGCGGCGAGTGGACCGGCGTTGGCCTGGGCAACTCGGTGCAGAAGCTGTACTACCTGCCGGAAGCACATACCGACTTCATCTTCTCGGTTGCTGCCGAGGAATTCGGTTTCCTCGGCACCTGCGTGATCGTGGCCCTGTACGCGCTGCTGGTCGGCCGCACGTTCTGGCTGGGCATGCGCTGCGTGGAAATGAAGCGCCACTTCTCCGGTTACATCGCCTTCGGCATCGGCCTGTGGATCAGCATGCAGACCTTCGTCTCGATCGGCGTGAACCTGGGCATCCTGCCGACCAAGGGCCTGACCCTGCCGCTGATCTCCTCCGGCGGTTCGTCGGTGCTGATGACCTGTGTGGCGATGGGCCTGCTGCTGCGCGTGTCCTATGAACTCAAGCGCGCCGAGCGTCGCCAGGCCGTGCGCATCGGTGGTGGCGACGAGGCCGTGGCCGATGCACCCGTGGACGCGCCGGCCGCACCGGCTGCGGCCAGCGTGCCGATGAGCGCCGAGCCGACGGCTGCCGCTGCAGCGAACGCTGCACGCGGCACCAGCCGCCTGCAGTCGCGCATCGAACCGACCTTCGGGAGGCTGTCATGAGCGCAGCCACCGATAACGTGCGCCCGGTGATGATCCTGGCCGGTGGCACCGGCGGTCACATCTTCCCCGGCCTGGCCGTGGCCCGCGTGCTGCGCGCCCGCGGCGTACCGGTCACCTGGATGGGCGCCGATGGTGCGATGGAAACCCGCCTGGTGCCGCAGCACGACATTCCGATCGACACCCTGGCCATCACCGGCCTGCGCGGCAAAGGCAAGCTGGCCCTGCTGGGCGCGCCGTGGCGGCTGATGCGCGCGCTGCGTGCCGCCGGCATGATCATCCGCAAGCGCCAGCCGCGTGCGGTGGTCGCCTTCGGTGGTTTCGCGTCCGGCCCGGGGGGCATGGCCACACGCCTGCACGGCCTGCCGCTGCTGGTGCACGAACAGAATCGCGCTCCCGGCATGACCAACCGCATCCTGTCGCGCTATGCGCGCCGGCTGCTGACCGGCTTCCCGGGCACCTTCGCCAAGGGCGAGGAGTTCGTCGGCAACCCGGTACGTGCGGAGATCGCCGCCATCGCACCGCCGGAACAACGCTTCGCCGACCGTCATGGCCCGCTGCGCGTGCTGGTGGTGGGCGGCAGCCAGGGCGCGCGCGCACTCAACACCGGCGTGCCGCAGGCGATCGCCGCACTGGGTACCGGGGTTCCGGTGCAGGTGCGCCACCAGAGCGGCGAGAAGATGCATGCCGAAGCGGTCGAGGCGTATGCCAAGGCCGGCGTGCAGGCAGAAATCACGCCGTTCATCGCCGACATGGCCGAGGCCTTTGCCTGGGCGGACCTGGTGGTGTGTCGCGCGGGCGCCTCGACATTGGCCGAGCTGTGTGCGGTGGGTGTCGGCAGCGTGCTGGTGCCTTTCCCCGCTGCCGTCGACGATCACCAGACCCGCAATGCGGAGTACCTGGTCGAGCGCGGCGCGGCGGTTTTGCTGAAGCAGGACGGAACGCTGGCCGACGGCATTGCCGCACTGCTGCGCGATCTGTCCGAAAATCCCGCCCGCCGCATGCAGATGGCGCAAGCCGCGCGTGCCCTGGCCAAGGTCGATGCCGCCGAGCGCATCGCCGATATCATTCTTGAGGAAGCTGTATGAAGAAGGCATGCCACCGCGCCTGCCCTGCGCGAGGCCGCGCATGATCCGTCGCCTGCACGACACCAACGACCTCGTGCGCGCGTTCCCGCGCGTGCATTTCGTCGGCATCGGCGGCACCGGCATGAGCGGTATCGCCGAAGTGATGCTGACGCTGGGCTATGAGGTGTCCGGCTCGGACAATGCCGACAACGTGGCGACCCGTCGCCTGGCCAGCCTGGGTGCGCGCATCATGCGCGGCCACTCCGCAGCCAACGTGCTGGGCACCGACTGCGTGGTGGTCTCCAGTGCCATCCGCGAAGACAACCCGGAACTGATGGAAGCGCGCAGCCAGCGTATTCCGATCATGCCGCGTGCGGCGATGCTGGCCGAGCTGATGCGCTTCCGCCGCGGCATCGCGGTGGCCGGTACCCATGGCAAGACCACCACCACCAGCCTCACCGCTGCGGTGCTGAGCGAAGGCGGCCTGGACCCGACGTTCGTGATCGGAGGCCAGCTGCTGGCCGCCGGTGCCAACGCCAAGCTGGGTGGTGGCCAGTGGCTGGTGGCCGAGGCTGACGAAAGCGATGGCAGCTTCCTGCGCCTGAATCCGCTGATGTCGATCATCACCAACATTGATGCCGACCACCTGGAGAACTACGGCAACGACTTCGCCCGCGTGCAGGCGGCGTTCGCCGAGTTTCTGCAGCGCCTGCCGTTCTACGGCCTGGCGGTGCTGTGCATCGACGATCCAGAAGTCGCGGCTCTGGCTGCCAAGACCCCGCGCCACGTGATGAGCTACGGCATGAGCCCGCAGGCCGACGTGCGCGCCGAGAACGTGGTGCAGGAAGGCTCGCGCATGCGCTTCACCCTGCGCCTGCCGCAGGGCACCAGCCAGGAAGTGGTGCTGGCGCTGCCGGGCAAGCACAACGTACTCAACGCGCTGGCCGCCGCTGCGGTGGGCTGGCAGCTGGGCGTGGCACCGGACGCGATCGCGCGTGCACTGGAAGGCTTCGCCGGTGTCGGCCGTCGCTTCAACGATCTGGGCGAAGTGACCACCGCCAGCGGCGCCAAGGTCCGCATCATCGACGACTACGGTCATCACCCGAGCGAGCTGGAAGCGGTGTTCGCCGCCGCCCGTGGTGGCTGGGCCGACAAGCGCCTGGTGGTGGCCTTCCAGCCGCACCGCTACAGCCGTACCCGCGACCAGTTCGACAAGTTCGCCGCGGTGCTGTCCAGCGTCGATGCACTGGTGCTGAGCGAGGTCTACCCGGCCGGCGAGGAACCGATTGCTGGTGCCGATTCGCATGCGTTGGCCCGCGCCATCCGTGCGCGTGGCCGCAGCGAGCCGGTGGTGGTGGGCAAGGCCGCCGAGCTGGCCAGCGTGCTGCCGGACGTGCTGCAGGACGGTGACCTGCTGCTGATGATGGGTGCCGGCGACATCGGTGCCGTGGCCACCCATATCGCGGTGGAAGGCTTCAAGGGGGAGGGCGAGGCGTGAGCGCGCTGACCTTCCCGCCGCTGCGCGTGACCGACCCGGCCGTGTTCGGCCGCGTCGCCGTGCTGCTCGGTGGCAGTTCCAGCGAACGCGAGGTGTCGCTGGACTCCGGCCACAACGTACTGGAAGCGCTGCAGTCGCGCGGCGTCGATGCGTTCGCGGTGGATGGCATTCCGGCGCTGGCCAAGGCGCTCGCCGCCGGTGGCATCGATCGCGTGTTCAACATCCTGCATGGCCACAACGGTGGCGGTGAGGACGGCATCGTGCAGGGCCTGATGGACGCCTTCGGCGTGCCGTACACCGGCTCGAACGTGCTGGGCTCGGCGCTGAGCATGGACAAGATCCGCACCAAGCAGGTGTGGCTGTCGCTGGGCCTGCCCACCCCGCAGTACCGGAAGGTGGACGCGACCACGGTGCATGCACTGGCAGCCGAACTGGGCCTGCCGGTAGTGGTGAAGCCGGCCAATGAAGGCTCCAGCGTGGGTATCAGCCGGGTCACCGACGACGCCGGCCTCGATGAAGCCGTGGCGCTGGCCGCGCGCTACGACGGCCAGCTGCTGATGGAACAGATGGTGGTGGGCGACGAACTGACCGTGGCCATCCTCGGCGATGTCGCACTGCCGTCGATCCGCATCGTGCCCAAGGGCCAGTGGTACGACTACAACGCCAAGTACATCGCCGAGGACACCCAGTACCTGTGCCCAGGCCTGGACGGTGACGACGAAGAGGAAATCCGCCGCATCGCGCTGGCCGCGTTCCGTGCCGCTGGCTGCCGTGGCTGGGGCCGCGTGGACGTGATGCGCGATCGCAGCAGCGGCCGCTTCTTCCTGCTGGAAGTGAATACCGCGCCGGGCATGACCAGCCATTCGCTGGTGCCCAAGGCCGCAGGCCAGGCCGGCATCAGCTTCGAAGAGCTGGTGTGGCGCGTGCTGGAACAGACCCTGGAGGCCTCGCACGCATGAACGCGGTGCTGCGCATCTTCGTCTGGCTGTTGGCGCTGTCGGTGGTTGCACTGCCGGTGGTGGCCGTGGTCAATGGCTGGGTCGGCGCGGAGCGCTGGCCGCTGGCGAAGCTGCGCGTGCATGGTGAGTTCAAGCGGGTGCCGGCCGAGCAGTTGCAGCAGGTGCTGCTGCCGTACGCGCATGCGGGCTTCTTCGCGGTCAAGCTGCAGGACGCGCAGGACGCCTTGGAACAGCTGCCGTGGGTGGAAAGCGCGCAGGTGCGCAAGCAGTGGCCGGACGTGCTGGAAGTGACCCTGGTCGAGCACAAGCCGTTCGCGCGCTGGGGCAACGACCGCCTGGTTTCCGAGCAGGGCAAGCTGTTCCCCACGCCGAAGAAGCTGGCCGATCTGGCGCTGCCCGAACTGGATGGCCCCGACAGCCAGACCGAAGAAGTGATGAAGCTGTACAGCGACTCGCGTGCATTGTTCGCACCGGCCGGCGTCGACGTGCGCCGGGTGACGATGGATGCGCGCGGCAGCTGGTCGCTGGTGCTGAGCAACGGTACCGAAGTGGTGGTCGGCCGCGACGACGCGCGCTCGCGCATGCAGCGCTTCGTCAAGGTGCTGCCGCAGCTCAACCGTCAGGACGCGCCGATCGAGCGCGCCGATCTCCGTTACACCAATGGTTTCACGCTGAGCTGGGGTACCCCGGCCACGCCGGCGAAAACGCCGGCGACCCCAGCCAGCAGGACGCAGGAAAGGACATGAATCGCAAGGGTGACAAATCGCTGATCGTTGGCCTGGACATCGGCACCTCCAAGGTGGTGGCGCTGGTGGGCGAGTACTCGCCGGGCAACCCGATCGAAGTGATCGGCATAGGCTCGCACGAGTCGCGCGGGCTCAAGCGTGGCGTGGTGGTGGACATCGAATCGACCGTGCAGTCGATCCAGCGCGCGGTGGAAGAAGCCGAGCTGATGGCCGGCTGCGAGATCCGCTCGGTGTATGCCTCGATCTCCGGCAACCACGTGCAGTGCAAGAACTCGCCGGGCATCGTGCCGATCCGCGACGGCGAAGTGACCTGGGGCGACCTGGATCGCGTGCTCGATGCGGCCAAGGCCGTGGCGATTCCGGCCGACCAGAAGATTCTGCACGCGATCCCGCGCGAGTACGTGCTGGACGATTCGCAGGAAGGCATCCGCAACCCGGTCGGCATGACCGGCGTGCGCCTGGAAGTACATGCCCACCTGGTGGTGTGCGCGCAGTCGGCTGCGGCCAACATCAGCAAGTGCGTCCAGCGCTGTGGCCTGCAGGTGGACGACCTGGTGCTGTCCTCGCTGGCCTCCAGCGTGGCGGTGCTGACCGCCGACGAGCGCGAGCTTGGCGTGGTGCTGGTCGACATGGGCGCCGGCACCACCGATATCGCGGTGTTCGTGCAGGGCGCGATCTGCCACACGGCTTCGCTGCCGATCGCCGGCGACCACGTCACCAATGACATCGCGCACATGCTGCGCACGCCGACCCCGGAAGCCGAGCAGATCAAGGTGCGCTATGCCTGCGCCCTGGCCCAGCTGGCCACCGCCGAGGAAAGCATCCAGGTGCCGTCGGTGGGCGACCGCCCGCCGCGCCGCATGCCGCGCCATTCGCTGGCGCAGGCCGTGCAGGGCCGCTACGAGGAAATCTTCGAGATGGTGCAGGCCGAACTGCGCCGCTCCGGCTTCGAGGAACTGGTGCGCGCCGGCATGGTGCTGACCGGTGGCGCTTCGAAGATGGAAGGCGTGGTCGAACTGGCCGAGGAAATGCTGCAGATGCCGGTTCGCGTGGGCATCCCGCAGCACGTCACCGGCCTGGGCGAAGTGGTGGGCAACCCGGTGCATGCCACCGGCGTGGGCCTGCTGCTGATGGGCAGCCAGATCGAGCACCCGCGGCGGCCGTCGCTGCCGACCGGGCGCGCTGGAAGCATGTTCAAGAAACTCAAGACCTGGTTCCGCGGCGAGTTCTGACGCGGAACCCGTAACACCGGGCATCGCCCGGGCGCAGCACCCGCAGTACCCGTAGCACAACGCAACACCGGCAACACACAACCCACACAGCCGCAACGCCGGCATGCAGCAGGACGGCAGGACGCCCGAATGCCCATGCCAGCCAAAGCGGATACAACGAGGACACGGACATGGCGCATTTTGAACTGATCGAAAAGATGGCACCCAATGCGGTGATCAAGGTGGTTGGCGTGGGCGGCGGCGGCGGCAATGCCGTGGCGCACATGGTCAACTCGGCGGTGGACGGCGTGGAATTCATCACCGCCAACACCGACTCGCAGGCCATCAAGAATTGCGGTGCCAAGCTGCAGCTGCAGCTGGGTACCAACGTGACCAAGGGCCTGGGCGCAGGCGCGAACCCGGAAGTCGGCCGCCAGGCCGCGCTGGAAGACCGTGAGCGCATCATGGACGCCCTGCAGGGTGCGGACATGGTGTTCATCACCGCCGGCATGGGCGGTGGTACCGGCACCGGCGCTGCGCCGGTGGTGGCACAGCTGGCCAAGGAAATGGGCATCCTGACCGTGGCCGTGGTCACCAAGCCGTTCCCGTTCGAAGGCCGTCGCCGCATGCAGGTGGCGCTGAAGGGCATCGAGGAACTGAGCCAGCACTGCGACTCGCTGATCACCATCCCGAACGAGAAGCTGATCACCGTGCTGGGTCGCAACGCGACCATGATCCAGGCCTTCCGTGCCGCCAACGACGTGCTGCAGGGCGCCGTGCAGGGCATCGCCGACCTGATCGTGCGTCCGGGCCTGATCAACGTCGACTTCGCCGACGTGCGCACCGTCATGTCCGAAATGGGCCTGGCGATGATGGGTACCGGCACCGCCCGTGGTGATGACCGCGCCCAGGCCGCCGCCGAAGCCGCGATCCAGAACCCGCTGCTGGACGATGTGAACCTGGCCGGTGCCAACGGCATCCTGGTCAACATCACCGCCGGCGCCGACTTCACCATGGCCGAGTTCGACGAGATCGGCCGCACCATCGATGGCTTCGCTTCTGAGGACGCCACCGTGGTGGTCGGTACCGTGCTGGATC
This sequence comes from Stenotrophomonas sp. SMYL86, assembly GCF_036320025.1. Classification (NCBI taxonomy): domain Bacteria; kingdom Pseudomonadati; phylum Pseudomonadota; class Gammaproteobacteria; order Lysobacterales; family Lysobacteraceae; genus Stenotrophomonas; species Stenotrophomonas sp. SMYL86. The sequence continues at coordinate 59,565 of NZ_JAWIRU010000019.1, forward strand.
CGGACATGCAGGACGAAGTGCGCGTGACCGTGGTCGCTACCGGCCTGAACCGCGTGTCGGCCAGCAAGACCCAGCGTCCGGGCGAGCGTGCGCCGATCAAGCTGGTCCGCAATGCCACCACCGGCCAGCCGGAATTCGGCGACTTCGACAACGGCGGCGACGCCGTGTCCAAGGCCGTGGGCGGCATGGGTCTGGGCCTGCGTCGCGCCAGCAGCGATACCGCGGCAGCCTCCGCTCCCTCGGCCCCGGCCGCTTCGGCCCCGGCGGCGGCGGAACTGCCGAACGATTACCTGGACATCCCGGCGTTCCTGCGCCGCCAGGCGGACTAAGCGGGGCGCCCGGGGCTTGTCCTCCCCGGGTTGCGCCACCATGTCCTGAAAACGCGGGCGCCGGGCCAGGATGGGTCCGGCTGCCCTGCTTCACGCGCGTCCCCGCGGCGTGCCGGTGCGTCCTGCCGGCAGCCTTCACTGGCGTTTCAGCCAGGGTAGGGGAGGGCGCGTGTTAATCTAATGTGTCACTTCCGGCCCATCCCCCATGATCCAGCAACGCACCCTCAAGAACACGATCCGCGCCACCGGCGTTGGCCTGCACAGCGGTGACAAGGTCTACATGACCCTGCGCCCGGCACCGGTCAACCATGGGATCGTGTTCCGTCGCGTGGACCTGGACCCGGTGGTGGAAGTGCCGGCCAAGGCCGAACTGGTCACCGAAGTGACCCTGTGCACCGGCCTGACCTGCAACGACGCCAAGATCCAGACCGTCGAACACCTGATGTCGGCGCTGGCCGGCCTGGGTGTGGACAACATCATCGTCGAACTGTCCTCGGCCGAGCTGCCGATCATGGACGGTTCGGCCGGCCCGTTCGTGTTCCTGCTGCAGTCGGCAGGCATCGTGGAACAGGACGCGCCCAAGCGCTTCATCCGCGTGCTGAAGACCGTGGAAGTGACCGAGGGCGACAAGGTGGCCCGCTTCAGCCCGTACGAGGGCTACAAGCTGGGCTTCACCATCCAGTTCGATCACCCGATGATCCCGGCCAAGCAGTCGCGCCAGGAAATCGAGTTCTCGACGCTGGCCTACACCAAGGAAATCTCCCGCGCGCGCACCTTCGGTTTCATGCGCGACCTGGAATACATGCGCGAGCGCAACCTGGGCCTGGGCGGTTCGATGGACAACGCCATCGTGCTGGACGAGTTCCGCGTGCTCAACGAAGACGGCCTGCGCTACGCCGACGAATTCGTGCGCCACAAGATCCTCGACGCGATCGGCGACCTCTATCTGGCCGGTGGCCAGGTGCTGGGTGCCTACGAAGGCTTCAAGTCCGGTCACGCCCTCAACAACAAGCTGGTGCGGGCGCTGATGGCCGACGCCACCGCCTGGGAATGGGTCAGCTTCGACTCGCCGGCCACCCCGGACCCGGTGGAATATGCCACTCCGGCCTACGCCTGATTCCTGTAGATCGTTGAATTGAAAGACAAAAGCGCCGCCGTCCAGGGCGGCGTTGTCGTTTCAGGCGTGTCCGGCGCATTCAGCATGCTTGACGCGCGTCAAGGCCGGTTCGAGGTCACGGTTTTGTGAACCTGTTGGATCGGAAGCCTGAATTTAACGTAGTTTTAACAACAATCTAACGACAGGCCCCCGGATGGCAGCTAGGATGCGACCCGGCCCCCGAAATGTTTCACGCCGTGGTGACACGCGCGACGGGGAGCGGAGCCGGATGCTCCGTTGTCGTCAGGACCGCTTCTTCGGCTTCGAGGGAACGTCCTGCAGGCAAGCCAAGGCGTCGCGTAGCCCTTTGTGCGTGGCGGCTGAAACTGCGTGGGGTCCATTCCGGTTGTCGAGCGCTGGGGAGCGCGTGGGAGTGGGAGACGCAGTCTTGATGGTCACCCTGGTGGCCTTCAGCCCGATGGAACGGGCCGCGTCGAGCAACTGGGCTTCGGCAAGCCGCAACTTGGCATGCCAGACCGGGGACTCGACGAGAAAAACGAGGTGTTCCCCGTCCACATTGGCCAGCCGGCAACGGCTGCGCAGAGGTGGCGGCAACTGGGGGCGCAACTGACGGTCCAGCGCGTCGAGCCACAAGGCACGCCGCAGCGGGTTCCCGCTTTTGTCCGCCATCACCGCATCCAGCGCCGGCTTCGGCACTGACGCGGGGCGAACGCTGGATTTCGGCTCAGACATGAAAACTCACTGATGGCATTCAAAAAGATCGTAATCAAAACGCGTGAAGGGCAGGCCAAATCGCCGATCGCGCGTCTGCGGTTCTATTTCGAGGACCGCCCCCGCGCCCTGCTGGGCAGCGTGCTCGGGGTAGGCTGCATTATCGGCCTTGCCGGCGGCATTGGCGCCAGCGCGCTCAATGATTCCCGGCTGCAGGCCAAGGTCGAGCGCCAGGATGCGGAGCTGGCCAAGGTCAAGCGCGATGCGCAGACCCAGGTCAACGCGCTGGCGGCCCGCCTCGGCGAGCTGCAGGCCCAGGCCACCCGCCTCAACGCCCTTGGCGAACGGCTGACCCAGATGGGCAAGCTGGAAGACGGCGAGTTCGACTTCAACGAGACCCCCGGTCTCGGTGACGGCGACGCCGGCGGCCCGACCAGCGACATCCCGGTCAAGGACGTCAACGCCGACTTACAGGTGCTGGAGCAGCGCTTCGCTGCTTCAGGCCGCCAGTTGTCGGTGATGGAATCGCTGATGTTCGACCACCAGCTGCAGCAGAACGCCGTGCCGTCGCGCATGCCGATCCGCAACAGCTACGTGACCTCCGGTTTCGGCACCCGTGCCGACCCGTTCGGCCGCGGTGCCGCCACCCACAAGGGCATGGACTTCCACGCCAGGGTCGGTGACCCGGTGATGGCCGTGGCCGAAGGCGTGGTCAGCTTCTCCGGCGTGAAGGGCGGCTACGGCAACGTGGTCGACGTCGACCACGGTAACGGCTACGTCACCCGCTACGCGCACAATTCGCGCCTGGTGGTGAAGGTCGGCGACCTGGTCCGTGCCGGGCAGGAAGTGGCCAAGGCCGGTTCCACCGGTCGTTCGACCGGCGCCCACGTGCACTTCGAGGTGTGGGAGAACGGCAACGTGGTCAACCCGCGCAAGTTCCTCGGCGACGGCGGCAACACGCCGGTCGGCCGCGTCAGCCGCGGCTGATGCCCCATTGGGGTGCCGGCTGCCGTCGGCACTACCGCCCCCGGAGTACGGGGGCAGCGCCGTAGGCGCGGGGGTGTGGAGGCGAGGTAAGTGGGGCCCACGGTTCGCGCAGCGAAGCGTGGGAGCGCCAGCGCGCATGCGCTGACGCGTACCCGGCCAGCGGCCGGCACTACCGGGAGTGTTCGGATGCCATTGCCGCCAAAGGGTTGAAACCCCTTGCGGCCGTCCCAAGCTACAATGGGTGTTGCCATCGACAGGGCGCCAGGCGCCCTGTTTCGTTTGCGGCGGACGGATCCCAAGGGGGAGGCCGGGCGTCGTGTCCATCCAACCCGGTTCCTTCAATGATCAACAGCCTGCTTACCCGCGTATTTGGCAGTCGTAACGAACGACAGCTGCGCCAGCTCAACCGCATCGTCGCCAAGATCAATGCGCTGGAGCCGGAGATCGAGAAGCTTTCCGACGAGCAGCTTCAGGCCAAGACGCCGGAGTTCAAGCAGCGCATCGCCGACGGTGAAGCCCTGGACAAGGTGCTGCCGGAAGCGTTCGCGGTCTGCCGCGAAGCCGGTCGCCGCGTGCTGGGCATGCGCCACTACGACGTGCAGCTGATCGGCGGCATGGTGCTTCACCTGGGCAAGATCGCAGAAATGCGCACCGGTGAAGGCAAGACCCTGGTGGCGACCCTGCCGGTGTACCTCAACGCGCTGGAAGGCAAGGGCGTGCACGTGGTCACCGTGAACGACTACCTGGCCCGCCGCGACGCCGCGCAGATGGGCAAGCTGTACAACTGGCTGGGCCTGAGCGTGGGCGTGGTGTACCCGGGCATGCCGCACAGCGACAAGCGCGAAGCCTACGCCTCGGACATCACCTACGGCACCAACAACGAATTCGGCTTCGACTACCTGCGCGACAACATGGCGCTGTCCAAGGCCGACCGCTACCAGCGCGGCCTGCACTACGCCATCGTCGACGAAGTCGACTCCATCCTGATCGACGAAGCGCGTACCCCGCTGATCATCTCCGGCCCGGCCGACGACTCCCCAGAGCTGTACATCCGCGTCAACCGCGTCGTACCGAACCTGGTCAAGCAGGAAGCGGAAGACGGCGAAGGCGACTTCTGGGTCGATGAGAAGGGCAAGCAGGTGCACCTGTCCGAAGCGGGCATGGAGCACGCCGAGCAGCTGCTGGTCGAGGCCGGCATCCTCGACGGCGAGACCGAAGGCCTGTACGCGCCGCAGAACCTGACCGTGGTCCACCACCTCAACGCCGCGCTGCGCGCGCACGCGATCTACCAGCGTGACGTGGACTACATCGTGCGCGATGGCGAAGTGGTCATCGTCGATGAGTTCACTGGCCGCACCCTGTCCGGCCGCCGTTGGTCCGATGGCCTGCACCAGGCGGTGGAAGCGAAGGAAGGCGTGCCGGTCCAGCGCGAGAACCAGACGCTGGCGAGCATCACCTTCCAGAACCTGTTCCGCATGTACAAGAAGCTGTCCGGCATGACCGGTACGGCCGATACCGAAGCCTTCGAGTTCCAGAGCATCTACGGCCTGGAAGTGGTGGTGATCCCGACCAACCGCCCGACCATCCGCAAGGACAGCCCGGACCAGGTGTTCCTGAACCGCAAGGGCAAGTTCAATGCGGTGCTGGCCGACATCGAAGAGTGCGCCAAGCGTGGCCAGCCGGTGCTGGTGGGTACCACCTCGATCGAAACCTCGGAAATGCTGTCCGAGCACCTGCGCAAGGCCGGCGTGAAGCACGAAGTGCTCAACGCCAAGCAGCATGACCGCGAAGCGACCATCGTCGCCAATGCCGGTCGTCCGGCCGCGGTCACCATCGCCACCAACATGGCCGGTCGTGGTACCGACATCGTGCTGGGCGGTTCGCTGGAAGCGGAAATCCATGAGCTGGGCGAAGGCGCGACCGACGAACAGAAGGCCGCGGTCAAGGCCGATTGGCAGAAGCGCCACGAGGCCGTCAAGGCTGCCGGCGGCCTGCACATCGTCGGTACCGAGCGCCATGAATCGCGCCGTATCGACAACCAGCTGCGCGGCCGTTCGGGCCGCCAGGGTGACCCGGGTTCGTCCCGCTTCTACCTGTCGCTGGAAGACAACCTGATGCGCATCTTCGCCTCCGACTGGGTGCAGAAGGCCATGCGCATGATGGGCATGAAGGAAGACGACGTCATCGAAGACCGCCTGGTCAGCCGCCAGATCGAGAAGGCGCAGCGCAAGGTCGAGGCCCACAACTTCGACATCCGCAAGAACCTGCTGGACTTCGACGACGTCAACAACGACCAGCGCAAGGTGATCTACGCACAGCGCGATGAACTGCTGGACGCCGAGTCGGTGAAGGACAACGTCGACGGCATCCGCGACGACGTGATCTTCGACGTGGTGGCCCGCTTCGTGCCGCCGAACTCGATCGACGAGCAGTGGGACCTGCGTGGCCTGGAAGCGACCCTGGAGTCGGACTTCGGCCTGCAGATGTCGCTGACCGACCTGGTCAAGTCGCACGAAGAGCTGGACGCCGAAGCCATCGCCGCCAAGGTGCAGGAGCGCGTCAACCAGCACTTTGCCGAGAAGGAAGCCGGTGTCGGTGAGGAAACCATGCGCGCGCTGGAGAAGCACGTGATGCTGACCGTGCTGGACCAGAGCTGGAAGGAGCACCTGGCGCGCATGGACTACCTGCGCCAGGGCATCTACCTGCGTGGTTACGCGCAGAAGCAGCCGAAGCAGGAGTACAAGAAGGAAGCCTTCGAGCTGTTCTCGGACATGCTGGAGAACGTCAAGCGCGAAGTGGTGACCCTGCTGTCGCGCGTGCGCATCCGCAGCGACGAGGAAGTGCAGGCGCTGGAAGCAGCCGAACGCCAGCAGGCCGAAGCGCGCCTGAGCCAGTCGCAGTTCCAGCACCAGGACGTGGGCGGCTACAGCGCCGACGAGGAAGCCGCGCAGGTGCAGGCTGCCCAGCAGGGCATTGCACAGGCGCAGCGCGATGAGCCGAAGATCGGCCGCAACGATCCATGCCCGTGCGGCAGTGGCAAAAAGTACAAGCACTGCCACGGCCAGCTGAGCTGACCCCGAAGAGCCCCGCGAAAGCGGGGCTCTTTTTTCATGGCGGCTGTTTCGTGGGGCTGATCCGGCCCGATCCGAGATTGCGCGGGCCGCCCTGTTCTGGGCATGCTTCCCCCATGGCTCCCCCCACCCGATCGATCCACGTCGTGGCCGCCGTCATCACCGACGCCCGTGGCCGCGTGCTGCTCAACCGTCGTACCGAGAACCGCGACATGGCCGGCCTGTGGGAGTTCCCCGGCGGCAAGCGCGAATCCGGCGAGACCTCCGAGCAGGCGTTGGTTCGCGAGCTGCGCGAGGAACTGGGCATCGAAGCCGATGTCGGCGAATGGCTGATGGATGTGCCGCAGCGCTACCCGGACAAGCACCTGACCCTGGAAGTGCGCCACGTGCGCAGCTGGAAGGGGACGCCACGTGGCCGCGAGGGCCAGGCCATTACCTGGGTGGCGCCGGATAAACTTGGTCGCTATTCGATGCCACCGGCCGATCTGCCGGTGGTGGCCGCGCTGCGCCAACCCGACAGCTACCTGATCACCCCGGCGCCGTCCGATGACGCCGACGGCGTGCAGCACTGGCATGAGCAGCTGCAGCGCGCGGTGGCGGCGGGCCAGCAGCGCATCCAGCTGCGGTTGCCGACGGCACATCCGCAGCGCCAGGCGATGGTCGAACAGGCCGTGCGCACGCATCGTCGCAGCGGGGTGCAGTGGCTGCTCAACCGCGATATCGAACGCGCGCGCGTACTGGGCGTTGGGGTGCACCTGGGCAGCGAGCAGCTGCTGGAGTTGTCGCAGCGTCCGCTGCCCGAAGGCCAGCTGGTGGCCGCGTCCTGCCATGACCTGCAGCAGCTGCAGGCCGCACAGCGGTTGGGCTGCGACTTCGCCGTGCTGGGCCCGGTGCAGGCCACGGCCAGTCATCCCGATGCCGTGCCGCTGGGCTGGAACGCGTTCGCCGAGCTGCGCGCGCAGGTGTCACTGCCAATCTACGCCTTGGGCGGCATGGGCCGCGGTCACATCGCCGAAGCGCGTCGCCATGGTGGGCAGGGCATCGCCGCCATCCGCGCGCTGTGGCCGGAGTAAAGCTGCTTCGCTCGCCGGGCATGGCCCGGCGCTACCGTGTGGGATGGAGGCAGTAGATCCACGCCATGCGTGGATGGATGCTCGCGATCACAGCGTGATCCAGAAACACCCGTATTGCCGTCGCAACCCCAGCACCGTCGAAGCGCGCGACGCGCTGCCGGGCAGGGTCTGCTCCAGGCGCAGGCCGATGGGATGCCGCGCCACAGAGGCCACAGGGTCGGATCCCAACGCGGCAGGGCTCTGATCCTCATCCTGCGATTGCGGCAGCGCCTGTGACGGATACACCGGCACCACGTCCACCAGGGGCCGCCGCGCCAAGGATTCCAGCTGGCCGAGGATGCGCTGCGCGCCCGCATCGGAAACCGCGCCCCACAGATACAGTGAGGACAGCCGATTCACATCGTTGCTGACGATGCCGACGCGCAGCGCGTCCACCAGTTCACTCAGCCGCCGCGGGCAGCGTGCCCCCAGGGTGTCGCGCTGCAGGGTGTTGCCGGCGGGCGCAGGCGGTGGCAACCGCGACCGCGCGCCCAGGCTGTCGCAGGGCCGGTCGGTGTAGACGCTTTGGCCCTGGGCATCGGTGCAGCGGTTCAGGCGCGTGGACTGTGCGTGGGCGGCGCTCGACAGAACGCACAGCGGCAGCAGCAACAGCAGGAAGGAAAGCCGGATCATCCTCGCAGGGTAGCGCCGATCACGCTTGCGCGCCGTGCTTTCAGCCCTGCAGCAGCTTCAGCACCGAAGTGGTCGGCTTGGCCAGGTTCAAGGTGTAGAAGTGCAGGCCGGGTGCGCCGCCTTCGATCAGGTGCTGGCACAGCTTGGCCACCACTTCAGTGCCGAATGCACGCACCGACTCTGCATCATCGCCATAGGCCTGCATCTTGCGGCTGATCCAGCGCGGGATCTCCGCACCGCACTGTTCGGAGAAGCGGCGCAGCTGGCTGAAGTTGGCGATCGGCATGATGCCGGGCGTGATCGGTACCTGCACGCCCAGCCGCCGCACTTCGTCGACGAAATGGAAGTAGGCATCGGGGTTGAAGAAGTACTGGGTGATCGCCGCATCGGCACCGGCGTCGATCTTGGCCTTGAAATGCTTCAGGTCGGCCAGTGCGTCGGAAGCCTGCGGGTGCGTTTCGGGGTACGCGCCCACTTCGATATGGAACGCATCGCCGTGCTCGGCGCGGATGAAGTCGATCAGTTCGGCGGCATAGCGCATGTCACCGGGGAAACCCATGCCCGACGGCAGATCGCCGCGCAGCGCGACCAGGCGGCGGCAGCCGATGGCGCGATACAGCTTGAGCAGCTCGCGGATTTCCTGACGGGTGCCGCCGACGCAGGACAGATGCGGTGCGGCATCGAAGCCATGGTGCTGGTTGAGGTGGCGCACGGTCTCGGAGGTATAGCTCAGGGTCGAGCCACCGGCGCCGAAGGTACACGACACGTACTCGGGACCGTAGTCCTTCAGCCTGGCCGCGGCGCGGTCCAGCTGGCTGCGCTGTTCGTCGGTCTTGGGCGGATAGAACTCGAAGCTGATGGCGGTCATGGCACGGGCGGCAGCGGCGGGTGTGGATCAGTATATCGCTTCATCAAGATGGATGTTGTCAATTTCTGCGGGCGTACATCATCAGCCGCCTGCGACCGTTCGCCCCGGCGATCGGCCGCTGCTCCGAAATCGCCCCCCGGGTGCCGTGGCCGGCGGCACGCTGAGCCCATTCCGGCACCACCCACCTGACGAAGGAGCAGACGATGAAGATCTTCCTGGCACTCTGGTATGCAATGAAGGCCCTGGTCCGGCTGGCGATGATCGGCATGGCGATGGCCGTGCTCGGCTCTGGCTCGGCGCACGCCGCCAGCGCCCCGGCGGCGGGCAAGGTGCAGGTCGAGGTGGTCGGCAAGGGCCGCCCGCTGCTGATGATTCCCGGCCTCAACAGCAGCGCCGAGGTGTGGCGCGAGACCTGCCTGGCCCTGAAGGATGTGCAGTGCCATCTGGTGCAGCTGCCCGGCTTTGCCGGTGCGCTCGCGGCCGATCCGCGCCCGGTCGAGTTCCTGCCGGCGATGCGCGGGCAGCTGCTGGCCTACCTGCATGACCAGCATCTGGGGCCGGTGGTGGTGGTTGGCCACAGCCTCGGTGGCCTGCTGGGCCTGCAGATGGCGCAGGCCGAGCCGAAGGCGGTCAGCGCGCTGGTGGTGGTTGACGCCCTGCCATTCCTGCCGGCCGCGCGTGACCCGAAGGCCACCGCTGACAGCGTGCGGCCGGTGGCCGACCAGCTGCGCAAGGGCATGCTGGCCGCCGACGCCGCGCAATGGCAGGCGCAGTTGAAGGCGGGCCTGCCGGGCATGACCCGCGATCCGCAGCGCCAGGCCGAACTGGGCCGCTGGGGCGAAGACAGCGACCGCCAGACCACGGCCGATGCCATGCATGCGGTGATGACCACTGACCTGCGTGACAGCATCGCCTCGATCGCCGCACCGACGCTGGTGCTGGGCAGCTGGGCCGGCTACCAGCCGATGGGCGGCACCGAGGCCGGCACCCGGGCGGTGTTCCAGGCCCAGTACGCGAAACTGCAGGGCGTACAGATCGCGATGAGCGCGCAGGGTTTCCACTTCCTGATGTGGGATGATCCGCGCTGGTTGCAGGAACAGGTGCAGGCCTTCCTCGACCGCCACCACTGAGTTTCAACACGCCTCGGAATGGACATGCCGGATTCCTCCTCGACGGTACGCTTCTGGCTGCTCAATGCGCTGGTATGGGCGCTCTATGGCGTTGCCGGAATCGGCCTGCGCCAAGCCTATTTCAGCGATGCCGGAAGCGCAGGCGTGTTGATCACGCTGGGCCTGGCGTTGGCCCTGTTCGGATGCAGCGGTGCCATCCGCGCGCTGGCGCTGCGTGCAGACTGGTGGGCGCGCGGAACGGCCGGGCTGTTGCTGCGGCTGGCGCTGTCGGTGGCATTGGGCGCGGCAGTGGCGCAGCTGCTGGTGAACATCGCGCTGCACTCGGCGCTGGCCTGGAACTGGGTGAGCCTGGGGCGGCAGACGGCCGACTTCAGCCCCAAGGCGCTGCTGCTCTACTGGTACACCACTGCGGTGATGCTGGCCCTGTGGGCAGCGCTTTGGGCAAGCCTGCACAGCCTGCGCCGGATACGCGGGGCGGAACTGGCCCGCCTGCGCGCCGAAGCCGGGCGCATTGCGCTGGAACGCGATGCGCTGCGTGCGCGGCTCAACCCGCACTTCATGTTCAATGCGCTGAACAACCTGCGTGCGCTGATCCTGGAAGATCCTGAGCGTGCGCGCGACATGGTCACCCGCCTGTCGCGCACGCTGCGCCAGGCGCTGGCGCACAACCGCAGCGAGCAGGTCACGCTGGCCGAGGAACTGGCGGTGGTCGACGACTATCTGGCCATCGAGGCGATCCACTTCGAGCAGCGCCTGCAGGTGCGGCAGCAGATCGATGCCGATGCCATGCAGGCGCAGCTGCCTGCGATGGCGTTGCAGCTGCTGGTGGAGAACGCGATCAAGCACGGCATCGCCAGCCGCCCCGGCGGCGGCGAGGTGCAGATCCGTGCCACGCTGGACAATGACGTGCTGCGCCTGCAGGTGGACAATCCGCTGGGCAGCGCCAACGAGCCCACCCCTGGGCATGGCGTCGGCCTGGCCTACCTGCGTGCGCAGCTCGGTACGCAAGGTCGTTTCACCCTGCAGCCGGTCGGCGACCGCATGCAGGCCCTGCTGGAGATTCCGCAATGAGTGGCGTGCTGCGCGTATTGATCGTTGATGATGCGCGGCTGGCGCGGCAGGAGCTGCGCACGCTGTTGTCGGCGCTGCCGTGGGTGCAGTGCGTGGGCGAGGCCGACGATGTGCCGGCCGCGCGCGAGGCGATCGCCACACTGGCGCCGGACCTGGTGCTGCTGGATGTGCAGATGCCCTCCGGCAGTGGCTTCGATGTGCTGGATGGGCTGGAGACGGTGCCGGCGGTGATCTTCGTTACTGCCTACGACACCTACGCGGTGCGCGCGTTCCAGGCCAATGCGCTGGACTATCTGGTGAAGCCGGTCGAGGCACCGCGCTTGCTGGAAGCGTTGCAGCGGGCGCGCCAGCGCGAGGTGGTGGCGGGCGAAACGCCGGAGCCGCGCAGCACGCTGGGCGCGCAGGACCAGGTGTTCGTGCGCGAGGGCGAACGCTGCTGGTTCGTCGCGGTCTCGGAGATCCGCCGGCTGGTGGTGGATGGCAACTACACGCGGCTGTGGTTCCGCGACCAGAACGCCCTGTTGACCCGCAGCCTGAGCGCGCTGGAGGCACGCCTGCCGCCGGATCTGTTCTTCCGCGCCAACCGCAACACACTGGTCAACCTGCGCCGTATCCGTGGGGTGTCGCCCAGCATCGGCGACGGCTATGACCTGGCGCTGGATGATGGCAGCGAGGTGGAAGTGTCGCGGCGGCAGGCGCGGGAGCTGCGTGAACGGATGGCGTTGTAGCTGCCGCTACAGCTCGGCACTGACCGGGCTGGTGATGAAGCCCCACAGCAGGCGCGCCATCACCGCCGGTGAACGTGCCTGCGCGCGGGTGTAGGCGAGCAGTGCATCCAGCCGCGAGCGGTCGTAGAGGTGCCCGGCCAGCAGCACCGCGTGCACACGACGGGTGTTGGCGGTGTCCTGCAGCGGGTTGCCGTCGAGCAATACCAGGTCGGCGGCTTTGCCGACCTCGACACTGCCATGCGATGCCTGCAGCTCCAGATGACGCGCCGCGTGCAGCGTTGCCGCGCGCAGCACGTCGGCCTGGCTCAGGCCTGCCTGCCGCAGCCACTGCAGTTCCTCGTGATAGCGGAAGCCACCCAGCCCGGTATCGGTGCCGACCAGCACGCTGACGCCGGCACGGTGCGCGGCACCGGTGAGGGCCAGTCCATGCTCGAAGTACGCCTTCAACGCGTCTTCGCCGCGCAGGCCAGGATAGCGTTCGGTGGTGGCCGTCAGATCATCGCGCCATGCCCAGCGCGAAAGTGGATCGAGATAGGCCAGACGTGGATCGTTGATGAAGGCGGGGTCGCGCGCACGCGCATCCTCTTCGCGGGTGACATGGGTGGGTACGAACGCGGCGCCGCTGGCCTGCATCAAGCCGAACGCCTCATTGCACACGGAAGGCTGGTAGCCACCGACCATGCGTTCGGCCAGTGCGGTCGGATCTTCGCCATCCAGCGTACCGCCGCGCCACGCGGCGGCGTTGTCGAAGCAATGACGCACGAACAGGTGCGCATGCTCGAAACTGCGCTGGCCTGCCTGAAGCGCGTCCTCCAGCGGAACCGCCCTGGGCAGGTGGCCGACCAGCGGGCGATGCAGGTGCCGCGCTTCGCTGGCCAGCCGCTGGTAGGTATCCGCACGCAACCGGTTGTAGGCCTTCAACGCGTCGACACCGCGCGCGCTGTACGTGCGCGCACGCTGTGCCGCGGTGTCCGGCGCCAACGCTGGATCTTCGAAATAGAAGCTGGCGATCTGCACGAAGCGCGGTGCGACCTGCTGGCCGGCAACGGCCTGTGCGGTCCAGCGGCGCTTGTCGGCCACGCAGGCGATCAGCGGATCGGTAGCCTGCGGGCAGTCCATCATGTCGCGGGTGCCGGTGATGCCATTGGCCAGCATCAGCGGGAACTGCAGCTGCGGCGACAGCTGCAGGGCGTGGGTGTGCATGTCCCAGAAGCCGGGCAGCAGCCAGCGGCCGCCGGCGTCGAAGACCGGCAACGCTGCATCGGCAATGCCTTCGCCGACGGCGGTGATCGTGCCGTTGCGGATGGTGACCGTGGTGGGTTCACTGACCTGGCCGCGCGCGACGTCCACCACCCGCGCGTTGACGATCATGCGGCTGTTGCCCGGCTCGGGCAACGGCGGTGCCGACAGCGGCCAGAGCAGAGCGGCGGCGAACAGCAATGGCGGCGCCAGCAGCAGGATGGTCAGGACGATCTGCCATCGCCGACGGTGGGCGGAACGGGGCAACGCGCGTGCTACATCCATGAGCCGGCGATCCTTGCATTGGGTCGCCCGCAGGGTGCTGCAAGCCGGACGCGGGCGCCAGTGACCATCGGCATCCGACCCTGCCTGCCTCCGGGGCGGTTACCCTGTGCGGTGGAACTCCTGACCACGCCACGCCATGTCCATCGTCCTCACCGATTTCGCCCGTCCCCGCCTGTTCCCGCGCGTGCCGCGTGGCAACACCATCCAGGACTGTACTGCCGAGCAGTTCGAGGCACACCTCAATGCGCACGCGCCGCTGAAGGTGCTCGACGGCTACGCCCCGTTCTGCAAGCTGTTCGTCTACGAGAACTGGACCAGCACGCGTTGCCTGACGGTGCCGGTCACCGACGCCAACCGCCACCAGCTGCGCAGCGGCTATGAGGCGCGCAACCGCGAGGAACTGCCGGTGCTGGTGCGCTGGTTCGAGGGCGTGGAGTCGCCGCGCGCGAATTATCTGGTGGTGATCCTGTACAGCGCCGGGCAGCTGGCGAAGGAGGGTTCACCGATCGAGGCCGACTGGGGCATCGTCGGCTGTATCTACACCGCCGAACCCGAAGAAGTACCGATGGCGCCGATCACCATGATGCGCAATGCACTGGGCGTGGAGGAGGGCGGTTCCGGTGTGCCGCTGGATCGCGAGGCTTACCAGCGCTCCGTCGCGTTCTGGGAGAACAACGCCAACTGGCGGCCGTGAGCCCACGCTGCGGCCGGACAGTCGGCATGTGAACAGGGAAGATTGCAGCGGGGCGCTACCATGGCGGTGGATCAACGCAGGGAGCACAGGGATGGATGTTCGCAGTTGGATGCCGTTCGCATGGGTCGCCGCAGGCCTGCTGGCCGCGTGTGAGGGCTCTGCAGCAAAATACGATGCAGGCGCTGCCTGTGGTGCTTTGTCCGACGTGACGCCGATCCGCGATGCCGGCGTGGGTTCACTGCAGGCGCAGGCAACGTCGGGGCGCTGCACGTTCCATGTGGAAGCGGATGACGCTGCAGCGCTTTCGCGTCAGCAGTCGTTGCTGCAGAGCGTGTCGGCGATCGCCTGTGGTGCGCCAGCCACCACCTGGCCTTCGCAAGGGGCTGCAGGCTTCGACCTGCAGATGCCTGCACGTTGCCCACTCTCTTCCAGCACGCCGTTGATTGCCCGGGAAGGAGGCTGGCACCAGCGGCGACTTTCGTCGGTCCCGACGTATCCTGCGGCCGCCATGCGCGAGGCCCAGCAGGGAGGTGTCGAGCTGATGCTGCTGCTGGATGCGCAGGGCAAGACCCAGGCGATCATCCTGTCCCGATCCAGCGGCTACCCGCTGCTCGATGCGGCGGCGCTCAAGCACGCGCGTGACTGGCGCTACGAGCGTGAAGCGGCAGGCAAGGCACCAAGCATGAGCCTGATACGCGGCACGGTCACGTTCAAGCTCAACTAAGGCGTCTGCAGGGCGGGCTCGGGCTTCCACTCCCACCAGGTGTAGTGGTATTCGCGCTCGGTCGCGCTCCATTGCTGCGCGCAGCAGGTGCATGTCAGCCGGTAGCATTCGCCCCAGCCGTCCTCCGCTTCGCCCCGTGCACGCAGCTGCACGTGACCTTGTTCCAGCAGCGGCTCGGGGCTGAAGAACACATAGGATGGGTAGAGCGCGCACAGGCAGCCTTCGCGTGCCTGCCAGTAGCGCAGCCGTTGCAGGGCCGCCTTGAGGTGCGCCTGGTTGCTGATCAGCATGCCGCCAAGGGCGATGCCTTGGCAGCTGCGTTCGATCGTATCCACATGCGCGACCAGCGCGTCCAACGATGAGGCGCTGAACAGCCGAGCGACCGTACGCGCGGCATCGGTGATGCGCGTTGCATCGCGCGACAACAGGTCCTGCAGCAGCACATCGGCCTGTGCATCGTCGAGCCGGGGTATCGGTGCTGCAGACCACGGCCAGCGCATCAGCGTGACTTGCCGATGGCAGCGTAGTGGCCGGCAGTCAGCCGCAGCAGGTCGGCCGGCGCCAGTTCCACTTCCAGGCCGCGGCGACCGGCGCTGACATGCAGGTTGGGCAGTGCCAGTGCGCTGGCGTCCAGGAAGGTGCGCAGGCGCTTCTTCTGCCCGAGTGGGCTGATGCCACCGACCAGGTAACCGGTCGCGCGCTGCGCGGCATCGGCCGCGGCCATTTCGCACTTCTTGCAGCCGGCTGCTTCGGCCAGCGCCTTCAGGTCCAGCTGGCCGGCCACCGGCACGATCGCCACCAGCAGCTCGTGTGTCTCGGTGCTGGCCAGCAGGGTCTTGAACACCTGGGCCGGGTCGAGGCCGAGCTTGTCGACGGCCTCGCCCCCATACGATTCGGCGTGGGCGTCGTGCACGTAGCTGCGCACGGTGTGGGCGATCTTCTCGCGCTTGAGCAGGTTGATGGCCGGAGTCATGGGGGCATCCTAGCGCGGGGCAGGGGTGTTGCCTTGACCGAGGCTATTGTTCCCGCTCCGGTGGGGAACATCCACGCATGGCGTGGATCTACTGTGGGTTGGCTGGGGGATATCCACGCATGGCGCGGATCTACTGGGGCCGGACGATCAGTAGATCCACGCCATGCGTGGATACGTGGTGTACGGCCACACGCGAACGCAGAACGGGCGCCCGAAGGCGCCCGTTCCGTGTGTTGCATGCACCGGTAGTGCCGGCCGCTGGCCGGCACCGCGCAGGCATCAGTAGCGGTAGTGGTCCGGCTTGAACGGGCCTTCCACCGGCACGCCGATGTAGTCGGCCTGTTCCTGGCTCAGGGTGGTCAGCTTCACGCCGATCTTTTCCAGGTGCAGGCGGGCCACTTCTTCGTCCAGCTTCTTCGGCAGCAGGTAGACCTTCTTCTCGTAGCTGTCCTTGTTCGCCCACAGGTCGATCTGTGCCAGGGTCTGGTTGGCGAAGCTGTTGGACATGACGAAGCTCGGGTGGCCGGTGGCGCAGCCCAGGTTCACCAGGCGGCCTTCGGCCAGCAGGAAGATCGCGTTGCCGTTCGGGAAGATGTACTTGTCCACCTGCGGCTTGATGTTGACGTGCTTGATGCCGGCGAACGACACCAGCGCATCGACCTGGATCTCGTTGTCGAAGTGGCCGATGTTGCAGACGATGGCCTGGTCCTTCATCGCGCTCAGGTGCTCGATGCGGATGATGTCCTTGTTGCCGGTGGTGGTGACGTACAGGTCGGCACGGCCCAGGGTCGATTCGATGGTGTTGACTTCATAGCCTTCCATCGCCGCCTGCAGGGCGCAGATCGGGTCGATCTCGGTGACGATGACGCGCGCGCCGTAGGCACGCAGCGAGGCCGCACAGCCCTTGCCGACGTCGCCGTAGCCGCAGACCACGGCCACCTTGCCGGCCAGCATCACGTCCATCGCGCGCTTCAGGCCATCGGCCAGCGACTCGCGGCAGCCGTACAGGTTGTCGAACTTGCTCTTGGTGACCGAGTCGTTGACGTTGATCGCCGGGATCAGCAGGGTGCCGGCCTGGGCGAGCTGGTACAGGCGGTGCACGCCGGTGGTGGTCTCTTCGGAGACGCCCTTCCAGTCCTTGACCACGCGGCCCCAGTAACCAGGGCGCTCCTTGGCGACGCGCTTGAGCAGGTTCTTGATGACCTGTTCTTCGTGCGAGGCAGAGGCGGTGTTGACCCAGTCGCTGCCGTTTTCCAGCTCGTAGCCCTTGTGGATCAGCAGGGTCACGTCACCACCGTCGTCGACCACCAGCTCCGGGCCGGTCAAGGTGCCGTCGGCCAGGGTGAAGGTCAGCGCGTCCAGGGTGCAGTCCCAGTACTCTTCCAGGGTTTCGCCCTTCCAGGCGAACACCGGGGTGCCGGTGGCGGCGATGGCGGCAGCGGCGTGGTCCTGGGTCGAGAAGATGTTGCACGAGGCCCAGCGCACGTCGGCACCGATGTCCTTCAGGGTCTCGATCAGCACGGCGGTCTGGATGGTCATGTGCAGCGAGCCGGTCACGCGCACGCCCTTCAGCGGCAGCTCGGCCTGGTACTTGCGGCGGATCGACATCAGGCCCGGCATTTCGTGCTCGGCGATGTCCAGTTCCTTGCGGCCCCAGTCGGCCAGCGTGATGTCGCGGATCTTGTAATCACCTTCGGTGGAGAAGGTCTTGGCAACAGCGTTCATTCGTGTGCTCCGGTTGTGGGCGAGCGGGTGCTCGCATCTAGCCGGGCGCCGTTGTTACAAAGCCACCTTACCGAGCCTGGCCGGGCCTCATGGGATCCGGTCGCAGCGCCCCTCGGCAGGGGAGAACCCCCATTATATCGCGGCCCCGGCGTGACATCCGGATGACCCAACCATCGGCAGGTGGGATCACGTGCACGGCCTGTTAAGGTCGGTGTTTTCACGCATCACACAGGTGGAACGATGAGCATGCACGCGCGCCGCACACGGCGCTGGACCGGCCTGGTCCTGTCGATGGGATTGCTGGCGGTGGCCCCGCTGGCCTGGGCCGCGTCCCCGCAGCCCGCCCAGGTACAGGCCCAGGGCGCCACCGGCTACGAACTGCCGTCGGCGGCGCTGCAGGCGGTGGTGGACGCGCCGCGCGCGCCCTCGCTGTACCTGTCGCCGCGCCGCGACGTGGCCGCGATGATGCAGATGCCGTCGCTGCCGTCGATCCAGGTGGTGGCGCAGCCGGAGCTGAAGCTGGCCGGCCTTCGCATCAACCCGCGCACGTTCTCCGACAGCCGCTTCAGCTTCGGCGAGAAGTTGTGGCTGATGAACGTGGCCGACGGCAAGGAACGGCAGATCAGCGGCCTGCCGGCCACGCTGTCGATCGCCAGTGTGATGTGGTCGCCGGACCAGAAGTGGCTGGCCTTCAACCAGGTCGATGCTGCCAGTGGCGCCAATGAACTGTGGCTGGTGGACGTGGCCGGCGGCAGCGCCCGCCGCCTCGTTGCTGGCCTGAACACGGTGATCGGCAGTGGCTACCAGTGGCTGCCGGACAGCCGCGGTCTGGTGGTGTTCACCCGCCCGGCCAACCTCGGTGCGGCTCCGGCCGCCGATGGCATCCCGACCGGTCCGGCCGTGCAGCAGACCAGCCAGGGTGGCGGCGTGGTGTCGATCCGTACCTACCAGGATCTGCTGAAGAACGAGGCCGACGCGCGCCAGTTCGATTACTACGCCACCACCCAGCCGATGGAAGTCAGCCTGGATGGCAACACCCGCGCGATCGGCGCGGCCGGCATCTTCATGGGCTTCTCGGTGTCGCCGGATGGCCGCTTCGTGCTGCGCCAGCCGGTGCAGCGGCCGTATTCCTACGTGGTGCCGGTGAGCAGTTTCCCGCGCCGCATTGAAGTGATCGACCGGGCCAGCGGCAAGCTGGTGCACACCGTGGCCGTGCGTCCGCTGGTGGAAGGTCTGCCGACCGGCAACGACGCTGAAGTGACCGGCGTGCGCGATATCAGCTGGCGTGGTGATGCCGATGCCACGCTGGTCTGGGCCGAAGCCCAGGACGGCGGCGACCCGAACAGGGAGGCCAAGGTGCGCGATGCGGTGCTGATGCAGGCTGCGCCGTTCGACAAGCCGCCGGTCACGTTGGCCCAGCTCGGCAGCCGTCTGGTGGGCATCAACTGGGGCCGTGGCGACCTGGCCCTGCTGACCGAGTCGTGGTGGAAGACGCGCAAGACCAGGACCTGGCTGATCGCCCCGGACAATGCCGGCGCCGAGCCGCGCCTGCTGTGGGATCGCGACGGGCAGGACCGCTATTCCGATCCGGGCCGGCCGCTGTTGTCCAGCGACGACCGCGGCCGCTCGCTGCTGCAGACCAGCGCCGATGGCAGCAGCCTGTATCTGGCCGGTGCCGGTGCATCGCCGGAAGGCGATCGTCCGTTCGTGGACCGCTTCGACGTCGCCACGGGCAAGGCCACCCGCCTGTTCCACTCGCAGGCGCCGAGCTATGCGCTGCCGGTGGCGCTGCTGGACAACCAGGCCAGCTCGTTGCTGCTGAGCCGCGAGAGCCCGGATGAGCCGGCCAACTTCTACGTGCAGTCGCTGGCCGATGCCGGTGCTGCACCGCGTGCGCTGACCCACTTCGCGCATCCGCTGCCGCAGTTGAAGGGCGTGCAGAAGGAGCAGATCCGCTACAAGCGCAAGGATGGCGTCGACCTGACCGCGACCCTGCTGCTGCCGCCGGGCTACGACCCGAAGCGCGACGGCCCGCGGCCGCTGCTGATGTGGGCCTACCCGGGCGAGTTCAAGAGTGCGGCTGCGGCCAGCCAGGTGACCGATTCGCCGTACCGCTTCAATGCGGTCAGCTACTGGGGCCCGCAGGCGTTCCTGGCCAAGGGGTATGTGGTGCTGGCCAGCCCGTCGATGCCGATCATCGGCGAGGGCGACAAGGAGCCGAACGACACCTACATCGAACAGTTGGTGGCCAACGCGCAGGCAGCCGTGGATGAAGTGGTGCGCCGTGGCGTGACCGATCGCGATCACATCGCCATTGGTGGCCATTCCTACGGTGCGTTCATGACCGCCAACCTGCTGGCGCATACGCGCCTGTTCAAGGCGGGCATCGCGCGCAGCGGCGCCTACAACCGCACGCTCACGCCGTTCGGCTTCCAGGCCGAGGAGCGCAACTACTGGCAGGCGCAGGACGTCTACCAGAAGATGGCGCCGTTCAACTACGCCGACAGGATCAAGGATCCGATCCTCTTCATCCACGGCGTGGACGACAACAACTCCGGCACGTTCCCGATGCAGAGCGAGCGCATGTTCGCCGCAGTGAAGGGCCTGGGTGGTACCGCGCGTCTGGTGATGCTGCCGAACGAATCGCATGCCTACCGTGCACGCGAGTCGATCATGACCATGCTGGCCGAAAGCGAGCGCTGGCTGGAGCAGACCATCGGCCCGGCCGAGCAGGGCAAGGCGAAGAAGAAGCGCTGACGTGACCCGGTAGTGGGGGGGGGGGGGGGGGGGGCGCCGCGGGGGCGGGGGGGGGGGCGCTGGGGCGGGGGGGCGCGCGGGGCCGG